>JBAUZZ010000447.1:0-16396 GCA_049585495.1 Chthoniobacterales bacterium | reverse complement strand
TCCTGGAGCCGGGCGCTACCACATCCTTGGTTTCGGCTAAGTTGCCCGCCCGCATCCGCCCAAGGCGGAAGCGTTGCGGGTGGGGAATCTGGCCCTGCCAGTCGCGTCGGAAACCCTACCGTGTCGGGGAGATCGGAGCCTGCCGGTTCTTGCGAACCGGGTGTGGCAGATTCCAGCCCGACTTTTCAATCGAGGAAAATGAAAAAAAGCCTTTGCATCAAGCACGGAATTCCCCCACTTTCCCCCCCGGTGCGAAGCCTCGGTGCGCCTGAACAAATTTATGAGTAACGAGTCCGCCGAAAATACGAATGGATTCCGAATCACGTCAGAACCGGTTGTCTCGAATGAATATGTCGAGCAGGAATCGAAATACCTGCCCTCGGTAGATCCGGGAACAAAGCCTGAGTTTGAGCATTTGGGGGAGTTGCCGTCCGGGTATGATCAAATGTTCCTGATCGCCCGCGATCCGCACTGGCTTTTCACCTACTGGGATTTCGACTACTCAAAATTTCCCGCCGAGCGCCAACTCTATCTGCAGGTCTTCCACCAGGACGTTCTCGAGAAGACGATCGAAATCAACGAGATCGCACGGAATTGGTATATCCCTGTAGAATCGGCTGACGCCGATTACCGGGTCGTTTTTGGCCTCAAGGACCGCGCCGGCACCTGGCAGAACATCGGTCAGGCAGGTCCCACTCACACTCCGCCCGAGTCGGTTAGTCCAAACTGGGACACTCAGTTTGCGACCGTTCCCTTCCACTTGAGCTTTAATTTTTTGCTCGACCTTATCGCGGCGGCACGCGCAACCGGGGAGCCACTGACGGAGGCACTGGCCCGGCTGCAACAGTCAGCGGCCAGTAAACCGGGCGGCCCATCGAGCTGGGGCTTTGATCAGATCCGCATCTTGGAGACGCTCCTGGGTAAAGATATGGTCGATCGTCTCTTCTCTCTTGACTCTGCGCAGCTCGCGGCGTTCCTGAAAGAAGAGTTGTATTCTAAGCTTGGTTCGGAATCAGCGAGCGAGATTCTAGCAAAGGGGCGGCTTGCTGAGCTGCTCGCTCCTGCGGAATCGAGTCTGTTTAGCGGCTCCCTTCGGGAGTTACTGGCAAGAGAGTTGGCGAGCGGCGGTGTAAGTAGTTTCGGAATGGCCAAGGTTGGCGGAATCTCCTCCGAGCTCCTGGCTGGTGCGAGTGAAACACTGGCCAGTTGGCAAGCCGGCGTCAGAGAGATCATTTCCAAGTGGGAGCAAGCCGTCAGTTCCTTCGGCTTGACCAGCGAAACGCTCGCCAGTTGGCAAGTTGGCATCAGAGAGATCGTCTCGAAGTGGCAGCAGGCGGTCAGTTCCTACGGCCTGAGCAGCGAAACGCTGGCTAGTTGGCAAGCCGGGCTCAGCGAGATCACCTCCAGCTGGGAAAAAGCGATCAGCTCGTACGGCGAGAGCAGCGAATCACTCGCCAGTTGGCAAGCCGGTCTTGGTGAGATCACCTCTAGCTGGGAAACGGCTTTGAGTTCGCTCGGTCTGGGCTCGTTTGCCCTGAGCTCTGAGTTGTTATCGTCTCTGTCGAGCTGGAGCGGGTTGGAATTTGGCCTCTCCAGCTGGAATCAGCTGGTCACTGAAAGCAGCCTTTTCAGCGGCGTCGGGGCGAGCTGGAGTGGGCAGCCTTTCAGCCTGCCGGAACGCGAGTTTTTCATGCACGTGAATGCGGAGGTGATCTTCTACGGCGGCACCCATCCGCAAGCCAAGGTGACCATTGCTGGCAAGCCGGTCCAGCTTCAATCCGATGGTACTTTCCGGTATCACTTCAAATTTCCCGACAACGACTTCGAAATTCCAGTCATCGCCGTCGCACCGGATGGTCTGGAAACGAGGTCGGCGACCTTGTCCTTTCGTAGAGCAACTCAACGCTCCGGGGATGTCGGAGCGACCCACCAACCCGCGCATCTCACCGAACCAATGGGCGCGCGGTAGGGACGACTTTGCACCTGGTGGGGTGGAGTTTCGGCGTTGTAGGGCGCCTGGCTCAGGCGCCGGGCAAATCAAGTTGGGCTCCGCCGCCGGCTGAGCCAGCCGGCCGACTACTGCTAAACCGGGGACAACGCGAAAGTTGCCCTTAGCCAGTAGAAACCTCCGGTTGCGGCGGACTATGTTGACCCAAACGCAAAATGGATAAGGCCGCCGAAATTATCGCAGAGTTGCAGACCTCCTATGCCATGGAGCTGGAAACATTCCAGAATTACCTTGCAAATTCGGTCTTCCTGGATGGGGCGCCTGCCGAAAAGATCAAGCGTTCTCTCGCAGGGGAAATCGAAATTGTATTGCGGCACGCACGACAAATCGCCAAGCGAATCAAAGTGCTCGGAGGCCGTGTGCCTGGGTCGCTCGAGCTTTCCCGGAACCAGGATTTGATCCAGCCGCCCCTCTATTCCACGGATTTTATTTCGGTGATCAAAGGCGTCATCCACGTTCAGGAAGCCGCGATTACGCAATATCAGAAAATCATCAAACTCTGCGACGCCTTTGACTTTGTTACCCAGGACATCATCATTGAGCTGGTGTCGGATGAACGGGAGCATCGGCGCCGGTTCCTAGGGTTTCTGGCGGAACACACCGGCCATCTTACGCAGGAAGCAACCGGCGACTAGCCCGCGCAGATAAGGTGGATCGACTTATCTCAGGGATTGGACTAGCCTCGCTTCGAATGGCTCGGCCGAAAAAGGATCGCCAGCTCGAGCGCTTCATCGCTTATCTCGAGATCGAACGCAATGCCTCCCCCAGGACTATTATCGCCTATCGGAGCGCACTCGAACGGTTCAAACGATTCGCCGAGCCAAGCATCTCGTGGCAGACGGCCACCGCAACGCACTTCCGGGCGTTTTTGCTCGAGTGCATGAAAGAGAATCTGGCACGATCTTACGTTCGTCTCACCTTTGCCGCCCTCCGAAGCTTTTACAGATTCCTCGTCGAGCGTGAGGGGTTTGCCCAAAATCCGCTGAAAGCAGTGCAGCTGCCGAAAGCCGAAAAGAAATTGCCAGTGGTCCTTTCGGTCAGCCAGATCGACGAACTGCTAACTAAGCCTGGAAAAATCACCCGTAAGAACCAGGCTCCGGCTTGGACCGCTGCACGCGACACCGCCATTCTCGAATTATTTTACAGTAGCGGGCTTCGACTCGGCGAGCTTGCTTCCCTGAACGTTTCCGATCTTGATCCTTACACCGAGTCGGTCCGAGTAATCGGAAAAGGAAGAAAAGAACGCGTCGTCCCGGTCGGCGTACCCGCCCTCAGAGCAGTACAGAAGTATCGACAGGAAGCCGGTGTTCAAGCGGGCCCGCTGTTCATCAGTAAGCTGCGAAAGCGTCTCTCGCCACGTTCCATCTGGCTCCTCCTCAAGAAATATCAGGGAGCAACTTCCATCCAGCTTCCAGTGAGCCCGCACAAGCTCCGGCATAGCTTCGCTACCCACCTTTTAGACAATGGCGCGGACCTTCGCAGTGTTCAGGCCCTGCTCGGTCACGCTAGCCTTTCAACGACTCAGATCTACACGCATGTAACGACGGAGCGCCTGAAAAAGGCATATGATAAAGCGCATCCGAGGGCATGATCGAACTCCGAGCCAGTGGTCAGCAGACAGTAGTCGGTATTCTGGCCACGATCCTCGGTCCACGACGATTCCGGAGCTTCAGGATCTGATTACTGATTACTGATTACTGACTACTCTCCTCTTTCATTTGCGGTTTTCGCCAGCCGCGCCAGAATGCTGTTCCGACCATGACAAACGCTTCGATTCCGACTCGATCTGAAATCGCAGAAACCGACACCTGGGACTTGGCCCACCTTTTCCCGACCGAGGAAGATTACCGCACAGCGTTCGAGGCTTATCGGGCTGCTTTTCCGAAACTTGCCGAACATAAGGGACGACTTAGCCGCTCAGCGAAAGATCTCCTGGAATGCCTGGAGTTCGACAAATCGTTGGATCTCATTGCGGAACGCCTTGGACACTACGCATCGCTTAAGATTGCTGAGGATGGCTCAAACCACGAAAATCTTGCTCGTCGTGCCGAGTTGACGAATTTGCTGACCAGAGCGCACGAGGTCGCGGCTTTTCTCACCCCTGAGATCCAGCGAATCCCGGACGATGTTTTCGACCAATACCTCAATGATCCGACCCTGGCGGATTGGAGGATTCGGTTGATCAAGATCCGCAGGTTCCGGCCGCATACACTCTCCGAGATGGAAGAGAGGCTCCTTGCGGCCGGGGCAAGCGCGGTTCGCGGACACGATGAGACGTTCTGCCAGTTGACCAATGTCGATATGAAGTTCGGCACCGTCAGCGACCAAGAGGGAGTAGCAGTGGCTCTATCGCAGAGTACTTACATTTCCCTACTTCACCGCACCGATCGCGAGCTCCGGCGCAAAGCGTTCCATCAGTTCTTTCAGGAGTTCGAAGATCACCGCTACACACTCGCCTCCGCGCTGGCGGCTTCGACGCGGGCTGACGTTTTCTACGCGAAGGTCAGAAATTACCCGTCCTGCCGCGAGGCGTCACTCTTTTCCGACAATATTCCGGTCGAGGTTTACGACAATTTAATCTCCACGGTGCGCGCGCATCTCCCGGTGCTTCACGACTACTACGATCTGCGCAGGGACGTGCTGAAGCTGGACGACATACACCAATACGATACGTTCGTGCCGCTCGTACCGGCGCTGGAAACCAATACCCCATTTGATGAGGCTGTCGATCTGGTGGCAAACGCGCTCGAACCTCTCGGAAACAATTATGTAGAGCCGCTGCGGTCGGGCCTCCGGTCACGCTGGGTCGACCGGTACGAGACCAAGGGTAAGCGGAGCGGGGCGTTCTCGTCGTCGAGCTACCGCAACCCACCGTTCATCTTGATGAACTACAAGGCCGATGTGTTTTCTGATGTCTTTACCCTCGCCCATGAAGCGGGTCACTCAATGCATACCTGGTTCTCTCAGAGCCACCAGCTTTTTCAAAATTATGATTACCCCATCTTTTTGGCCGAAGTAGCCTCCATGTTTAATGAGCAGCTCTTAACCCATTCTCTCCTCGAGAAGGCGGACGCCCCTGCGATGCGCGCCTATCTCGTTGATCGCCAGGTTGAAGACATCCGCTCCGCTCTTTTCCGCCAGACTATGTTCGCTGAATTCGAGAAACGCACGCACGAGGTCGAGGAGAACGGTGGGCCGCTTACTCTGGACACGTTTCAAAGGATCTACCGGGAGCTATTGGAGGCATATTTCGGACCGCGGTTTGCGATCGATCCACAACTCGAGGTCGAGTGCCTCCGCATCCCGCATTTCTACAGCGCGTTCTATGTCTACAAATACGCGACGGGCATCTCGGCCGCGATTTCCCTTGCGCACCGGGTTTTACACGGCGGAACCGCAGAGATCGAAGCGTATCTTGGCTTCCTCAAGTCGGGCGGCTCCCGATTTCCGATCGAGACGTTGCTCAACGCCGGCATCGATGTGAGAACACCCGAACCCATCGAACGCGCGATCGAGTTATTCGCAGACCGGGTGAAAGAGCTTCGCCGGCTGCTCCTGGATCGCTAGAAAGGAGACCGAAATCGCTCCCTGCGCCCGAATTGTCCCACCTCGATCTTTTTTTGTTGCTTCATTCAATTCCGGTGGCAATTCAGTGATTCTTTCGTAGGTTACCCGCCTGTTAGCGGATAGGTGGCGCTAGCCAGACGGCAAGCCGCCGGAAAGCAGGGTTGATGGCAAGTTTTGTGGTGGAGGACAACTATGGAAGACGAAACTCGCGGACATCGCAGGGAATTCGGCAAGGGGGATCGCAACGAAGGAAAAAGAGGGACGTTGAAAGCCAAAAATTGGTTTCGGCTTGCTGCCGAGCTCGATGAGCGCCTCAGAATGGAGACGAGGCCCGCGCTTAATTCGGTGGGACCGAGACGCTTCGCCACGTTGACGCGTTACGTAGAATAGTTTGGGTCTTGAGTTTTGAGTTTAGGGTTTTGGGTTTAGGGGATCGCAAGAACGTCGCCCCTTCATCGCCAGCTCTGAGCGGTATCAAGCCGCGAGCGAAAATTCTTCATAAAACCGCCAATTCAATGCCGAGTTTCTTTGGCGATCGTGTCTGCCCGAAGCGGCCTGTTCAACCCGCCTACGCAAAACCCAAAACTCAAAACTCAATACGCCGCTTGCGCCCCCTTAATGTTCTTCTTTTGAATCCAGGGCATTAACGAGCGGAGCCGGTGTCCCACCTTTTCGACAGGATGCGCTTCGCCGGCTTTTAGCAGTTTTTTGTACTTCGGCAAACCCTGCGCGTATTCGGAAATCCAGCCTTTGGCAAACTTACCCGACTGAATTTCTTTCAGCGCCTTTTGCATTTTTTTCTTAACCGACGCATCGATTACCTTCGGACCTACCGAAACGTCTCCCCACTTCGCCGTCTCTGAGATTGAAAACCGCATCCCAGCAATGCCGGACTCGTACATCAAATCGACGATCAATTTTAGCTCGTGTAAGCACTCAAAGTAAGCCATCTCGGGTTGATACCCGGCTTCAACCAGGGTTTCATACCCGTTCTGAACCAGCGAAGTCAGTCCTCCGCAGAGCACGGTTTGCTCACCGAAAAGATCCGTCTCGGTCTCTTCCTTGAAGGTTGTCTCGATCACCCCGGCTCGCGTTGCCCCAATTGCTTTCGCCCAAGCCAGGGCAATCTTTTTTGCCCGCTTCGACGCATTCTGGTAAACCGCGACGAGAGCCGGAACACCTTTACCCTCAAGATATTGGCGTCGCACGATATGACCCGGCCCTTTTGGTGCAACCATAATGACATCGACATCTTTTGGCGGCTGGATCGTCTTAAAATGCACGGCAAACCCGTGGCTGAACAACAGCGCCTGGCCTTTACGGAGATGCGGCGCGACCTCCTTTTCGTAGATCGAGGCGATTTTGAGATCTGGCGCCGCGAAAAAGATCACGTCTGCTTTGGCAGCAGCCTCCGCCACCCCGAGGACTTCGAACCCGTGTTCCTTGGCGACCGGGATCGATTTGCTCCCGCTGTAAAGGCCAATAACGACTTCCACTCCGCTATCTTTTAGATTTAGCGCGTGCGCATGCCCCTGTGATCCAAAGCCTATGATTGCGCAGAGTTTACCCTGCAAATGGGCTAGGTCAGCATCTTTGTCGGTGTACACTTTTGCTGGCATAATTCGCTTCTGATTCAGTTTGAAAATTTGTGAACTCACTCGGTCCGCGCCATAGCAACTTTTCCGGTGCGCGTCAGATCACTGATCCCGAAGTTCTCCATCAGCTTAAGAAACTTGGTGATCTTGCTCTCGTTCCCTGTAATCTCGATGGCCAGGCCCTTTGGTTGCACGTCGACGATTTTCGCGCGGAAAATGTCGCAAATCTGCATCACTTCGGAACGGTTGTCTGAATCAGCCTTGACCCGCAGCATCACCAGTTCCCGGTCTACATATTCGCCATCGCGAAAGTCCTGAATTTCGATCACGTCGACGAGCTTGTTCAGCTGCTTGGTCACCTGTTCAAGGACTGTGTCATCGCCGCGGACTACGATCGTCATCCGGGAGGTGGAAAAGTCAGTGGTGGGCGCGACATTCAGACTATCGATGTTGAACCCGCGTCCACTGAACATTCCGGCAATTCGAGCAAGGACGCCGAATCTGTTTTCAACCAGAACAGAGATCGTGTGACGCATAGGCCGGGAGTCGCAATCTTTGAATGAACTGAGGGAAATGCAATAAAAAACCGGAGGGCGCTTCTTGTAGGGCGCGTGGCTCACGCGCCGGGAAGGTCGTGATACGCCATCTTGGCTATTCAGCAAAGCGCACAGCCAGGATGCGCGTCGGATTCCAGCGCGTGAGCCACGCGCCCTACAGTTCTACCTCCCCACTTGAGTCCCGACCCGGACTGTGTAAGCGTCGACGCAGTTTATGCCGGTCTTTACACCACCAAACAAACAGTATCAGGGCTACATTTTTGATTGTGACGGGACGTTGGCTAATTCGATGCCGGTTCATTATCAAGCATGGGTTCAGGCTACGGGAGAATATGGGGGCCGGATTTCCGAAGATCTTTTTTACGAGCTCGGTGGCGTGCCGACCCACAAAATTGTCGAAATCTTGAATGAAAAGTACGGAACCCAGATGGATCCGGAAACCGTCGCAGTTCGCAAAGAGGTCATCTACGTCGAGTCAATCGATTCAATACAACCGATTCCCGAGGTAGCGGCATTTGCGCGGCGCGTAGCAGAATCGGCACGAGTCGCAGTCGCGTCTGGTGGATCTCTTCCAGTCGTCAGCAAGACTTTGGCAGCAATTGGTTTCAAAGATTTCTTTGCCGTGATTGTGACCAGCGAACAGGTCGCACGCGGTAAGCCATCGCCGGATATGTTTCTGGAGGCTGCCGCGCGTATGGGCGTCAGACCGTCCGAGTGCCTCGTACTGGAAGACAGTGTCGCTGGATTTCAAGCCGCCACAGCAGCAGGTATGGAATACGTCGTGATCGGCCGGCCTTAGAAGTCCGCAGGCTTTGCTTGAACCCGGAACACGGAACGCGGAACGTAGAACTTAAATCACTCGTTCCATGGAAACAGAATATATTACGTTAACCCGTGACGTGCAGGCGGTCCAGATACCCAACGGCGATAGCTTGACGCTATCCGCGGGCACGGCGGTCTTTATCACTCAGGCACTTGGCGGGACATACACCGTCGTCGTGGCGCAGCATCCCGGCCTGTATCGGATTCATCCGCAGGACGCCGATGCGCTTGGCAAGAAGAGTGAAAGCTCCATACCGAGCAGTGAGCTGGGGCCTTTCCAGGAGTCGAAAGTGTGGGATGAACTGCGAACCTGCTACGATCCGGAAATCCCAGTTAACATCGTCGATCTAGGTCTGATCTACGACGTAAAGATAGAGCCCGAAGGTTCCGGTCATGCCGTTGACATTAAGATGACCCTAACCGCGCCAGGCTGTGGCATGGGTCCAACCATTGCCGAGGACGCGAGGATGAAGCTTGAGAGCCTGCCGGGAGTCGCTCGTGCGAATGTCCAACTCGTTTGGGATCCACCCTGGACTCCCGAGCGGATCTCCGCTGAAGGTAAAGCGATGCTGGGAATGGCTTAGCCCGGCCCAATTCATGTCCCCTTCGCTCTTGCTGCAGGCGAGCCTGCAGAAACCCCACCACGGTCCAGACCCCAAATCAACAATCGTTCCGCATCATCGAACAAAAGCCGATGAGTGCCTCCCAACTGCACCAAAATCACATCACGCCTTCCGCCCGAGGCGCTCGAGATCAGGCATCTGCCACTGGGTCCCGTATACCCCGTCTTCATTCCGGTGAACATTGCGGAACGCGTCACGAGCTTGTTAGTTGCTTCCAGAAACCTTGTGCGTCCAGAATTGTAGGTAAAGCTCAGACCAGGCAGCCGCATGTATTGCCGCAAGATGGGATTGCGGTAGGCAGCCAGGGCAATTCGTGCCATGTCTCTGGCTGTGGAATACTGACCCGGAACCGGTAGCCCGTTTGGATTGACGAAGTGACTCCGGGTTGCGCCGAGCGCCGCAGCCTTCGCATTCATTCGCTGGGCAAACGCCGCCACGCTGCCCGCATCGTTTCGAGCCAGGCACATGGCCACATCGTTGCAGCTGTGAACGAGCATAGCAGCGAGCAGTTGTCGCTTGGTGTAAATCTCACCCGACCTGAAGCCTAGCTTAGTCGGCTCAACCCGGCAATCCTCTGAACTCACGCGGACCCTTTCGTCAAGGTCCCCATGCGCCACAACCAGGAGAGCGGTTAGCAATTTTTGTGTGCTCGCCACGGGCCGCTGGATATCTGGATTCTTGGCAAAAAGGACTTCCCCGGTACTGGCGTCGATCATTAGAGCGGAGCTGGCCACGGTTGCGGGAGCGCTCAACGAGTAACTAGCGAAGTCCTCGGTGTGGCCTGCTGCCTCAACCTCCGAGCTTACCGCGGGAGTCGCGCGTGGGATGGTGGTCTCAGGCGACAGCCAGCCCGGCGGCGCCGAATCGACCGGTTGCGCTCGAGGTACCGGAAGATCAGCCCCCAGAGCCGGCCTACAGCCCATGTTCATCACAAGGAAAACCGCAAACGACAAGACAATAAGGCGAGCCCACATCTCCGCCGTTTCTTAGACTATAAAACGGGTGTATGCAATCCTCGTTACGATTTTGCATGAAACTCTGTTCAACCGCCCTCGATGTCGGTATGATCGCCGCGCATGAAGCTTCGGGTCGTTTCGATCGTTGCGCTCGCAACGACGTCGCTCCTCTTCGTTGGATGTGCTGGGCGCTCCTTACCCGCTTACGAGGCGCCATTGAAGCGCAGCCAGTTTATGAAGGTTCGAACAACCGCGTACACCGACACGGAAAGTGATCACCGCAAGTATTCCAACCATAACGCAGCCGGTACAACGCTGCAGCTAGGCTCCATTCGCAGCGCCGCGGCAGACTGGGCTCGCTGGCCGTTTGGCACAGAGTTTCTGCTCCTTTCAACAGGACAGGTCTATAAGGTCGACGATTACGGGTGGGCGCTGGCGGGCCGAAACACGATCGACTTATATTGCCCCGATCGCAGGGAAATGAACGATTGGGGACTTCGTCAGGTCACCATCCAGATCTTGAAATGGGGAGACCCGCAGGAGAGTTATCGGCTCTTGAGGCCGCGTCGTGATTACGCGCACGTGCGCCGGATGCTCTACGAGATTGAACGCTTTTATTAAGCGGGTGAACCCGCTTAATCCGCTGAGTTCGCCCCGACTGCTCGCTTGGCGCCGCCAGCCGAAGCCGCTAAATCCTTGGTTACGTTGTCCCACATAAACGCCAGGATGTCCGACTCCTCGTCGATAACTTTCGTAATCGGCTTTCCGCCGCCGTGGCCTGCTTTCGTATCCACACGGATAAGGACAGGATTGTCACAGCCTTGGGCTGCTTGAAGAGTTGCCGCAAACTTGAACGAGTGCCCGGGTACGACGCGATCGTCATGGTCGGCGGTGGTGATCAACATCGGAGGATAACATGTCCCCCTTTTAATATTGTGAAGCGGGGAATACTTAAACAGATACTTGAACGCTTCCGGATCGTTGGCTGTGCCATAGTCGGGCGCCCACGCCCAGCCAATCGTGAATTTGTCATAACGCAGCATATCGAGTACTCCAACTCGCGGCACCGCAGCGCCAAACAACTCAGGTCGTTGGGTGACGGCCGCTCCGATGAGCAAACCGCCATTCGATTCTCCTGCAATCGCGATTTTACTGGCGCTCGTGTAGCCCCGGTTGATCAGCGTCTCCGCGGCCGCGATGAAGTCGTCAAACACATTCTGCTTCCGCTCTTTAGTTCCCGCCTCGTGCCAGGCTCGCCCATATTCGCCGCCGCCGCGCAGGTTCGGCACCGCGAATACGCCGCCCTTCTTGACCCATGCGAGATGAGGAATCGAAAAACCCGGCTTGTACGAGATGTTAAATCCACCGTAGCCGGTCAAATAAACCGGATTCTTGCTATCGAGTTTCAGGTCTTTTCGGCGAACGATAAACATCGGTACACGGGTCCCATCCTTCGACTCGTAGAAGATTTGCTCGGTTTCGTAACCTTCCGGAGAGAACCCTAGCTCGGGTTGCTTGAACACCTCGTTTTTCCCCGTATCTACTTCGTAGCGATAAATTGTTGGTGGATAAAGGAAAGAGGTGAATGCGTAAAAGAGCTCCGGACGGTCCTGATCGCCGGACAACCCGGAAACCGACCCCAGGGTTGGCAATGGGATCTCTGAAGTAACTTTGCCATCCAGGTCGGCAACCTTGAGCTGGCTTTTCGCGTCAACGAGATAGTTCAACACGAGTTTTCCGCCAACGACCGCGGCTTCCTCCAGGAGATCCTTCGACTCAGATACCACAACTTTCCAATTCGCTCGATCAGGCTTCGTCAGATCGATCTCAACGATTTTGTACAGCGGCGCATCTTTATCAGTCCGGACAAACAGCTGATCGCCTAGCACTGCCAGCGGCGTATAGGATGCCTCGAACGAGGCGACGAGCGGCGTCAGAGGTGCGTGAAGAGTCGGTTTCAGCGGGTCACCCAGATCCTTAACGTACAATTGATTTTTCGGATCTGTGCCTTTTGAGATCATAAAGATCGCATAGCGCCCGCTCTTCGAAACTGTCGCGTCCAATCCCCATTCAGGCTCCTCTGGTCGTTCGTAAATCAGTTCGTCTTTGTCCACCGGCTCGCCCAGCCGATGGTAATAGACCTTTTGGTTCCTCAGCTGTGCGAAGGTTTGATTCTTCGTCGGGTCCGGTTCTGGATAGCGCGAGTAAAAGAACCCTTTGCTATCCTTGCTCCAACTCGGCCCGGAAAACTTGATCCACTTGACGACTTCCGGCAGATTTCGGCCCGTTTCGATGTCCCGCACGCGGATCTCCGTCCAATCCGACCCATTCGCCGCTTCACCGTAGGCTAACAATGTTCCGTCATCGCTTACATCGATGCTGGTGACCGCGACGGTTCCGTCCGCGGACAACTGATTTGGGTCGAGCACGACCGTCGGGTTGTCGTTCAAGTTCCTCGCGGTATAGATGACACTCTGGTTCTGTAGTCCGGAATTTTTTCGGAAAATATATCGGTGCCCCTCCCAACTTGGAGGCGTGTAGCGCTCAAAATTCCAGATCTTCGTGAGCTCTTGCTTGAAGTAATCCTTGTCGGGGAGCTTTCCCAGATACGCGCCGGTGAGTTGGTTCTCTGCCTTTACCCAAGCCGCTGTTTCCGGAGAATCAGGATCTTCCAGCCAACGGTACGGATCCGCGACTTTCGTCCCGTGATAGTCATCAACGCCACCCTCTTTCTTCGCATCGGGATAGCGGGGAGCTTCTGAGAGACCAACGCTGCAGGAAAAGGCCAGGAGCGAAATTACCCGGATCATGAGCCAAATGGAAGCATGGAAAGCGAGGCCGCGCCAATGATAGCGAGTTCCGGGTTCTAAGTTCCGGGTTCCGCACCTGGAAGGTGCGTCTACTGTGCTTAGGAGTCGAGGAATGCCACGAGCAAAGTAGCCGCAGCTTGACTGCGCCCCCGGAACTCGGAACGCGGAACTCGGAACGCGGAACTCGGAACTCCGAATGCGGAACGCGTTTGACGTCTGTTCACCGGAAGCACATATTCCCGCCCTTATGTGGCTGTCGATACTTATCCCGGTACTTCTCGCGGTTCTGGTGATCGTCTGTATCCTGCTGACCTTGGTCATCCTGATGCAGCGACCTCGCAGCGAGGGCCTCGGCGCGGCGTTCGGATCCGGGATGACCGAGAACATTTTCGGCGCTCAAACCACAACAGTGCTGACTAAGGCTACGGTCTACCTGGGCGGCACCTTCTTTGCGATTACGCTGCTTCTGACGATCCTCACGGCAAAACAGGGCGCCGAACGCCGAGTCGGAGTCCTGGAAAGCGAGGCGCGGAAAGCGGCGCAAGCGGCGACCCCGACCCATCCTACAGGTGGTTCGCCGGCTCCAGCAACCAGCGCATCTGCAGCGGCTTCGGCAAGTCCGGAAGCCTCCTCCAGCGTAAACCCGGCAACAACTCCGGAAAGTCGTGCAACCGCTGCTCCGGGCTCAAGCGCCACGCCTTCGTCTGCTGAACAAACCCCGGCCCAGCCTGCCCCTGCACCCTCCGGTTCGCCGAAATCGTAAGATGTGAACCTGACCCCAGCGTGTGATTCTTGCGGGCTAGCCAGGTCCTGCCTCGCCTTTCTTCTGTTAGTTCTCGCCGGCCTGCTTCTGACAGGATGCGACTCTGCAACCGGGCAGGCCGACCTTGTGATTCTGAATGGCGCCGAACCCGAGTCGATTGATCCAGCGGTGATCACTGGCCAATTGGAAGGGCGAATCGCTTACGCCCTGTTCGAAGGCTTGTTGCATTTCGATAGGTTCGGTCACCCGCAGCCGGGCATCGCCGAAGATTGGGAGGTATCTCCGGATAGAAAAACTTACACGTTTCACCTTCGGCCTGACGCAAAATGGAGCAATGGCGATCCGCTGACGGCGCAAGATTTCGCAGACTCCTGGAAGCGGACTTTGCTCCCAGAGACGGCCTCTGAGTACGCTTATTTGCTGTACCACATCAAAAACGGCCGGCCGTTTAACGAAGGCAAGATCTCAGATTTTGCCCAGGTCGGGGTGAAGGTGCTTGATCCGCACACCCTCCAGGTCGAACTCGAGGAGCCGACGCCGTTTTTTCTGGACCTTTGCGCCTTCGAAACGTTGCTACCCGTACACTTGCCGACTATCCGGAAGTTCGGAGATGATTGGATTAAACCGGGCAATTTGGTGAATGACGGTCCTTTCCTTCTTGAGGAATGGCGCCTCAACTATCGGATCCGGTTGAAAAAAAATCCCAACTTCTGGGATAGCAAGAACGTCAGGTTGAATACGATCGATGTACTTCCGATCGATAATTCGATTACGGCTTACAACTTTTATGCCTCCAAGGTTGCAGACCTGATTCTCGACAAGGGGCTCACACCTCCCTCGTTGATTCCCGAACTGAAAAGGCGCCCGGATTTCCATGCCGCCCCCTTTCTTGGTAATTATTTTATTCGATTCAATATTACGCGGAAACCGTTCGACGACGTGCGGGTTAGACAGGCCTTTGCCATGGTAATCGATCGTGAGCGGATTGTTCAAAAAATCACCCAGGCTGGTGAACCTCCAGCATATTCGTTGACGCCCCCAGGTACCGCGGGCGGATACAACCCGCCCAAAATATTTGCTCGTGACCCGGACCGCGCGCGTCAACTGCTCAGTGCCGCCGGCTATCCTGGAGGAAAAGGATTCCCGACGATAAGCTACCTTTACGACAACAAGAAACTCAACGAGGACATTGCCGTCGAGCTTCAGAGTATGATCGCGCAGGAACTCGGAGTTCGCGTCGAACTGGCAAAACAGGAGTGGAAGGTCTACCTCAACTCGATGAATCGTCTGGACTACGATTTCTGCCGGTCAAGTTGGGTTGGTGATTACAACGATCCGAACACATTCATCGATTGCTTTGTGACCAACGGGGGAAATAATCGAACGGGGTGGAGTAACCGAGACTATGACGCTCTGGTCGCCCAAGCCGGGCGCGAAGCGGATCGCCAGAAGCGCCTCGCAATATTCTACCGCGCAGAGGATATCCTGCTCAACCAGGGTACACCGATTTGCCCGCTTTATTACTACATGGGCATCCAGATCTATGACGGCCAGAAATTCGGCGGAATCGAAGCCAATCTCCTGGATGAGCATCCCTTCCGCGAAATGTACCGCAAAGATCGGCCGATTCCTGCCAGTGGGGTGAGCAGTCGATAGCGTGAAGAAATTTCGTTATTGGCTTGAATGGCTTTTCGTTAGTGGTTTCGCGCGGCTGGTACCTTTGATTCCACTCCGCTTCCTGAGAATTCTCGCGGACTTTGCCGGATCGATCTTCTACCTGGCTGACCGGCGCAGTCGGGAAGTGGCTCTGGCAAATCTTGAAGCAGTTTTTGGTTCTGAGATGAGCGTGCAGCGGCGTCGCCAAGTGGCGAGGAAATCGCTCCAGGTATTTGCCCGCAGTTTTCTAGAGCTGTTCTGGACTCCGCGCCTGAATCCGAAAAACCTCGAAAAATTCATCTCATTCGAGAATCCAGACGCATTTCCAGCAATCCTGGCGGCGAAGCTGGAGAACCCGGTGATCGGCATTACTCCTCATTTCGGAAACTTCGAGTGGGGGAGCGCCCTCTTTGCCTTCCGCGGCTACGAGGGTTATATCCTCACGCAAAGATTCAAAAACGACCGACTGACCCCGATTTTCCAAAAGATCCGGGAAAGGTCAGGCCACCGCGCGGTCACTCAGGAGCGATCGATGCTTCGATTCATGAAAGCACTCCGGAAGGGCTCGCCTGTCGGAATTCTAATCGACCTCACGCTAAAAATGAATGACCCGGGGGTTATTATCTCATCTTTTGGTTTGCAAATGCGAACAACGATGATCCACGCCGTGCTTCACGATCGGATCGGAGCGCGGATCCTCCCATTTATCACCTTGGCCCGACCGAGCGGTGGCTATTTAGTACGAATTCTTGATCCGCTTCGATTCCCGCCGGGCACGTCCTATCGTCAGATAGTGCAAACCTGCTGGGATGGGTTCGAACCCATTATCCGGCAGCATCCCGAACAATGGCTCTGGGTCTACAAGCATTGGCGATACCTCCCGGCCTCAAGCGACCGGCCCTACCCGTTTTACGCCAATCGGTCGGAACGGTTTGACCAGGAACTCGAAAGTCAGGGCAGTTAGCACTCCTAGCCCGCAAATCTCACGCGCCATATACAGCCACACGTTTAGTGCGGGCTAGAAAGCTCTTAACCAGAC
>JBAUZZ010000446.1:0-8775 GCA_049585495.1 Chthoniobacterales bacterium | reverse complement strand
GGAGAGCTGCCGATCCCACGCACGCGCGGCCTCGATCCCGACTACGGGCGGGCGCTTTGCACTGAACAACCACCAACAACTACGCGACCGGACGACCGTGCATCTACTTTTAACACATAGGCCGGGGTTCCGCATCGAACTGACGGATGAGAACCCGTTCTCTAAATACGGGGAACCTGTACTGCGGGTGTTCCACGGGCCTTACGTTGACGAATACTACCGCCCAGAGGAGGTTATCGCCTACGGGATCACCGCGGCGCGCGGCCTGTCCTGCTAATGCCGGAAAAAAGGTCCCCCAACTCGGCGAGAGCGCATCCATGAGGGCACTCGAATCTTGCCGCCGAGGCTAGGGCCACCCCACCAAAACCGCCTCCGCCACGGCCAAAAGTAGCTCTCTCTCGTGGCACCTCAGCCCCCCTTGGCCATCGGCACAACGTTCGAGGAACTCGTAGGTGTCATTCCTTCTCTGCGTTCAGGACCATCTTTACCGACAGAATATCTTTGCCGTTTAGCTTTGAGTAACGTGGCCCTCTGCTTTGCGACGGCAATGAATGCCTTTAGATAATTCTGGCCGAATACCCGCTCCGCCTACTTCGTCAATATCTTCACTCCATGAGAACTCGAATTATCATCACAGCTAGTATTGCTTTTTGCAGCCTCTTCATCCCGGCAATAACGACACTGGGAGATACAGTACTCGCCCCGGCTAGCCGGACAACCGTTATCACCGCGGTACCAGCCCCTCCTACGATTAATACCGTCGTAAGAGCATTGGACAACGACCGGTACCAACTCATCGAGAAGAAAGACAACAAGGAAGTCTATCGAGATACCCAGACCGGTGAGAAGTGGATCCTCGAAATTCATCACCGAAACGGCTAACTGTTAGCAGGCGCGAGACTTGAACTCGCGACCTTCGGGGGCGCTTGGCACAGGAGCCTGAAGCGCCTCACGGGGCTACCGCCCTGGCGCAATCAGTACGACATTCGCTGACCTGCGCGTCGCTACGTTTCCTTCTCGGAGTTTAGGAGGATTCTCACCGAGACAATATCTTTCGTCAGCTTTCAGCGAAGTAGCTCTCTGCTTTACGAAGTCCTCATAGAACTCGAGCAACTTATCGCTGCCTTTGACGCAGATCGTCGCCAGCGGGAAGTAAGGTATCAGCCGCAGCGAGTGTGGCTGCTGGTGATGGACAAAGCGAACGGCCGAGAGAGCAAAGAAAGGCAGGCCCCAGCATTCGCCGGAGTCGCTTTCCCAGAACCTGATGATCGACTCGCTCCTCTCGCTCCAGGGTTGTTCCTTTTCGCCGTCCTGCTCATGGAGTGACTTGGGCTGCGTGTCAACCTCGCTCATAGCCGAGTCCTCTCTCTCGTGCCGGGAATTCGATTGTCGGAGCAGGTTGCTGGCGTTTCGGTGATTGTTGCGCGTGCTTTACCAAAGCCTTTTCCCGTGCGTTACCTTTCAAAAGCTCCCATGGAGAAAGCCTTTCACTTGGTCGGCAGGCTGCCTCTCGCAAAGCAATTTTCGAGTCTGCGAACAAATACATCGCAGCCCTCGCAGCCGACATCGACACGTAGAATTGCGATTCGTTGGTATGGCTGAACGACCGGCCTGGACAGCTGGCAATGACCTGATCAACCGTTTTCCCCTGAGAAGCGTGAGATGTGACGCAGATCCCCTGATCGATGTGCAGCGCACCTCTGGAGACTATCTCACCTCCTTCGACTATGACCTTCCCTTCCTCAATCCCGGTTACCGTCAACAACTCATTATTTCGGAACTTACGGGCCGCCGCTCCGAAAGTTCTTACTGACCCGGATCCGATCACCGACAGCAACGTCGATCTGCTCGCGCTCATAAAGATTGAATTTGGCCGCGCATCGATCTTGCAGTGCGTGTGCTTGGCTACGACAGCCAACCAGCCATCGTCTGGCTAGGTGGTGGGGTGATTTCGTTTTCTCCGGGTACAGCTAAGGGATGCGTTCCTAGGGCTGTTCGGTAACTGTCCCCTTTGGCAGCACGGGCCTGGATTTGATTGAAGTAATCGCGTTGGCGGAGGCGGGAATGATCGATGCGGAAAAGACGTGCTTTGGCTTTGATTGACGATGCAGTGAGTGTTTACAGCCGATTAGAGAACGAGGAAATTCAAGGGCGTGCCATCTTTGTTCCAGACTGAATCAACAGGGCCTTCGAGTTGGAGCTGTCGCGCGACGTGGAGCAGCTCTTTCTCTATCCGAACTCTATCCCGGCGACTGGGACAAGAGAGGATTTTCCGCGACGTTTATTTTCAGTAAGCCGAAAAACAACGACCCCGGCTCGATGCGCTCCTGGCCGGCCGGCTAGGGCTAGATGCGAATGTTTCATCTCGTCCGAATAAAGTCACGAATAGTCGTCGTCCAATATGCAACGGGATGAAGAGATTTTTCATTCTTTCCCTTGGTGTTCTGGGCTTGGCCTTCTTCGCCGGGCCGGAGTCTAAAGCTAGCGTGACCTTCAGATTCGGCTTGCCTCTACCAGTGCTCGCCTGCGACCGCTACCGCCAGTATAACCATTACTATGAGCATCGCGGAGACCATCGGCTCCGGGCTCCTTACCCTAGACATCGTCATCTGAGACACCGGATCGGCAACCTTGAAGATCGGGGCGACGCGTCCGTCATCCCCTTGCGGGGAATGCCGGGCGAGGACTCTTCCTCTGTCCCTGACTCCCCTGTCCCTGACTCCCACTCGCCACCAGAAGAGCACCCGTAGCTCCGGATTTTAGTTCAGAAATTCATTTCCATTGAGTTCCTTGCCTGCCCACGTGCTTGCGGTTTCTCTTTTGTTCAATTGCACGACGAGCGAAACTGTGTGATCAGGAACACTTGTCACTGGGGGTTGACCAGCTCTGCTCGGGGCGCAGATGCCTGCGGCAAGTGCACCAAGATGGCGCCAGGTGCGGGGAGCTGCTCCAGCACAGCCCGCGGAGCCCAGTTTGCGAACGGATCTTTGAACGTTGGGCCGCTGACTCCGATGTTCGGCTCACGTGGCCAGCTCTGCGTTTCGCCGCTCACCGAAGTTATCATATACGTCTGAGAAGCGATGTGCCAGCTTTCCATAGTTCGGCCGAGGACTATCAGGACAAGCGTGGCGCAGAGGATGCAGGCGAGCCGGACTACCCAGCCTGGGTTGTGCTCTTCTGGCAGCCGTGGCAGCACCGGCAGCGGTTCACGTTCGACGATGGTCGTACTCGTCGCACCGACGGGAAGAGCAGCTTGGCGCTTTGGGATTGGCGCAAGCGTTTGCTCGAGCATCGCGTCGAAGGCCGCATCGGTCTCGGTGCTCGGTTTGCTCCCCGGAACGAGGATCGTTGGCGGTCTCATACAAACGGCGGCTCGTCCCGCGGCAGCCCAGACTGTTTGGGAAGGACATCGGGCTTGTTCTCGCAATGGTCCGTGAGGATTCCTAGGTAATCGAAACCCGTTAGGGGGCTAGGTATTCTGGCGTTTGCCATGCTGCTATATATGTTTTGTCAGTAGCTCCTAAATGGTGACGGATTGCATCCCTGGAGAGCTGTGCTGAACCGCCTTAAACTCTATCGTGGCGGTAGTAGGCGTCTATTACCCATTGGTGGGATGCCACTGATCTAACCAATATGGTTTTCGCGCGCGGTCTATCGCTCCCCTCTTTGGCGACGGTATTCCGCGTAACTTTCTTCCACGCGTTTCGCTGCGAAATTGACTTCGCTCCTTTGCGATTCTGAGGGCTGCGCCCTGCGACTGCATAAGGCGTTGAGCACCAAGGTCTTCCCACTGCAGGATATTTGCGACTTGACACCTAACCTGAATTTCGCAACTGGGAGCGCAAGGGAGTTATTTTTTAACTTGGTTAGTTCGCCAAGGCGCGTCAATACAAGGCTGAGGCACTCCAGAGCGACTGTAGTGTAGACCTACGCTCTTCACAGCCAAGGAATTGAGGCTACAATCAGTGGCCGTCATGTTCTTGAAGTGCAACCTGCGGCGCAAAGACGGCAAAGAACACCGATACTGGAGTATCGTGGAAAATCGGCATTGCTCCGGTGGCCGAGTCGTACAACGGCCGGTGCTGTACCTGGGCGAAATTAACGACACCCAACGAGAGGCCTGGATTCGATCGATCGAAGTCTTTCGATGAGGATGCCCGGTGCCAGAAGAGGCTCAAGTTGTTTGCATCGGAGCGGGAGATTGCCGAAAGCCTGGCCAACGCCGTGCAGGTGCGACTCTCGGAGTTTGAACTACGGCGTCCCCGGCAGTGGGGAGCCTGTTGGCTGTTCCGTCAGCTGTGGGAGCAACTGGGACTGCGGGAGTTCTGGAGTCAGAAACTGGGCGCTAGTCGGGAGGGCACCGATTGGGAGCACGTACTGGAGGCACTGGTCGCTTACCGCTTAATCGACCCGGGAAGTGAATGGCGCATGCATCGACACTGGTACGCTCATAGCGCGATGGGCGACCTGTTAGGCGAAGATGATGCGCTGGCCGCCAAGGACACCCTTTATCGCTGTCTGGATCTGCTATTGGAGCACAAGCGAGCCTTGTTCGATCACCTGAGCCAACGCTGGCAGGATCTGTTCGGCGTGAAATTCGAGGTGCTGCTCTACGACTTGACCAGCACCTATTTCGAAAGCGATCCGCCTTTTGACCCAGAGGACAAACGGCAATTCGGTTATAGTCGAGACAAGCGCCCCGACTGTGTGCAGGTCGTTATCGCCTTGATCGTCACCCCAGAAGGCTTCCCGCTCGGCTACGAGGTGCTAGCCGGTAACACTGCAGACAAAGCCACGTTACGCGATTTTCTGAAAAAAATCGAAGCCCAGTATGGCAAAGCCGAGCGCATCTGGATGATGGATCGGGGTCATGCCGCATGCGGCATGACCCGGATTATGCCGCATCCAGCGCACCCTCTCTCTGAAAGAGCCTTCGTCGATGCGGCATGATTCGGAGCCTCCTCACAGGCTTGACAGGAAGTTGAGCAGTCGGTCCTTAGGTCGGTAACGAAGGGAAGTGCTTTTAAGCGGCTGTGTTTTCGCAAGGATTTCGTCCTTGATGGCAAGATTTGCATCCAAGTAGATTTGCGTGGTTTCGATCGATTCGTGTCCTAGCCAAATCGAGATCATGGATCGGTCAACCCCGGCTTGCAGCAGTTCCATTGCAGCCGTGTGGCGGAGCACATGCGGGCTGAGTTTTTTTTCGGTCAGTGAAGGACATATCTTCTGCGCAGCCGCAGCGTGTTTTGCCACCAGATGCTGAACCGCATCGGCGCTGAGTCGTCCGCCTCGCGTGCTCGGGAAGAGGAAAAAAGAGGGATCCTTTCCTTGGTATTTGATCCAAGCGCCGAGGACCGCTACGGTCGGTTTCGCCAACGGGGTGCAACGTTCCTTTCGGCCCTTTCCTTCGCAACGCACATACGCGCCAGCGCCCAGCGAGATGTCTTGTTGTCGCAAGCTGGTCAGTTCTGAAAGTCGCAGTCCGGTTTGAACCGCCGTCAGCAAGAAGGCATGATCTCGCCGTCCAATCCAGGTGTTACGGTTGACCACCGACAGAAGTGCTTCGATCTCCGGCCGCGTGAGGAAGTCGACTAAAGGCCGGGAGTGGCGTTTGTTGGGAATGGCCAGCACCCGCTGAATGAGCCCAGCGTGCTGCGGTGCCTCCAACGCCGCGTAACGGAAGAATGAACGGATCGCAGCCAGCCGCAAATTGCGGGTACGCGGAGCATTGGCGCGAGTGGCTTCCAGATCATCTAAAAACGCTGCCAGGAACGGGGCGGCAAGCTTCTCAAGGGTAAGTTTGGATGGTGGGCATCCCAACCGTCTCTCTGCAAACTTGAGCAATAGGCAAAAGGTGTCCCGATAGGAGTTGATCGTGTGCGGACTGACTTTGCGTTGAGCGATCAAGCGCTGGGTGAAGAAGGACTCCAGCAGCGGGGAAAGGTCGGCTGGCGTATTCATCGGATCCCCTCCCAGCGTTGCTCTAGACGTTTTCCAGCGGCTGCCATGAGTTCCGGCGTGCAACTCAAGTACCAATAAGTATCGGTCACATGAGCATGACCGAGGTAGGTCGAGAGTAGCGGCAAGCGGCGCTCAACGTGCTCTCCGGCGCGATACCAGCGCAGCAAGGTCTCAACGGCAAATCGATGCCTGAAGTCGTGCAACCGTGGGCCACGATGGGTCGCTGGACCGCGGATACCGATCTGGCGCGACAGAGCCCAGAACACCCGATAGACATAGGCGTCCTGCAAACGAGTTCCGAACTTGGTCACGAAGAAGTCAGAGACCGTCCGATTCGGGAACTCCGCAAAAAAGCGGTCGCGGCGTTTCGCGAACGCGGCAAGAACATTGACTGTCGAGGCATGGAGAGGGACCAGCCGAGACTTACCGAACTTCGTTTTCCGGATCGTGAGCAGGCCCTCTGCCCAATTGATGTCCTGGCACTGCAGATTAAGCGCTTCGCCCAATCGCAGGCCAGTGACCGCCAGCAAACCGAACAAGCAGTAGTATGTCCAAGGCCGCAAACTATAAGTCGATGGAAGGCTCCGCGCAGCTTCCAGCAATCGGCAGACTTCTTCTTCAGAGTAGAGATACGGACGCGCACGTGGCGAGCGTCCTCGAACTAAACCACGGGCAGGAATCTCGGTTGTAGGATCGGCACCAATTCGATAGCTGGCAAAACCACGCACAGCAGAGTATCTGAAGGCTCTGGCCTTTGGCTCATGGTGAGGACGGAGTGTCGCGAACTGCACCGCCAAGGCAGTCGTGATCTGGGAAAATTTCTTCCGTTCCAAGAACGAAACGAACTCCTTCAAACAGGCTCCATACTTGACGAGTTTGAACCCTAGACTGCGGCGCAGTTCGAGGTAATCGTCGACAGCTTGGCGCAATGTGTTCATCGAACACCTCCCGGCCAAGACAGAGCCAAGGGGCGCAAGGCCTCAAGTTCTACCTTGGCGTAAATGGCGGTGCTATTTGCGCTGTGATGACGAAGCAGCTCACCGATCTCGTTCAGAGAAGCCCCGTGGCGCAACATGTCCGTGGCGAGACTATGGCGAAAGAGATGAGCCCCTTTCCGTGCCGAGTCGACTCCAGCCTTCTTCAGCGCTCGCCGTACAAGGCTCGATATCACCGCGGTGTGCGACAGCGCAACGTGGGGAGCTCGGGCGCGAAGAAAAACCCTCCGACAATCACTCGATGGTCGATCATGGTGCAGATATCGAGCGATTGCCTCCCCGACTTCCATTGTCAGCGGCAACCGCGTCGAACCTGGTCCCTTCCTGGCGCGGACAATGATGCAAGCATTCTGCCAGTCGACATCCTCAAGATTAAGGCGCAGCACTTCACCACCGCGCATTCCGAGCCTGGCCAGCAGCAGTAGCACGGCGTAGTCGCGCCTCCCAATGGTTGTTTGCCGATCGCATTTGTCCAACACGCGTTGGACCGCATCGGCGGAGATATACTTGGGCAGGCTAGACAGCGTCCAGTTCGCAACATTGGGCAACGCTGGAGCCAAATCTGTCTCGATCTTGCCTTGGTAATGGAGGAACCGAAAAAAAGAACGCAGTGCGGCAACAAGAAGCTGCGCGTGGCGGATACTGTGATGGTGCGCAGTCTGCCGAATGAACCTAATTGCATCCTGGGCCTGAAGGCCAACCAGATTCACGGCACCCTCACCAAATTGTTCGCCCAAGAACTTTTGGACGTGCCATGCGTAGTTGACCACGGTCGACTCCGCCAGCCCTTGATCGTCCAACAGGTGGCACCGGTAGTTTTCGATCAAACATTGCACGGCGGTTTGAGGGACTGAGGCTCTTTCTGCCGGCGAGGCAACCCTTGAGTCACGAAGGACACCGAGGAGTCGCTGTAAAGTAAGCCGGGTGCCACTTGCCGGCGTTCGCCGCTTCTTCTGCTCACGCTTCCAGAAGTGCGCCAAAACGCGCTCATTTAGCCCACGCAGATCATAATCCATTCGCAGCAGCCAGCGATTAAGACGGGCAATTAGCCGTAACTGCCCGCGAATGGTCGTCGGTTTATAGCCGTTATTCAGGAGCAGCGTCGTGTACGGCTTGATGTAGGGAGACAAAGCGCCAAAACGCGCACTCTCGATGTAATGCGATAATATGAATGACAGTCTCACTCCGCGAGAGTGAACCGGTGCGTCCTCCAAACAAGCCCTCGCCTAGCCCGGAACACGCACCCAGACTATGCCGCCTCGGCGAAGGCTCTTTCAGAGAGAGGGTGCGCTGGATGCGGCATAATCCGGTATCCGGCATAATCGGGGGATCCCAACGGAAGAGGTTCTTGCCGAGATGCGCGGGACCGAACCGAAGGTCTTCTACCTGGTTGGTACACCCAAAGGACGATTGACCAAGCTCGAAGCGCAGTTGCTGGAGCGCCCGTGGCAACAGGTACGCGAAGGGGTCGAAGTCAAGGTGCTGGCTCAAGCTGAGGAACTTTACCTCCTAGCCAAAAGTCGAGAGCGGGCAAGCAAAGAGCGCGCGATGCGTCGCCGTCAGCTCAAGCGGTTGTGGAAACGGCTGGCTCAACTCCGGGACATGAAACTGAGGCGCGATCGCCTCTTGCTCAAGCTCGGCTCCGCTCGTCAGCAAGCTCCCAGGGCCTGGCGGCTGGTAGAGATAGAGGTACCTGCCGAGGGATCAAAACTAACTTACCGCTTGCGTAAAGAAACCCTGCGCGCGGTGCGCCGGCGGGAAGGCCATTATCTGTTGCGCACTAACCTCTCCCAACGCGAGCCGACCGCCATCTGGGAAT
>JBAUZZ010000445.1:0-13620 GCA_049585495.1 Chthoniobacterales bacterium | reverse complement strand
AGTTTGAATCGCTTTTCCCGGATAGGGTTCGTCGGCAGCGAGCGGCGACGATTTTCCGGCGAATCGACAAGGATATTCACACCTACCTCGGGGTGAAGACAGCCGTCAGCTTCACGACAGCGCTTTTGTCTTATCTTCTAATGCGACTAGTCGGGCTTGACTTCGCAGAATTCTGGGCGCTCCTGATTTTCGTACTACATTTTATTCCAACGGTGGGAGTTATTGTGGGGACGCTCCTCCCGACGATCCTTGCCGCCGTGCAATTCCAAAATCTTGGACCATTTTTGGGCATCGGTGTCGGCCTGACCGCGATCGCCCAGCTCATGGGCAACATCGTCGAGCCGAACCTCATGGGGGAAACCCTGAATTTGAGTCCGCTGGCCGTGATTATGGCCTTGATTTTCTGGGGCACGCTCTGGGGAATCACCGGCGCGTTCCTGTGCGTACCGCTTACTGTGATCCTGGTCATCGTGATGTCGAATTTCGAGTCGACACGTTGGGTTGCCATACTGCTGTCCAAGACCGGTGTCTTGCACTTCGCGCCGAGCAAGACTGCCAATGGTGAAGAGGAAGGCGCGATTCGGTAAGTCGAGGGGCGGCAGGGTGAGCTTCATCCGAGCAGGGGACTCGCCCCATAAGCGTTAACTTAAGTGGTGAGACTGTAGTGGGCTCGGTTTTTTTGAGATGGTTTTTGCCCCGAAGGGCTAAGTCCTGCAGCCCCTGCGGGGCCGGAATCGCGCCAATGGTGATCTTGGAACCCCTGAGTTAATATCAGGGCTGAGCCTTGGCGCCCGTTGGGGCAAAGCCCGAGCCCCTAAGTCAAGTTAGCGCTTATTGTTATGTGACTCGCCCAGTGCGCCTCGAATGAACCTCGACCTGTAGCGCCCTGCGGGCTTTTGGCTTAATTGCGCGTATGAGCTTTTCTGCAAAACTTGACCATTGCGTTATTCATGTCTCGAATTGGGAGCGCTCCAATGAGTTTTATCAGAAGGTCCTGGCCGCTGAGTTCTTCGACTTTGGTGGCCGAGTAGCCTATCGCTTCGGTGATGCTCAGTTGAATGTTCATGGACCGGGCGTAAAGGCGGGACCGCTGGCAAAAGTCCCGGTGCCGCCCGGGGGGAGTGATCTTTGCTTCGAATGGCCTGGCCCCATCGAAGGAAGCGTCGAACATTTGCACCGATGCGGTATACCGATCGAACTTGGACCGGTCCAGCGCTTCGGTGCAAAGGGCAGCGGAACTTCGGTTTACTTCCGGGATCCCGACGGCTCCTTGCTCGAATTCATTTCGTACGCGACGGTGGGGTAACGTGGAAGTGCAGAAACGAGAGGATTTATCCAATGACGGGATATCGATGCCTGGCGGTTTGCGTGTTCGTTCTTGGTATTCAAGCCATAGCCGAGGCAGACGAGCTGCGCCTCTCCAGTCCAACCCTTCACGAAGGTGACCTGGTTGCGAAAGAACACGTTTTGAACGCTTCAGGCTGTGGTGGCCAAAACATTTCGCCCGGGCTGCGGTGGACCGGCGCTCCGTCAGCAACGAAGAGTTTCGGTGTAACTATGTTTGATTCGGATGCCCCCGGTGGTCGTGGATTTTGGCATTGGGTTGTCTTTAATCTTGGGCCCGCCAGCCGGGAACTTCCGGGCGGAGCGGGCACGGCTTCTGGCCAGGGGCTGCCCAAAGGGTCCAGTCAGACCCGGAACGACTACGGATCGGCCGGATACGGTGGTCCCTGCCCACCTCCGGGAAGCACGCACCGCTATGTCATTACGGTGTACGCGCTTGATGTTGGAAAGCTGGCTTCCACCGCCTCGGATGCACCGGCAAAGGTTGCTGCTGAAGTCGAGAAGCACGCCCTGGCGAAAGGGAGTATAAATGTTCGCTACGGACGGTAGGATGGTAACGGAGTGTGAGAAGTGAGAGGTGAGAAGTGAGAGGTGAGAAGTGAGAGGTGAGAGGTGAGAAGTGAGAAGTGAGAGGTGAGAGGTGAGAGGTGTATTAGCAGGTGGCGTGGTGGAGGCAAGGCCGAGGTTCGGTTCGAGGTTCATCCGAGGCGCAACCGATTAGCGCTTTGCCAAGTGAAGCTGAATCAATTCTCCGCCGTTCAACTGATCCGTTCTAATCATCGGTTACTGCTGAGAAAAACTGGGCGATTTCTTCCCACTCCACCGCGGTTTGCCGGCCTTGGTCAAATTGGCGCATCATCCACCCAAAAGCCCGTTTAATGCCGGGATCCTCTTTCGCAAAAGATTGATGGAGATGTTGATTCGCCACGAAGATCAGCCCCGCCACACCGGATTCTTTCGTCAACGAAACCTCGAGCGGTCTTCCCAAAAGGCGAGGGACATCAAATGGCGCGTACATCCACCAGAACTTGTTCAACCCGTCCGCGTGAATGCCGGCGCGCGTACGATGAGCGTCGCGCCCGTACAATGGATATTTCTCTGCCACCGGCTGGCCTATTTCGGCATACAGCTCGGCCAATTCGTTCAGCACAGTGAAATCGGGCTTCTCCGTTACGAAATACCCCATGCCGATCAGGTGCAACAGGACCATTTCGAGTGGGGCGTTCCCGGTTCGCTCTCCCTTGCCGAGACAGGTGCCGTTGATCACTCCGCAGCCGTGGCGAACTGCCGCTAAACAATTGGCAACAATCAGGCCGGTATCGTTGTGGGGGTGGAATTCGAGATCCGACGGTTCCAGCCCGAATTCTCCCAATCTCCGAAACAGCCGCGGTAGGCCACGCGGCAAAGGTGCGTCCATATCCGGCAGACCCAGTCCGAGGGTATCGCAGATCCGGAATTTTGGTTTCAATTCGATAGGAAACGGCTCAGCTTTGGCAAGCACCGCTTCCACGAAGTTGAGGATAAAATCGGTCGAAGCGCGCGTAGCGTCTTCGAGATGAAGCCGAGGACGGATGCCGGCATCGAGTGTCATCTGGACGGCTTCCAAATACAACTCCGCGGCTTGTGTGCGGCCGCCCGGCTTAAATTTATGAAAGACGTGATAGTCCGAGATCGAAGCCAGCAAGCCGGACTCGTGTACACCGAGCGATTGAATCAGCTTAACGTCTTTGGCCGAGGCGCGGATCCAGGTGGTTGGTTGAATCGGCGCCCCGTTGGTGTAGCGCTGTTGAATGGCCTGGACAGCATCACGATCTGATTCGCGGTAGACGAAAAACTCGGCCTGACGAATGGCCCCGGATCGGCCGGTGAAGCGGCAAAGGATCTCGTAGATCCGGATGCTCTGATCCAAGGTGAGTGGCAACCCACCCTGTTGTCCGTCGCGATGAGTGGTCTCGGTTGTCCAGACTTCGACTGGAAAACCGTCCGGGCGGCTCGGCCAACCGTAGCGCGGGAAGTCGTCCTTAGGGAACTGAAATTCGAAGTATTCCGGTTCGAGTCGCGCCAGCCGTGATGCAGTAAAGAGCGGCATAAGTTAGCCAAGCGGATTAAGGCAAGTCCGTCAATGTTGATTCATAAATCAATATATTGGAGAATTCGGCAAGATGAACGTCTATTTGTCGGCGCGAGAAGCGGCGAACTTCCTTCAAGTCTCCAAACAAACGCTCTATGCTTACGTCAGCCGGGGATTTCTTCGGTCCGATTTCGGCAAGGACTCGCGCTCCAGGCTTTACAACCGGTTGGACCTGGAACGGCTCAAGGAGCGAAAGCGAATTCGCAAACATCCGGGAGCCGAACTTTCCGAGGCTTTGTCCTGGGGACCCCCTTTGCTGGACTCAAAACTGTCGCTGATCACTAATGGCAGGCTCTACTATCGGGGAGTAGCGACGTCGACGTTGGCCCTCCAGCGCTCCTTCTGGGACGTGGCCTCCTGGTTCTGGACAGGATCCTGGGGCGCCCAGAAACCGCTGACGGGTGATCGCAGGCACGGCCTGGTCAGGGCCGACCCGATTTTATCCTTTCACGAACGACTGCTGGAAATGGCGGCGACGGATCCGCTCGGCTACGACTTCACGCCTCCGGCTTTGGTTTCAACCGGCGGGGCCATTCTCCAACTCTTTCTCGGTTGTTTGACCCGGAGATCGAATGCTTCCATAGCAAGAACGGAGCGAAACCTACAGAGAGGGTGGTGTCCACGGCTGGCCAAGGCAGAGGGGGTAATCAATGCTGCGCTCGTTTTGTGTATCGACCACGAGCTGAACCCTTCCTCATTCACGGCGCGAGTCGTATGTTCAGCGGGAGCCAACCTTTACGAAGTCGTGAGCGCGGCTTTGTGCGCTTTACGCGGTGCCCGTCACGGCGGAGCCACCGAGCGGTCGACCTCTCTGTTGACGGAGCTACGCGAGTGCTCGTCAGTGAGGAAAGCGATATTGAAGAGGCTACGCTCCGGCGTCGAGATTCCCGGGTTCGGTCATCCGTTATACCCGGGAGGCGATCCGCGGGCCGGTTTGCTTTTACGTTTGCTCGCCGAATACTTTCCATCCGAGGCTCAGCCATGGCTTCGGGCTATTGCCGTCGCGGAAAAAGTAATTCAACGTCCGCCGAATATCGATTTGGCGCTGGCGGCGTGCGCCCGAATTCTGAGTCTGCCGACGGGCGCAGCTTTCGGGCTATTCGCATTGGGGAGAACCGTCGGGTGGATCGGACATGCAGCGGAACAACACCTGAGCGGTCAAACGATTCGTCCTCGCGCGAGGTACGTTGGTCCGCTGCCGCAGGAGTAGCGGCGCAGTTGGTAAGAGCTGCGGCTTTTACCTACGCAAAGATTTCAAATTTATGGTTTCCTCTGGCCGACAAATTGGGCAATTCTCGCTGCTGCAATACTTCCGATTTTCCCGTGCATGGAACCTGAAGGCGCTCTCCAAGGCTTTACCGGCCGGCTCGATAACGTTCAGCTGCTGGACATCATTCAGATGGCCTGTCTCGCCCAGAAAGATGGTTGCCTTCTTGTTAAGGGGGATCTGTTGGAGGGAACGATCGTTCTGAAACGGGGTCGGATTCTCCACGCGGAGGCGCCTGGCAAATCAGGCGAAACCGCGCTTTTGGAAATACTCTGCTGGCCGACAGGGCGCTTTGTCTTTACCCAGAACATGGCGAACGGAGAGTTCGTTCCTACTATTCGGGGCGGTTGGGAACAAGTGTTGATGGAAGCGGTCCGGAAACGCGATGAGCTTCTCCACACTCGATCCTCGCCGGATCTGCCTTGCTGTGGCTTAAGCCGACGGCTGGCATCGGATTTATTGTCGACCATCGAAACGCGGCGTCGTCAGGTTATGGCGAGGCGCTGGCTCTTCCAGGTTTCGCTGATGATTGGCGTGTTCGCCGCTGGAGCACTGGGCTTCGTGATTTGGAGCAGCAATCAAATCAAGATTGTCCGCGCCATCGAAGCGTTTCGGCAAAGCATTGTTTCTCAGGTATTCCCGAAACAGCGTCGGATCAAGGGCCAGGCTGACGAAGTGTTGATTCCAGCGGGTACATTCGTTTTCCAGGACGGACAGGTGAAAGAATTGGCTGAATTCCATATTGACTCGACCGAAGTCACCGTCTGGCAGTATGCGGAATTCCTCCGCAGTATCGGCGATCAGACGAAATTTGATCACCCGGATCAACCCAGGGGCAAGGGTCACACCAATCCGGATTGGCAGGAATATGCTCGAGCAGCAATCGCGTCCGGCAGCTTCCGAGGGATCCAGGTGACGCCAAATTGTCCCGCCGCATTTGTCGATTGGTTTGATGCTTATGCCTACGCAAGGTGGAAAGGGCGCCGCCTGCCAACCGAGATGGAATGGGAGAAGGCGGCACGCGGGACTCAGGGGTTGAGGTATCCCTGGGGGAACGCGATGGAATTCGGGGCTGCGAATTTGCTGCCGAGAAACGGGCAAAGGGGAGGCTGGAGCGAAGTTGGTACTTGGCCGAGCGATCGCAGTCCGTTCGGTATTTATGACATGGCGGGAAATGTTTCGGAGTGGACGGGATCTACAGATGATCTTGGACTGCCCGTTATCCGTGGGGGGAATTTTCAAAACGACGATGGAGGGCTAACGCGGCGCGTCCTGCACCTTTCACCGTTAACGAAAGATGCGCGGATTGGATTCAGAACGGCGAGGGATCGCTAGAAAACAGTCGACTCGCTCGTTCGGAATTGCCTAGCTTATGCCTGTCATGTCGTTCATAAACTTCGTTAGCGGCGAGGTCGAATTCAAGATCGTATACTATGGCTGTGCGCTCGGTGGTAAAACTACGAGTCTTGGTTATGTCCATGAGCGGGTAGACGCGAAGGACCGTGGTAAACTGCTGCTGCTTCCCACGCAGAACGATCGGACCCTTTTCTTCGACTTTCTACCGATCGACGGGGGTAGTGTGAAAGGGTTCAAAGTCCGTTTCAAGCTTTGGACTGTCCCGGGCCAGGTAATGTACAACGCTACTCGGCAACTGGTTCTGCGTGGGGTTGACGGCGTTGTTTTCGTGGTCGACTCGCAGTGGGATCGAATGGAGGCCAACCTGGAAAGCCTGCGCAATCTGGAACAGAACTTGACCGGGATGGAGCTCTCGTTGCAAAAGGTGCCGTGGACATTGTTTTACAACAAACGAGACTTGGTTGAAGACCAGATTGCTCCGATAGAGTCCATGGATCTCTTGTTTCAGGTGCCCGGTCGTGGAGTGCCACGCTATGCCGGGAACTGCATCAGCGGCACGAATGTCTTTAACGCTCTGAACGAAGTCACCCAAAGCGTCTTGCGAGAATTCCTCACCAAGGACGATCTCGAGAATTACGAGGCTTACCGTTGAGACTCAAGCAACCAGGTAATCGGCCCATGCGTTATTTCCGATATCTGGGGATGTCGCTGGTTGAATTGTTGGTCGTCCTGGCGATAATCGCTGCGATCTCCGGAGCAGTAACTTTCGCGATCAGTAAAACACTTCAAGAACAACGCCAGAAAGAGTGTTTGACAAATATGCTCATGGTCGAAGCGGCGAAAGACGAGTACGCGCGAGATCACGTTGGCCAACCAATGGATGAGAAGGAATTCAGTAAGTACTTCCGATTTAAAATCCCTACGTGCCCAGCGAATCCGAACGAACCTTACCAGAACTTATATGATCTCAATGCGCCGGTAGCGTGTCGCATCCATCCCCGAAACTCCCAGCTCCTGAATTCCAACCCGTGAGCTGCCGCGTAACACTTCGCGGGGACACATGAGCTCAGTGCTGCATCGTTGGAAATTAATCGTCGACTTTGTGCGCAAGCAGGAAGTCAGCGATATTTCGCTCTTTGCCGGAAACATTACCGCGCGCCTCGATGGCCGCATCGTTCGGCTCTCTGAGGAAGGGGCTCTTTCAAACGGGGAAATTCAAGAACTGATAAGCGATCTGCTGACAATGCCCGGCGGACCTACCGGACATCAGCGTCGCCCGATCGGGAGCGCCGATTTCACGGTGGCGTTTTTGGGGAAACGATTTCGAGTCAACATCGCGCGGGCTAAGGGTGAGCTTTTCGCTTCGTTGCGGCCTCTGCCCGATGGTCCATTGCCGGCAACTGCGATCGGCTTGCCCCCACAACTGCTCCAGCGGATCACCGCGCTGCATCACGGTCTGATTTTAGTAACTGGACCAACCGGGTCGGGGAAAACAACAACGATCGCGTCATTGGTTGAGGCTATAAATCAATCGCGCCAAGTCAAAATCATCACCATCGAAGATCCAATTGAATTCGAATTCCAGGCCAAGCAGGCCGAGATTATCCAGCGTGAAATCGGTTTGGATTCACCTTCCTACGACGACTGTTTGCGCGAATCCTTGCGACAAAATCCGGACGTTATTGTCGTCGGCGAAATTCGGGACGCACAGACTGCAATTGCCGCTTTGCGGGCCGCGGAAACCGGTCATCTGGTCATCGGGAGTCTGCATGCGGACAGTGTCGTCGAATCGATATCGCGCTATCTGTTGCTCGGTCCGCCGGAAAGGTCTCTCGAAATGCGATACGTTCTTGCACGCACAATGAGAGTGATCACGAATCAACGGCTATTGCGGCGCAGAGGTGGGGGCAGAGTCGCGATTCGCGAGATCTGCGTACAGGCGCCCAAGGTCGAAGCGGTCATTTTAAAAGGGAACGAACATGAGCTGCTCAGCCACATGCTTTCCGGCCGTGAAGCCGGCATGATCGACTTCCAGAGCGCCCTCAGGGCGCAGCAAAGCGTAGTCGACCCGCAGGAATTTCTCCTCTACACGCGATGAGCCCAGGTCTGCCGGCGAGTGAACGACGAGGCGCGGCGTTGATCTCCACCGCGCCCGCCGTTCAATTGTTTGGTCGTTAACTTAGAAGGCGTATCGCACGCCCCAATTAGCCTGGAGGAAGTTGTTCTTGGGGCCGTCAACGATGTTGTAGGTGGCCTCACCGAACAGCCCGATATGTGGAGTAAAGCGATATTCCAGCCCTCCCCCTGCATCGCCGAGCACCTTGTTGGTCGTGCGGAGAGTCCCGTTCGACCTCGCTCCGTTGTACCCATCGATCAGCCGGCCCACACCGCCTATCGCATACGGGGCAAGGTGAACATTTGGCCAAACCAGATCAAGCGGATACCGCAGAATAAAGTCACCCTTGATGATACCGGCGGTCTGATCTCCCGGGATGAGATTTACCACCGCTCCCTGGACTCTAAAACCCGCATAGAGCCAAGGAAAATACGCTGCATCCACGCCGCCACCCCACGCGTGATCGCCAATACCCCTGTGATTATCCTGTGGTCCGAAATTTGTTCCGTAGGTCGCGAAGGCTCCTAGATCGAGCTCATGGGCCCGGAAGAAAGAGGTTGGCACAGGGGGAGGCGGCACAACTTCCTTCTTCCCGGAGACTTCGGGTGGCCCGGCGAACGTTGTGACCGCTTGCGACACAACCGCCATTACGGCTAAGGCAATAAGTTTTTTCATAGGCTTTGATGCTAACCGTCCATGTTAGACGCTCGCGGGAAAATATCGGTCACAAAAATGTTTTGTAAAGATGCGAATGGAAATATTAACGATCCATAATGGCCAGGAGATCCAGTCTGGCAGCCACTTCCCAAGGCGTGGTGCTATCGTGAGTTAAGTCTGTATCCCCCCAGGTAATTACCTTCGTTCCCGTAAGTTAACTGCAGGTCCTGATTGTTAACAAATGACAAAAATGTCATCCGAATGGGCCGCAGGTACTGAAATAGTGTTTTGCGGTTGCAGAATGCACGCGCAACTGTGTTTCAGGATGCGATAAATTTCAACCAACGGCTTGCGGGCCCGCTGACAGAGCGGATTTGCGCTAGACTCGTAGCGTGGCTGGCAGGAGGGGCTGAGCATAAACAACGCCAAACTACCTAAGGGCTTACCCTGATTAATGGATAAGAGCTGCCATCGGACCGATCTTTTACCAGAGCCTTCTCCAGGGGGAATACCACGACGGCGTTCTACCGCTTGGATCGATCGGATGGAGTTTGCGTTTTTGAAACTTGCCCTCGCAGTGCTTGATTATGGCGGTGAACTTCGGGAGGGCCATGAGTTCAAAGGGCTTCACCAGAAACTCCTCTTCCCGAGAACGAGTACTGCTGGCATTGCCTCGTCCTCGGGTGAAGGATTTCTTCCAATGTAGACGCTTTCCGATGAAGTCTGCAGAACTTTCGGCGCAGGCGCGGTCTGCCGCTCTGAAGATGATTCGATTACGGAGATTGAGGAGAGTGACCTCAGCTTTCTCTTTACTGGCGAGCGCCGCAACGAAGGAGATTTTGGATTGTGCCGCCATCACCGTAGTGGTTCGCGCTTGCCGGATCAAATCCACGTTCCCATCCGATTCGGTAATGAACCGTTGCGCTTCGTCCTGCCAACAGATGAGCAGATTGTCGTCTGCCAGCGGGTGTTTCCCGGGGGCTCGGGGATCAAATCGGCGAAGCGCATGCGTGTAGAAAAGAAGTTTGAGAATGGTTGTGACGTAGCGTCGCTCCGTCTGATATTTCTGCGGCATGGACACGCAAAGAATGGCGCCATCGTCTAAGGCGGAGAAGTCGAAGCTATTCTGTTCCGTGCCAAATACTTCGATAATGTCTGGGTTGGTGAAGTAGTTGAGATAGTTGTAGATCGTCGAGATAACGCCGCCGAGCTGCTCTGGAGGTTGACGCAGGTAGCCATTGAGAAAGTGCTCGTGGCATTCCCGGGCGTCGGGGTGACCGGCATTCTTCAACGGCTCCAACCGCTGAAGCACGGCTTTGAGCACTGGCTGGTACTGCAACATTTCGAGCACATGGTGCATGGTGGGAGTCAGTTCGAGCAGCCGGAGAAGCTGAATCGCCCGACCGATATTCGAGTGTGCCTGCGTTTTGAAAAATCCTTTATCTTCGCTGCCGCCAGCCAGAGCCGAAGCCGTGTCCACGATAACCGTTGCATAGGTCGACCACGGGATAGTTGAATCGGAGAGAAGATTGAATCGGGCTGGTGGGGCCCAATCTTCGCTGGCGTTATCGGGCCGGGTCTGCAAGAGGAGAAGATCTTGATCGCGCCCATACTGCTTCGCCATCCTGGCAAGGGTCTCATGATAAATACCCTTTTCGTCGCAGCAGAGACCGCCCCAATCGGGCTCGTTTTGGAACACGGAGTGGAGCAAGGCATTGATGGCGAAGGTCTTTCCTGAGCCCGTATCCCCGGTGATCAACCACCCGCGGCAGAAATCGTTTCGGTTCCAGCTAAGACCGCCAAGGCGCGCTGAAACTTGTTTCGGCCGTCTCGCGGGTGCGAAAGACCAGGCGAACGGCACAGTAGCCAGAGCCGGCAACCAGCTGATGGCCCCGATAATTGGCGTCAGGAACCAGGCGAGCGCGACGCAGAGAGCCCACAGGACCAAAAGCGGAGGCAGGAAGAGGAATTTCGCGCGCTCTTGGAATCGGCGCTGGCGGACCCACTGCCGCGCTCGGGCCACCGCCTCGGTTAGGGGAACATCTTCTGCGCAGTAGCTCCGCCGGTAGACAGTGGCGGCGCCAACGTTTACCTTAATTTGAAAGCGAGGTTTGAGCTTTGCGCCCCGGCCGAGCGGATTGAGAACGGGGAGGATTGTCTGAGCGACGACTCTGAAGCCGGAGATCTCCTCCAGTGGGATAGCCGCATTCCCTTCCGAATAAGTCGGCAGGCGAATGAGTTGATCTCTGGCGGTACGAAAGGAAATCGCATCGGCCGGCGATTCAATCGATGGGGATCCCTGGAGTAGGATTCGAGCGGCGTCAGAGGCTGCTTCAGCGGACATGGGCCAGAGGAAAACATTTGCGTAAGGAAATGTAAAAAACTAAATAATAAAATGTTTTTAGATTCAGCAGCTTGCTGCCCGAGCCACAGCTGACGTTTGTACAACCCGAGGCACTTGTGGAGCGACGTAGGATTTTGCCGCAGAAAGGTGATACGACGAATCGTTTCCGCCAATGGCGGAGACAAACGAGCGACTCGACTGAGCTCGCCGAAGTGCTCAAGGGGCTAGCAGCACTTGCGGTTTAGGCTCATCGGCCGCGGCGGATGAGCCCTACCGGCATTCCTTAATTACGCCGACCCCCGTCACCTCTCGTTTTTCACGAATCACAGTCGGCTGCGGCTACGCCGCGCTCTGTAAAAGGGAGCTTTTGCCTACTTACTCCATCGATTTACGACTGCGCGCGTGACCGCTTCACGAACCGCATCGTGACGCATCGCCCATTGGACTTGGTAGATGGGGTTGTCGTACTGCTCATCGAATTCCCGCTTCATCGCGTCAGCAATGCGGGCGGCGGTCACCGGGCCCTTCAACCGAGATACGACATCCTCGACGATTTCGAGGCAGTAGAGGATCAGCATCTTCGCAGCTCGCTGGGAGATATCGTCGAGTTCCTCAGTACAGACCAGGAAGAAATTTTCCCAGGTGACTCTGGTCACGCCTTTCAGCCATTGTTCTTTGCCTTCGAAGAAAACCCCCGGTTTACGAAAGGACTCCAAGAACTCGTCGATTCCGAGAGGTTTACCATCCGTTGAGAAAGACCACTTCGCGACTTCGACGGACGTTTGTCGGCTTTCTTTAGTGATAACCATTTTAGTTCTTCTCTAAAAAAAAATAATGTATAGATTCTTCTAACACCTTAATAGAGAGAAAGTAAAGTGCGTAAGTACAACAAAGTTTTTGGCGCGTTACCGCTCCCAGAATCCCCGGAACAACTCGGGTTCGGTGATGACCTGATCGAAGCCTTCTACAAGTTGACTCCCGACGAGCGCCGGATCGTGATGAGCATCGTTGAGCGCTTGAGACCCGGGGTCACCGCTTTTGATTTTCAAGACTTCGATCTTGAGCCGGCGGCGATGAAACTTCTGACCTACCATCGACTGGTCCTGCACAATGGCGATAAGCAGAATTCGGTTTTGTATGCGCGTTGGTTGAGCTCAATTACGATGGTTGAGAAAAAGATGATCCTGCACATCGACCCGGGGTTACACGTACATCTGGATCGATTGCGAAACCACGAGAAGGCAGATTCGGAGAGGGCAAGCGTCAAGCTGGCGAGCCAATACTCGATCCGTCTTTACGAATGGGCCTGGAAGTGGCGCCACGTTGGTCTGAAACGAATTTCGATCCCGCAGATCCGCAAGGTCCTGGGCGTAGATGAGGTACGCGATGCGCAAGGTGCCATCATCAGCGAGCGATGTCTGGTTCACTGGCCAAACCTGAAGCAGCGAGCGATCGATCGCGCCTTGCATGAGATTAACGAGAAGACCGAGTTGAGTATGCGCCTTGTGGCAGTCGGGCAGGCGAAATATCGGCGCGTTCTGTCACTGGCGTTCGAAATCAAGGAGAAGAGGAAAAGAAGCCGATCGAACGGAGTAACCCCGGCAACTTGAGCAGGAGGGCACCAGCCGGCCTGAGCAGGCTGTTCCGCCAAGGCGAGGACGACGATTTGCAGATTTCCACATTGCGCGATATCACAGCCGAGGAAATCCTCCGGATAAAAAGCGTCCAGCTGAATTACCCTTACAATTTCGCCGAGCCGCCGTATCCGGAGATCAGTTGGGACCTAGTTGACATTGTGGGTCACGCTCGGTTTCCGATGGCGAAGGCGGATGCGTGCGACAAATGGGAGTGTCCAAATTTGACGTTGGACAACTTTTTCCGCTTTATTGAAGCGAGACAAATCTCGGCCCCTGCTTACTTAAGTGCAGTCACGGTTGCCAAGTTGATTGCCTATTGCCTGCAGATCGCGGAATCGACCAGTGAGTCGATGCCAACCCTCCGGGGCGTGAGCGAGTTTGATGGAGAAGATTTGCTCTCTCAGATCGCACAGTTACAAAAAACGGAGATGGTGGGCGTGGAAGAATTGTCGCCCTGGAATCACTTTCTGATCGCGGTCAAGCATCCGGTGGTTCGCTGGGCAGTGAACAACGCGATAATGAATCGGTGGGGTGCCCAGGCCTATCCGGTCAAGGGGCCGTAGGGGGTAGGGAGAGCCTCCCGGCGAGCCGCATTCCGGGTGAGGAGCGCTTTTTCAGCAGAGCCATGAATCAGATGTCATAAGAGCGACGCGCCCAGCGCAGGCTAACTAAAAAAGAGTCAACAGATCAAAATTTCTCGGTCTTCTCGGAATTCTGTTCAACGGCAATGCTGATTCTCAGATGCTTGCCTTCGCGCACGGTGGCCAC
>JBAUZZ010000444.1:0-5448 GCA_049585495.1 Chthoniobacterales bacterium | reverse complement strand
AGTGCGCGGAGTCCAGCAACTACCCATGCTCATTACTGCACTAGAAAATCTTCACCTTGAAATGTTAAAAGATGCAGCCTAACCACTCCGGAGAACCCCCTTTTCAACTATCCGAGGGACATCCCCCTGAATATTGTCTCCCCGCCTTAACATCGGCTTACATGGACTTCGCTCTACCGACATTTTACACCTGCCGTTCGCTGCTCGCCGCCACCAAATACCGATTACTGATTACTGACTACTGATTGTTACTGATTACTGATCACCGATCACCCCCGCTTCTCAGCGGTTGGCACTTTGGACACCAACACGTCCTGCGCCCGCCGATGATCGCACGCTTAAGATTCGAGCGGCATCTCGGACAACAGCCCCCGTCTTCCCACCGATGCGCGAAGAGCCAGGTCTTGGGATATTCCCAATCCTCGTTCATGGCTTCGATCGCAGAGGCACACACCCGCCGAGTCGTCCGGTGCAGTGTCGTGATTTGCTGACTACTAAGAGACGCTCCCCGCATCGCTGGATGCAGGTGAGAACGCCACAAAATCTCATCTGCCATCCAGTTACCGATTCCGGGAAAACGGTCTTGCATCAGCAACACTGCCTTGAGCGGCGCGCCATTGTGTCGTCCGAGAAAAGCCGCTACCGCCTCGCGGTCGAATGCGTCGGACAAAATTGGCGGTGGAAGTTTTGTCCACCAGTCGGGTGCTGTTTCGCCCTCATGGAACAGGACTCGACCCAAGTGCCGCCGATCGGAGAAAACCAAGCAACGCCCTGCCTGCCGCAGCACCAACAGGTCGTGTTTCCGGATGTCGAACCGGCCTGGTTCTGTACGGAGCGAGCCTGCCATTCCAAGATGAAGGCCGAGCCGGAGTGTTCCCCGTTTGCCGAAACGAAAGAGCATTTGTTTGCCGCGGCTCTCGGAGTCAAAGAAAATCTTACCGGTGATCGCTTGTTGAAGTTGTGAGACTGCGATCCCGCGAAATACGCGATCTCGCGGTCGCGGAATGATGACTTCCAAGACCTTCTGCCCGACACTAACATTCCAGATACGCCGGCTGTGTTCGACTTCTGCGAGTTCGGGCATCTGGGGATGATGTCGTGATGTGGGCCAGCCTTCCAGCCTGTTCTTGGGCGACGCTCCACGGCGTAGCCGCAAGGAAATAAGGGCCGTCACGCGCTTTCAGCGCTTGATCGCTTTTTTCTGTCCATTCCTGGGGCTCGCGCCCCAGGCTAGAGATGTTTCGCCCTTCCAGGGCTTAAGACCTGACCAGCTAGAATCAGCCAGGGCCCGTCTCGAAATTGCCTTGGAGGGCGGTGCTCCGTCGCCGCCGAATTGTAGAGTCGAGATCCGGCGCGGTGGAGTTGTTCATGTTGACGCAGATGCGGCTGCCGCGAAACTATTAATCTATAGGGAAATCAAGCGATGCTCGAGCGCTCAATTACTTCACTCGCGTCCAGACATCGGTGCGCCCGATTAGGGAAATTACAACGAAGCCGCGCACATTGATTCTGTTTGGTCCTTGTAACTCCATGTTGCAGGAGTAGGTGTTGCCCGTCTTTGGATCGTATATTGTTCCATGTTCCCATTTGCCGGGAGCTGCCACCGTGAACCCGCTCATGAAAACGAGTCCGACGATTGGACGCCCATGTTTCGAGGCGTCTGGATTGTGTATATCGGTTTTTTCCTTACCCTCGGGAGTCAGTGGCTCTCTTAGCGCAACAATCTTTGCGCTGAGTTTTCCGCCATCGTCGAAGATCTCGAAGGTGGCGTCCTCGTTCTTCCACAAACCCAAGGCCGAGTTGCTGTTGGCATCAGTCGCGAGAAGCGGGACCGGTGCTGGCGCAAGGCAGACTAAGACCGCGAGGACAGGAACGATCGAGGATCGGGTGGAAAGCATTTGATACCATAAAGAAGGAACGTGGCACCGCTCAAGCACCAGCTTTTCGCAGCTGGAAGCTGCGGCTACTTTGGCTGCCCGGACTCGCCCAGCCCTTGACACAGTAGACGCACCTTCCCGACTTCGTCCCTGATCCCCTTACTACGTCGGGCTCGCAGGGGCGCCATAGATCCGCGTCAGCGGAACGACGGCGGCCAGGTGCGGTTTGTTATTTCGCACCTTTGGGCTCACGGTCTGAAATCCCAGACATATGCTTCGCAAAATACAGGACATACTTGAGAACGATGGACGGGCGGCGCCCGCGCACCGGTCATTCATCCGCCATGGGAAGTTAATTAACCGAACTGCCGCACTCGTCTGCACCTCGTTGGCGGCGGTGCTTGCTCTACAGAGTACCAACCGGGCTTCCGCTATCGACCCACCGGCCGCGCTTGTGCCGACGACTGTCGAGGTTCCTTCTTCACTTCGACGGGCTCCCTTCAATCACGACCGGGTGCTGCTTGTACCGCCCGGGTTCAAAATCTCCGTTGTCGTCCGAATCCCACGGGCCAGATTCATCATGCCTCTCCCAACCGGCGGATTCCTCGTGGCGCAGCCATCCGATGATAGGATTACACTTGTTCGGCTTCAAACCAGCGGAACAGCGAGTGTCTTCACCCTGATCGATGGCTTACGGCACCCGCAGGGGATGGCGCTGCATTCCATCGGCGATAGGCTCTACCTTTATGTTGGCGAATCGAACCAAATCAGCCGCTTTGCCATTGTGCGTGACGGCACGAGTGCCGGCGAAAAAACGGTGATCGTGCCCAATTTGCCAGACAGCAGCAGCCCGGAATTGCACGGATACTACGGACATGAGCTGAAGAATCTTGTTATCGGCCCAGACAACAAACTCTATGTTGACATCGCCTCTTCAACGAATGCCGATCCGAAAGATACCACCAGCAATCCCGTTCGCAGCGCGATTTACCAGTACGACCTCGATGGCAGGAACGGGGGGATCTTCGCCCGCGGCATCCGGAATGCCGAAGGGCTCGGGTTTGTTCCAGGGACAAATGAGCTTTGGGCAGCAATCAACGAACTGGATGATATTCGCTACCCGTTCCGGAACAGCTGGCGCGGCAGCGGATCGGTCGACTACGGGAAGAGGATTACCTCCTACGTGGACGACCATCCCCCCGACGAATTCATCCACGTGAAGGAGGGCGCGAATTTCGGCTGGCCATTCGCGAACCCGAACCCGGACACGCCCAACGGGCTCGACAACATGCCCTTCGCTCCGAATTACGAAACGAACCGGGATTGGAGCAGATATCCGGAGAACATGTTTACGCGAATCGACAAAGGAATCCAGGCGCACTCGGCACCGCTCGGCATGGCCTTTCTTCAGGACAGCAAACTACCGTATCCGTACCGCGACGGGGTCGCAATTGCATTGCACGGATCCTGGGACCGGAGCCGCAAAACCGGATACAAGGTTATCTTTTTCCCATGGCAGGGCGGGCGTCCGGGACGGCAGGTTGATCTAGTGACCGGGTGGCTCAACGACGAGTCGCAGGGCCAATGGGGCCGACCAGTCGACGTCAAGCCTGCAAACGACGGCTCATTGCTGATCTCCGACGACTACAGCGGAACGATCTATCGGCTAGCGCCGGCTGGCCGGTAGGGCGGAAGCAAGGTAGGAGCTGAGCTAGTTTTGTAGGGCGGCTGGCTCAGCCGCCGGTATAACCCTCGCATCTCATCCGAGAGAATCCCCTTCGCGTGAATTCTGACGATTGGCCATTCCGGAGGCTGAGCCAGCCGCCCTACAGCTTCCTATTCCTGGATCAATTCAATCTCATATCCTTCCGGCGCATCGATAAATGCAATCACGCCGCCGGAACCCGTCTTGGTCGGCCCATCGGAAAGGGGGTATCCTTTCTTTGCCGATTCTTTGGCGAACGCTTCGATGTCATCCACCGTAAAGGCAAGGTGGGTGATGTCGTAGCCAACTTTCACCGGGCCGCTCTCATCGAACTGACACAACTCGATCTCTTCTTCGCTCTCCGGCGCTTTTAAAAATACGAGCTTGGAACCACGCGGTGAGGTTGACCGGCGAGTTTCCTGCAAACCGAGCACGTCCTTGTAAAATGAAACCGTCTTCTCGAGATCGGCAACCCGGTAACGAGTGTGAAGGAGTTTTCTGACCATAGTAGGATGTCGACGGAAGATGATCACGATGCAAGTATTTAGCGGACGACTGCGTTTCTCAGAGGACTGACGGGCGTCCACATGGTACGCCAAAGGCGTAAGAGAACTTAGCCCAGGCCGCCTTCGGCGTGCACTCGCAGAAGCCCGGCCTTACCCAACGATGCCCGCTTCCTCTTGCGCCCGATAGAGTGTCTGCTAGGTTGAAAAATCAACGCCGGATCGTTGACCGGACATTGTTTCGTGCCCCCAAATGTTCAGACCGCGACCAACCCTCAACGGCCCATGTCTCCTTTGGGCTCAACGCTCCTTTAATTTCCTCCAAGTATGAAAGCCGCCGTACTTCATCAATATGACACCACTCTTACGAAGCCTGACTTCGTGGTCAGCGAGGAAGTACCAGAACCCAAAATAGAGAAGCAAACTGATGTAATTGTTCGGGTTGGCGGGGCCGGAGTTTGTCGCACGGATCTCCACGTTATCGAAGGTATTTGGCGGCAAAAAGTGAGCGTGAAACTGCCCTATATCATGGGACACGAAAACGCAGGTTGGGTCGAAGAGGTAGGAAACGCGGTCGAGGACTTCAAACGGGGTGATCCCGTTATTTGTCATCCACTCATTTCGAACTGCCAGGCGTTAGCGGCAAGGCGCGGTCACGATATGCATGTCGAAGGAAGCGAATTTCCCGGCATCAACACAAATGGCGGTTACGCGGAATTATTGCGGACCGGTGCGACCTCGCTGATTAAGTTGCCGCAAACCTTGGCCCCGAAAGATGTTGCTCCGCACGCGGACGCGGGTCTAACCGCGTATCACGTGGCAAAAAAAGCGGCCCAGCATCTGCTTCCGGGTGAGCGCGTAGTGGTCATCGGCGTGGGAGGATTAGGGCATATTGGGATCCAAGTTTTAGTCGCCCTGTGCTCGGCAGACATCATTGCACTCGATCGCTCCGATATGGCGCTGGCCCTGGCCAAAGAATGCGGTGCCCACCACACGGTTAAGGCCGACGACAACCAGGTCGAGGCCATCCGGGCGTTGACGGACGGGAAGGGCGCCGAAGCTGTGATTGACTTTGTCGGGGAAGGCAATTCGATCGCCAACGGCCTGGCCATGACCCGGAACAACGGCGCCTATTATATTGTCGGCTATGGCGGGGAAATCAGAATTTCTGCGCTAGACATGATTACCACGGAACGGAGGATTATCGGCAATCTGGTAGGGAACTACGCAGAATTAGTCGAACTAATGGAGTTAGCTAATCGGGGAAAGGTTAATCTCGCCACGAAACATTACCGATTGAATGAAGCCAACCAGGCGCTACACGACCTCAACCAAGGCAAGGTTAAAGGGCGTGCAGTGTTAG
>JBAUZZ010000443.1:0-3315 GCA_049585495.1 Chthoniobacterales bacterium | reverse complement strand
AAGTTCTTAATGCGCGACAAAAGATCATGCTGTTCGACTACAACTTGCTGAATTGCCGCCTTATCAAAGTGTGCAAAAAGATGTTGTTTCTTCGCGACAGCCTGACAAACCAGTTCGACCAGCTCGGGTCGCGATTCGAGGATCGGCTTAAGATCTTCCGATCGCAATCCAAGGAGCAGCCCTGGAGTGATTGCCGTCAGAGTTGTACTCGCGGCCGTGCCGGTCAGAAGCGAAACCTCGCCGAATAAGTCGCCGGGCCCTATCCTGCGCATTTTCAGGGCCCGTCCATCTGCCACCTGACGTGCTATCTCAATGACGCCATAAGAAACGAATTGGACTGACTCCAATTTCACTCCTTGCACTAGAAGCTCTTCGCCGGCATCGAAATGTCGTCTGATTAGCTTCGTTCCCAACTGGGATTTCTCTTGCTCGTTCAGAGGTTCCAGAACAGATAGACGATCGAAAAACTCCTCCTCCCCAAAGAAATAGATGGGACGTGCACGAGAAAAATAGCGATTCGGGCGCGCCCGTTTATAAAGTTGCCCAAAAATTTGCGACCGTGCCTCTCCCGCCAACGCGATCGAAGAAGTACTGAATGAAATTTCGTAAGTGACTCGGTCATTCATGAAAGCGATTGCGGCGACGGAGGGCGCCGGCTCTTCAAGAATCGACGGGCATGCCATCGCGGCCTGCTTCAGGATCTCGACCGCAAAATCCGGCTCGTTCCGACTATCCACATCAACATTCAGACTTCCACCATACCGCGCGCTCAAGGCACTGTGGTTTTGAATCCGCATTTTTGCCATTGAGCTATGCGGAACAATGACGACATCGTTCTGGGTATTCCTGAGGTGCGTTGAACGCCAGTTTATTTGGATCACCTCACCTTCGACTCCGCCCTCCAGCAGGATCGAATCGCCGACGTCGTAAGGCTTCTCAACGCTCAGCGATAGCCCAGAAAAGACATCTCCAAGTGTATTCTGAAGAGCAAGGCCGAGCACAATTGCAAGGACACCGGAAGTCGCAACAATTCCCTGAAGCGACAATCCAAAAACGAATCCCATCATCGCCAATCCGGAGCCTACGTAGATGCACGCGGCGATAGTATCGGACAGGATTTTGTTCTCTTTCGCTGTCTTTCGCAGCGCTGCAGGCAATGCAAGAAGAGCGATCAACTGCCGGGCTGCCAACGCCCACCAGCCGCAAGCCAGCAGTTGCAGCCAAAACTCACGAGACAAATCTTTTGGTCTGAAAACCGGACGGAAAGGCGAACCGATCAGCGCGACGATCAGAATTGTCTGGAGGATGAACAATACCGATACACACAGAAATCTAACGACTCGGCGGCGCGGCGGAATGAGCTTCAACGCAAGAAGATACGCAACGATCGCGAGAACGAAGACGAAAGACAGGTCCATAGCGGGAAGACAAATCTAAGGCGGCGACCAGAATGTTAATTCAGGGGCACCCATGGCCACGAGTCTTTCGAATATAAGTTACTCGGAATCCTCGCAGATCCAATTCGCAGCCCGAGCGAGGGGGGAAGGATTTTGCAAGTCCTCATGTTTGATCACGTGATTGCCGGCCAACCCTCGGGCGGCCGGTCTGGATATTTCCAGGGCTAACTCAGTTAAGACGACCAGGTCCCGAGCAACAGATGCTCGTCATAGACCAGTTGGTGATATGGAACTTATGGGTTTCGTTTGGGATTTTGTTTTTGACTGTCCCGTTTTGTTTCGAGCGCTGTTCCAGATGCAGAATCCTAATGACTTCGCGTATTGCGTCCGCGTTATCGATAACGCCATGCCCACTGTGGACGATTAGCTCAGACTGCGCCCCAGAAAGATGGCTGCTCCAATACGGTACGACTCCATCCGATCCTCGTTCCTTCGGCCCGGGATGCAGTTGGCCGATCACGCTGTGATGGGGAACCTCAATGGGAAGTTCAGAAACTGCGATCAGCGCTGTACTTTTTGGGGAAAGTGTGCGCACGGCAGAAAACCGTCCCTTGTAGAAAGCAGCTGCCCCAGGCGTTACTGCATCCGGGTTTACACGCGCTAGTTGGCTGAATCCGCGCTCCAACAAGGGCGGCAAGTGGGTGAGTGAATTCCCAACGAACCCGATAAAGGACTCCGCCATTGGGCTACCGCGGTGGGGAGCAGCCATAAAGATGACACGCACGATTCGAGGGTTTCGCCGGAAATAAAGAATGTGCACCAGTTGGCGGATAGCTTCCGGGTCACCTTTCAGCCGGGCCGGTGGGACGCGGAAGACGCTCCGCCAGACCCGAGCGTGGCTGGAGCTGACAAGCGTGTGTGAGATCACTCCCCCCATACTGTGTCCGAGCACAACAATGCGCTTGGTGGCAGCATCGCGATCCTTCGGATCGAGCGCATGCAAGGTTTCAGCGAGGCTGTCGCGCAGCGCTGCGGCATTGGCCAGAACCGGCGTGCCGCTGGCATAATAAAATTGCCAAGTTTGATATTTTGCCCGGATTTCGGGATTGCTGCGCAGCGCGTTCACGAGCGCCGCAAATGCCACCGGCGTGGATTGCAAACCGTGCACCATTAGCAGGGGTGTCTTGTTAGGATCGTAAGGGTCGAGCAGGTATATCTGCGGCTTCCTTGGCATCGAAGAGGGCCGGATCATGCCCGCGAACCCCGATTTCGCAAGCCGTTTCGCTCGAAGCTTGAGGTGGTCGCCCGCGCCTGTGGGATCAGCTGCCAGTTTGTAATTGCGTCCGTTGAGCGTTACCTCGCTTGCTTTGTATCGAAGCGAGAATCTCGGCCGCCCGGCAACCCGTTCATAGATCGCGGTGGCATCCACGAAAAGACCTTCTGGCGGATAAAGCGGAGCTTCCCTGGTATCGTAGCCGGCCACTACTGGAATGCCGGCGTTAGCCGGACTGGTGTTAGAGGGCGAAGTAGGAACTTCGACATGGCGAAGCGGAAGTCCCACTTTGGGCGAATCAAATGAGACACCCAGCCTTTTGAGGCTCGATGTGAATTCAGACGGACCAACGGTTTCCAATTCTTTAGAAATTTCGAGAACAGCGCTGTTGTAGGACGAAAGAGAAATCGGAAGACTGCGGTAGGCGGAGTCTGCTCTTGCGATCCGATCGGGCAGGGAGGGTGATGCCGAAACCTCAGTCGCCGCGTAACCAGAAACGGGCAGCAGCAGAACCACGAGCCATCTGGCAAGATGGATTTCCATAGAGTCGGTTGCGGTGCGGATCGGCTACGGAACCAAGACTGGCTTGGTCTTAATTTTGGATTCTGCAACGTCCCGATAGAGTCGGGGACCTTCGTCAAGGCG
>JBAUZZ010000442.1:0-18438 GCA_049585495.1 Chthoniobacterales bacterium | reverse complement strand
GGAGACGCCCAAAATGAAGAAGGAGAAAAACAAAGAGCAAGTACCCCTCCCAGAAAAACAGGCAGCCGAGCGAAAGTTTCCAATCTGGCAACTGCTCGTGATGTTGGGGTTTCTCTGGCTTTGGCAGGAGATGTTCACTCACCTGACGGTTCGCCCGATCCCTTACAGCGAGTTCGTGGCCTACGTTGAGCGCGGAGAGGTCAAAGACGTTGCCATTGGAGAAAATGAGATCTATGGCACGCTTCAACCGAAACCGGAGACCGGTCCCGCCCTTCCGGCAAGTTCTGCAAGTAAGGAAACCTCGCCATCGTCGGCAACTGAGCATTCACCCGCGCCGTCAGCACCAACGCAGAGTCAACCAGCACCCGCTCTCTTTCGTACCGACCGGGTAGAGGATCCGGGACTGGTAAACCGCTTAATTGCCGCAGGCGTGAAGTTCAACGGCGTCCGGCCGAGTTTCTTGACTCAGTTTTTGACCGCCTGGGTTCTACCGCTGGCGCTGGTCATTGTTCTTTGGATTTTTCTTTCGCGAAGGCTGGGCGCGGCCAATCCTCTGCTTGCGATCGGGAAAACCAAAGCCCGGCTGACGATCGATAAGAACACGGGTGTCACATTTGCGGATGTTGCCGGCTGTGATGAAGCGAAAGAGGAGCTGCAAGAGGTCGTCGACTTTTTGAAAAGGCCTGAGCGATACGAAGAATTAGGGGCTAAGATTCCCAAGGGCGTTTTGCTGGTTGGTCCACCGGGAACCGGGAAAACGCTTCTCGCCCGGGCGGTCGCCGGTGAGGCCGGTGTCCCATTTTTTTCCCTTAGTGGGAGCGATTTCGTCGAAATGTTCGTGGGCGTCGGTGCCGCTCGGGTACGGGATTTATTCCAGCAGGCTAAGCAACGAGCGCCATGCATCGTTTTCATCGATGAACTCGACGCGATCGGGCGCCAGCGCGGCGTGCGCCTCGGGACGGTAAATGACGAACGGGAACAGACTTTAAACCAACTTCTGGTCGAGATGGACGGGTTTGAAGTCAACAAGGGCGTCATCCTTCTTTCCGCGACAAACCGACCCGAAGTCCTGGACCGCGCGCTATTGCGTCCAGGGCGTTTTGACCGCCAGATCGTGGTGGACTCGCCGGACATTGATGGGAGAGAAGCGATCTTGCGGGTCCATGCCCAAGGAAAACCGCTGAGCGCTGATGTCGACTTTCGCACTCTGGCTGCCGCTACGGCCGGCTTCTCCGGCGCTGATCTGGCGAATGTCCTGAATGAAGCGGCTTTATTGGCTGCGCGGCACCGAGCCAGGTCCATCAGCCAATCCGATCTCGAAGAAGCCGTAGAAAAAGTCGTCGCAGGTCCGGAGCGGAAATCCCGGCGGATGAATGAAGAAGAGAAGCGCCGGGTCGCTTATCACGAAGTAGGTCACGCCCTGGTCGCCGCTTTCAGCGAACATGCGGACCCGGTTCACAAAATCAGTATCGTGCCACGGGGCCGGAGCGCGCTCGGCTACACGATGCAAGTCCCGACTGAGGAGCAATTCTTGCAGACAAAAAGCGAGCTCAAAGAACGGCTGCGCGGTCTCCTGGGCGGACGCGCAGCCGAAGAACTGATTTTCGCTGAAGCGAGTACCGGCGCGCAGAACGATCTTGAGCGAGCCACCGCTATCGCACGCCAAATGGTCGCGATGTTCGGGATGAGCGAGAGACTGGGTCTGGGAAATTGTGCACAGCGATCGGCGGTGTTTCTTGGGAACGAGGGTGATCACCTTCAACGTGATTGCAGCGAGCAAACCGCGCGAGAGATCGACGAGGAAGTCAAAGCGCTTCTTAGTAGCGCCTATGAGGAGGCGAAAGCACTTCTCGTGACCCATCGAGATCTTCTGGAAAGTATTACCGCAGAGCTGCTGAAGCGGGAATCGTTGGACGCCAAGACTTTCTACGAGATGGTCGGCATCCCACGTCCGGAAACTCCGGATCCTGGCGGCGTTGCGCTGGCAGCGGAGGTGAAAGCTCCAGCTTTGACGCAGGGCAAGTAAAAGCAAGGAATGTCGCGGAGCACAGTAGACGCACCTTCCAGGTGCGGAACGCGGGGCTGCCAATCTCCCGGCGAGCAATCGTCGCGAAAAGACGGCGCTATCTTACACTCCCTGACAGGAACTGTTTCAAACGCTCACTCTTCGGGTGCTCGAATACCTCGGCTGGGGCACCCTCTTCCTCAATCTTCCCCTGATGGAGGAAGATGACGTGCTTGGAAACATTACGGGCAAAACTCATTTCGTGCGTAGCGATCACCATGGTTCGGCCCTCCATCGCAAGCTGCTGCATAACCTTCAATACCTCACCCACCAATTCCGGATCCAGCGCCGACGTTGGCTCATCGAAAAGCATGACCTCCGGTTCCATCGTTAGTGCGCGGGCAATCCCCACCCGTTGTTGTTGGCCGCCGGACAGATGTATTGGGTACATCGTTTCGATCTCCTGGCCCAATCCGACCTTCGCCAGATTTCGCCGGGCACGCTCGATCGCGTCGGCCCTGCTAAGCCCAAGGACATGGACCGGCGCTTCAATCACGTTCTCGAGCGCATTCAAATGCAGCCAGAGATTAAAATGCTGGAACACCATGGCCAACTTACTGCGCATCTGTTGCAGTTGCTTTGGGTTCGCTACCGAAAGACCCCTTTTTTTGTCCTTCTTCAGCTCGATCACGACACCATCCAGAATGATGCGGCCCGCGTTTGGCCGTTCCAGGAAGTTGATACATCGAAGAAGCGTGGTTTTCCCCGACCCGCTAGAACCGATAATGCTGATGACGTCACCGGATCTCGCTCGGAGCGACACTCCCTTCAACACCTCGTTGGCGCCATACCTTTTGTGCAGATCTTCGACGACGAGTTTGTACATGCGGGACTCGATTTCGTTCTTTCGCCGGAATCCTGCCCTATCGTTATATCGGCTCTCCGCCTAAGGCGGATCGCCCTACCGATTACTGATTACTGATCTCACCTCTCACCAATCACGCGACTACGCAAAGCCTACGTCGCGGCCCTCTCATGAATCACTTCTCACTTCGAACTAACCACCGGCTGCAGGTAAGACAGCCATCTCCGTTCACCTTTGCGAAAGAGCCCGATCAAAGTGAACGAAATAGTGAGGTAAAGTAGAGCTGCAATTCCATAGGCAACAAAGGGCAGGTAATAATCCGAAGACGCGTTCCGGGCCACCTTCAGGATATCCGATATGGTCGCAGTGGAAGCCAGGGTTGTGGCATGGAGCATCAGGATCACTTCGTTACTGTACGCAGGTAGCGCCCGCCGCAATGCCGAGGGCAGGATGATCCGACGATAAAGGGTAAATGTGGACATCCCATACGCACGCGCGGCCTCGATCTCGCCATGCGCGGTCGCTTTGATTGCGCCTGCAAATATCTCGGTTGTGTAAGCGCAGGTGTTCAGCGTGAACGCCAGGATGGTGCAGTTGAACGCGTCTCGGAAAAAACCATTAAGTACCGGGGTCGCTCTCACCGCATCCAGGCTGTAAACGCCAGAGTAGAAAAGAAGAAGTTGAACGTAGAGCGGCGTACCGCGAAAGAGGTAAGTGAAGAGCCAGACAGGGCCGGAAGCCCACCGGTTCTTTGAGACCCTCGCGATCGACAAAGGGATAGCAAGGGTAAATCCGAGGCCGACCGAGGCTGCCGTTAACCAGAGAGTAATCACCAGCCCGCTCAAATGGCCCGGTGTGCCCCAGAGATATTGTTGCCAGTACTCGTGAATCAATTCGATCATAGCTCCGACGGGCGGATCCCAATTGAATAGCGCTTCTCCAAAACGACAAGCACGACATTGGACAGGGTTGTCAGCAGTAGATAGATCAAGGCGGCGATCGCCAGAAAAATGAAAGCATGGTAGACGCCTTTCGAGCTTGTGCCCGTGCTGGCTTCCTGGGCAGCGTGGACGAGTTCGTGCAAGCCGATGATCGACACCAGGGCGGTCGCTTTCAGAATTACTTGCCAATTGTTGCTGATTCCGGGTAGCGCGAATCGCATCATCTGCGGGAACAGTATTCGACGAAAAACCTGCCAACGGGTCAGCCCATAGGCGATGCCCGCATCCAGTTGGCCTTTCGGGACGGCGATGACAGCTCCGCGAAAAGTCTCGGTAAAATACGCGCCGTAGATGAACCCGAGCACGCACACACCTGCAGAGAATGGATCGATATCAATCTGCGGCTGGTTTAGGGCGTCCGTGATCCGGTTCAAGCAATCCTGGAAACTGTAGAACAGCAGGAGCATCAAAACCAAGTCCGGGACGCCGCGAATCAGGGTCGTATAAACGGCCGCCGGTATTGATAGCCAGCGGTTGCTGGAGAGTTTCGCCGCCGCTCCGATCAAACCGATCGCAAACGCCAGACTCAAGGAAAGAAGGGCCAGCTCGACGGTCTCGGCTGTCCCGTTCCAGAGCTGTCGTCCGTACCCTTCGAGAAACATTGTCGAGGAAATCCTGCCCTAGCGCTATATCGGCTCAAATGAATTCGCCAGATTTTCCTCCCTGCGAAACATCGGCTCAGCTAAGTTCGCCTCCCTAAAAATTACCGACTCAGACTACGCCGCTACGCCGAGGCCGAAACGCGGCTCGCCGGGAGGCTCGCCCTACCAATCGCGCGTCAGGAGGATGTCACTCGGTAGGGCGAAGCTCCGGCTGAGCCGCTGGGCATTCTCCGCCGCATGCCGTGCAAACTCTGCCTCCAGTTCCCAGTTCAGCCGCCGTGGATGTCAAAATCAAAATACTTCTTCGCAATCGTCTGGTAGCTGCCATCCTTCAGGATTTCCGCGAGAGCTTGATTCAATGCCCTCTTCAAGTCCGCATCTTCTTTGCGAAGACCAATGCCGGAGCCGCTACCCAAAATTTTTGCGTCCTGAATCTCGGATCCGGCAAAGGCGAAGCTTTTGCCCTCGGGTGTATTGAGAAATCCCAACCGGGCCTGGACCGCATCCTGCAAGCTTGCATCCAGCCGCCCGGATATCAGGTCTGCATAGACTTGATTTTGATTTTGGTAGGAAACGACTTTGACTCCTTGTGGTTCCCAATAGGTTCTGGCGTATATTTCCTGGACGGTTCCTTGCTCAACGCCAACATTTTTCCCGCGGAGCGACTCGGCCGTAGGAACCAGAGTCGAGTCGGCCCTCGCCACCATCCGGGTTGGCGTCAAGAAAAGCGAATCGGTAAAATCGATTTGCTGAAGCCGCTTGTCGGTGATTGCCATCGACGATAACACGGCATCTATTTTCCGAGCTTTTAGAGCCGGGATCATCCCGTCAAAATCGTTTTCCACCCAAACGCACTTAGCCTTCAGCTTGTCGCAAAGCGCCTTCCCCAGATCGATGTCAAACCCTACCAGCTCGCCGTTGGGCGCTTTTGATTCAAACGGCGGATAACTGGGATCAACCCCGAATCGAATGACCGTCCAATTCTTGGCTGCAACGTTGATCGACCAAAGACTCAAAAGCAGGCAGATGGTGGTGAAGGATCGTTTCATTTTCTCGCAAATTCTCCGCTCCCTGGACACTGCCGTCGGTCAATCCGGAAACTCATGATGCCGAGCATCATCGCGGCGTGCCAACCAAAAGCAACCATCGTATCCGTCGTCGCCTCCCGGCGCGAAATCGGGTGCCTTCGTTCCGGAAAACGATCCTGCCAAATACGCAAGCCACAACCTGGGTAGGGTCAGCTCTCCGAGCGGGCCGGCACGGTTAGCGAAAAATGGCTAAACTCCAGGGACGTGCTTTCGCGCGCCCGGGAGCCGGAGGCTGCCACCTACTCGATTTAGGCCAAGGTGGAACTTGGCCCTACCCGATCCTGGGCCCAACGTTTGGTAGGGATGTGCTTCCGCACGTCCAGCGGTCGTTTCTCCGAAACGACCGTCTTAGCACCGAAGGTGCGACATATGGTAGCCCAGGGCGCTGGCCCTAGGAATCGGCATAAATAGAGGATCAAGCGCTGAAAGCGCGTGACAATGAGCTCCAAAAGAACTCCGCCCCAGATCAGCGTCCTGGCCTTGTGCCGCCTTAGGCCCCTGGCTCCATTAAAGCAGAATTCCTGGTGCTAGGTTCCGCGATTTAGTAATAGGATTTAATTTTCGAATAACTAACATTTACCTCGTCTCTTCGAAAATGGCGCCTCCCATTGTCACCCTGCTCACGGATTTCGGCCAGTCAGACTATTTCGTTGCCGCGATGAAAGGCGTGATTCTGCGCCGGAATCCAGCGGCGGTCTGTGTCGATATCACCCATGAGATTTCTGCTCAGAACATTGTCTCTGCGGCGTATGTTCTCCTCGCCGGTCACACCAGCTTTCCGCCCGGGACTATTCATGTCGCGGTAGTTGATCCTGGGGTCGGATCCGAGCGTAGGCCACTGGTTGTTCGCGCTTGTGAGCAACTATTTGTCGGGCCCGATAATGGCCTGTTCAGTCTAATCATCGAAAAGGATCCCCGGTTCCAGGCTTACGAAATCACCAACCCAGATTTTATTGGAACGAAGGTCAGCTCAACTTTCCACGGCCGCGACCTCTTCGCCGAAACTGCCGGTGCTTTGAGTCAGGGAGTCGATGCCGGCGCAGCCGGGCCTTCGGTGCTGTCGGTCAAGCGCTTCCCCGATCCCATCTCGCAGCGCGTATCGAATCATGAGTACGAGTCCTTTATCATTCATATTGACCACTTCGGAAACTGCATCACGGGAATTTCTCGCGATTCGCTTCCGCCCGACGCAGTGAAGGGCCCTTTCTCGATCGAGGTTCGCGGGCGGCGCATCGAGCGGCGCAAGAGCTACTATGCCGAGTCCCCGGTCGAGATCGGCGCGCCGTTCCTCATCTGGGGGAGCGCCGATTTCCTGGAGATTTCGGTAATTGAGTTCTCCGCAGCTGAGCTGCTCCGACTGAAGTTCGGAGACCGTGTGAGATTACACTGGGCTGACGGGTAGTGTGAGTGCGAGTGTGAGTGCGAGTGCGAGAAAAATCAGGCTGGACACGAATTCCGTATTATTATAACTCTTTTTACATGAGTAGCTATATTCGCTCCTACCGAGATTTAATGGCGTGGCAAACGGCCTTTGACCTATGTCTTCGCGTTTATGATGCGACTGAGAACTTTCCACATGAGGAGTGCTTCTGTCTGACTCAACAAATAAGGCGGTCGGCGATTTCCGTGCCAAGCAACGTTGCGGAAGGTGCCGGAAGATTGAAGCCAGGCGAATTCATTCAGTCTTTAGATTATGCCCGAGGGTCCGTCTTCGAGATGGAGACTCAGCTGGAAATCGCTGCCGCCCGCGGGTACACCAACCGTTCGGCCGCCGACACAATTTTCGGACTTTCCGACGAGACGAGCCGTTTAATCATGGGACTCGTCAAATCAATTTCCCACCGCATGCGATAAGCGTCGCCCACTCATAAGTCACTCACACTCTCACTCTCACTCACGCTCGCACTCGCACTCACACTCGCACCCGCAGTCTCACTCTCGTCGGGCGTTCGTCACCGGCGCTGAGTTCAAGGCGCTATCCAGGAACTGTTCGAAATCACTTTTGAACTTCTTCCGGGAAGGAGCGTGAATGTAGACCATGTGGCCGCTCTCGTAGTACGCGAGTTGAATGTTATTCCGAATCGACGGATCCAGGTTCATTTGTTGCACGACTCTCCTCGCTGCAAAGTACGGAGTCGCCAGATCGTAATAACCGCAGCAGACCAGAACTCGAAGATAAGGATTCCGATTCATCGCCTTCTTTAAATCGGAGGCGACGTCCAGATATTCATCTTTGCTAAAATTCCACGGCTCTACGTTCGCCAGGGTTTCGTAGAGAAGGTCGCTCTCATACTTTAGCTCGCGGCGCAGATATTCGTTGAACGTCGCTGTAAAAGGCCCCGAAACCGCAAAGAAACTTGGATCGAAATCGGGACCGTCTGTTCCAGGGCTGTTGCGGATCCCTGTAAACCGGCCGTCAAAGCGTCCAATCGATCGGTTTTCATCTTTCAATAGATCGTAGAAAAAGCGCTCGGCGGGTTCTCGGAGGTTTTGCTGTTTCAGATACTTCGCGTCCAACCCGGTCAGCCTGGCAAGCTCGCTCCCTAGCCGATCGCGATCGCTCGCCGAGAGAGCATCGCCACGGGCCAGTCCAACGAGATATTCACCAGCGGAAAAAGACTCCGCCTCTGCGATCACCTCCCCGAGCGATTTCTGCTGCATTTCGGGGGACAACCGTCGGTGATACCAGGCTGCCGCTGTATAGCTTGGCAGGTACAGCGGGTAGGGAACATCATTCCCGGAGCCAAAATCGATTGTTTGATAATTCAGAGCCGAACTCAGTAGAATAATGCCATTAAGATAAATGCCGTAACGGTCCTGCAAATAGTCGCTCAGCCCGGCCGCTCGCGTCGTGCCATAGCTTTCACCGACGATGAATTTTGGCGAAGCCCACCGAGCGTACCGGCTCGTCCAAAGCCGGATAAAATCGCCGACGGCTCGAATATCCTCCTTGTAGCCATGGAACTGAGCAGCATTCTCCCCGGGCGCTGGCCGGCTGAAGCCGGTTGACACCGGATCGACAAAGACCAGGTCCGTGCGATCCAGCCAGGTTGAGTCGTTATCGGCGATCTTGTAGGGTGGCGGCAGCGCCTCGCCATCATCCGACAATACGGTGCGGCGCGGTCCTAGAGCGCCCATATGAAGCCATAAGGAGGCCGACCCGGGTCCTCCGTTGAACGCAAACGTTATCGGCCGTGTTGACGGGTCTGATCCATCATCCAGTGCGTAGGCTACAAAGAACACTTGCGCCTTCGGTTTGCCCTTGATTGGATCAACTTCCTCCTTCTCTGGACGGCCTGTTTGCTCCTTGCCTGCTGATTCAGCTCTACTCCCTTCAGTGGTATCCCGGAGAAGGAGGTATCCGGTGATTGCCTTGTATTTCAGCGTTCGCCCTCCTGGCACGGTCAGCATATGGTCCGTGACGACCGGCGGCGGCGGTTGAAATTCGCCTTTCTTTTCTGGCGCCGGGGACGGACTCGCTTTTTCCTTGGGCGTCTCTTCAGGCGCCGGTTTCTTTGGTTCCTGCTGAGCTCGGGCAGGGTCGGACCCAGCCAGCAATATCGTCGCAGCCATTAAGCCGATCCCCAGGGTTCGCCGAACAATTAGATTCAAGTGCATACAAAAGTAGATTCGCTGGCCACGAAAGAAGCCGAGAACCAGGGGAAATGCAACGGAGAGGTTGCTACTTCGCCCGCCGAAAAAAGCACCCTGCCGCGGAATGCGGCTCGCCAGGAGGCTCGCCCTACCAGATCTGGCGCGGAAGCGTCACCGGTAGGCCGAAGCTCCGGCTGAGCCGCAGCAGCTTTCAGCAAAAGAGACTTCGTCTACGCTAAACGTCAGCTAATTCTCAGTGCCCGCAGCAAGCTGCTATTAACCGTTCCCGTAACGGGTAGGCCGCTATCCGCCTGAAAGGACCGGATGGCCTCTCGGCTCCCGGCACCGATCACCCCGTCGATCGGTCCCCGATAATAGCCGCGGCGCGAGAGCGCAAGCTGGACCGCGGTATCCGCGCCGCCAGCGGAAGTCCGGTAACTATACGAGGGAGACCCGCTCATCCCGTAATAGGCGTTGCCGCCGTAGGACGTGTCAGGACCGCCATAAGAACCGCCATAAGGATCGCCATAAGGGTAGTACGAATAGTAAGGGGGATAATCCCACCACCACGGGTAGTACCACCACCACGGATCCCCCCAGCCATAAAACCCGACTCCAGTACCAAAGAAGAAGCGATTGCGACCGCGAAAGAAAAAGCGGTGACCGCGGAATCCACGGCCCGCAAAGGCGAATCCCCGGCCTCCAAACGCGCGGCCTCCAAACGCGCGCCCGCCGCTGAAAGCACCGGGAGGTCCACCGCGACCGGAAGAACCGCCTCGCATACCTCCGCCACCGAAGCCCCCGCCACCGAAGCCTCGTGCCTGAGTCGAATCAGGTAACGCCGCCAGAAGAACGGCTGCCACTAGGCAACCAGCCAAACGTTGCCATTGCATCGAATTTTACCTCCGCGCCAATATACGCCTGCCGCCAGTCAGGTAAAGGCTCCAGTCATTACTTCGATCCGTCCGGAGAACTGACGTGCCGGCCTCCTAAACCACAGGCAGGATGCCGCACCTGGAAGGTGCGTCTACTGGCCGATCGCGTGACACCAAGGAGTAAAGTAGCCGCAGCTTCCAGCTGCGTTCGGTACTCGGAGAGCCGACCCAAGGACATGGCGTAGCACGTCCAGCGCGGGCTTCCAGCCGGCGCAGGTAATTGGCACCGCCTTAACGTCTGCGTAGTAAAAGCTTAAGTCTTTACCTACAGTACCCCCACCTGCCCCGGTTTAAGGGGCTCCGGCTCCCGTTGAACTTGATTCACCAGCGCCTTTCCAAAATCCTGGATGCCGATCTCGAAGACATCCCCGGCTTGTGTCGTAAACCCGTCGGCAAACGACAAAGTCGCCGTCCCGAAGAAATGCACATGCACATCACCAGCTCGCAAAAATTGACGATACTTGAAATGATGAAACTCGAGATTCTCGATGGTGTGACACATGTTCTCCTCGCCGGAAAGGAACGCTTTCTCCCAAACGACGCGTCCATCCCGAAGAATGCGGCTCATCCCTTCAAGATGGGGCGGCAGCGGGCCGACCCGAAGCTCAGGGCCAAAGGCGCAAAAGCGGAGTTTGGAATGCGCCAGGTAAAGATAGTTCCGGCGTTCCATCACATGATCGGAAAGTTCATTGCCCACCGCGAATCCGACTCGATAAGGACGCTCATCTTGCCCGACCACGTACAGACCGGCGATTTCGGGCTCTTCGCCGACATCCTCGGCAAACGCGGGCACTGAAACCGGGGCGCCGGGTCGTGCGACGATGCTGCCGTCACCTTTATAAAACCACTCGGGCTGGACGCCTAGCTGACCCGGCGCGGGCCGCCCCCCGTCGACACCCCAGCGAAACATGCGCATCGTGTCCGTTAGCTCTTCGTCGGTTTGAGTGGCCTTCTGGTGCATCTTCGCACGAGTTGACGCACTGCTCAGGTGGGTCAACCCGGTTCCGGAAACCAGGCAATGGGCCGGGTCCGGGTGATCGATTGGCGGCGACACGCGTAGCTCCGATAGTAAGCTCGCGTATTCGTGTGCGGCCGCGACCCCCACAGCCTGGACCTGCTGGGCCAATGAGCGTCTCTTTTCGATCGCGGCGAGTGCAAGTTCCCTCACGGTGGTTGTACCGGCCACCTCGATGGCCTTCGATCCCTCGACCACCCCAACCCGACGACTACCGTCTGGCATTTCAAACTGAATTAGATTCATACGTTATGCATTCGCTGTAGGGCGGCTGGCCGCAGCCGCCGAAACCACCAAACACGACATCTGCGCCGAGCTATCCGACGGATCCGGGGCATCCTGGCGGATGATCCATCCGCCCTACAAACCTACTGGTGCCTCGGCTATTGGCTATTGGCTATTGAGAGAGCCTCTTGCTAATGATTATCCCGCGGAATTTCCGCCCCGCTTCCGCCCACCAGAAAATCGAGATCGACCCCCTGGTCGGCTTGCAACACGTGATCGTGAAAGAGCCGATACCAGCCGCGCCGCGGAGGTTCCGGGGCTTTCCAGGCAGCCTTTCTTCGGCCCAATTCTTCGTCGGATACCTCGAGATGCAAGCGGCGCTTCGATACGTCAAGCTCGATCATGTCGCCTGTTTGTACGAAAGCTAACGGCCCGCCAACCGCCGCCTCGGGTGCGACGTGGAGAACCACCGTCCCATAGGCAGTGCCGCTCATCCGCCCATCGGAAATGCGCACCATGTCGGTAATGCCCTTGCGCAGCACCTTTGCCGGCAATGGCATGTTCCCCACCTCAGCGAAGCCCGGATAACCTTTCGGCCCCGCTCCCTTCAGAACCATAATGCAGGTATCATCGATCTCGAGGTCTTCGTCGTTAACTTTCTCATGAAGCTCTTCCACGCTTTCGAATACGACCGCACGCCCGCGGTGTTTGAGTAGTGCAGGCGTTGCTGCCGAAGGTTTAATAACAGCGCCGCTGGGAGCGAGATTCCCACGCAAGACCGCGATACCGGCACTCGGCTTGAACGGCTGTTTGAAAGAATAGATGACCTGCCGGTTAAAGCATTCCGCATCCTTGACATTTTCCCAGATCGTCTTGCCGTTCACCGTAACGACATCCTTGTGCAGCAAGCCGGCCTCACCCAATTCGCGCAGAATAACCGGCAGCCCGCCTGCATAGTAGAAATCTTCCATTAAAAATTCGCCGGATGGTTGCAGGTTAAGTAAACACGGCACTTCCGATCCCAATTCCCAATCAGCCAGCTTCAAGTCGACGCCGAGCCGCCCGGCCAAGGCGATGAGATGGTTAACGGCGTTGGTGGATCCACCGATGGCTGCGTTGGCTCGAATCGCATTTTCGAAGGCCTCCCGAGTCAGAATCTTGTCCATCGTGAGATCCTCGCGCACCATCTCAACGATGCGGCGCCCGGCCAAGTGAGCCAGGACCTGGCGCCGGGCATCGACCGCCGGTATTGCCGCGTTGTGGGGCAGTCCCATCCCAAGCGATTCGACCATGGACGCCATCGTCGATGCAGTTCCCATCGTCATGCAATGACCCCGGGAACGGTTCATACATGATTCCGCTTCGATAAATTCGGCCATCCCGATTTTACCCGCCCTCATCGCTTCCGACATCTGCCACACTCCTGTACCGGAGCCGATTCGCTGTCCGCGATAACACCCGTTCAGCATCGGGCCACCGGAAACGACCAGTGCCGGCAAGTTGCAGCTCGCCGCGCCCATCATAAGCGATGGGGTCGTCTTGTCGCATCCGCACAACAGCACAGCCCCGTCGATTGGGTTCCCGCGGATCGACTCTTCGACGTCCATGGAGGCAAGATTGCGAAACATCATGGCGGTTGGTCGGAGGTTGGTCTCGCCCAATGACATCACCGGGAACTCAACCGGGAATCCACCCACTTCGTACACCCCCTTTTTTACGTACTCGGCTAGTTCCCGGAAATGAGCGTTGCAGGGTGTCAGCTCTGACCAGGTATTGCAAATTCCGATTACTGGGCGTCCATCAAACAGATGGTGCGGTAATCCCTGGTTCTTCATCCAGGAACGGTAAAGGAAACCCATTTTATCCATTTTCCCGAACCAATCCTGGCTCCGTAGACGAGTCTTTATGGGGGTAGTCATAGGTGTGTGGAGAGTTCCGCGTTCCGAGTTCCGTGTTCCGAGTTCGTTTTGAGTGCGGATCCGGTAAGTAAAAGCTCCCGCTTTTACACGGGAAGTAAAGGCTGGAGGCTTTAACTCTCGGAACTCGGAACTCCGAACTCGGAACTCCGAACTCGGAACTCCTACTCACCCCGCAAACCGTGGCTCTGGCAGTCCGCGAACACCAACATCGATTGCAAACAGGCCACCAGCCTGAGGCTGTTGCTGCCGTTGTTCAGGCGTCAGATCCCAGATGGCGGAGGTCACGTAAAGGGTTCCTAAGTCCGGTCCACCAAACATGCAACTTGATGGGTACTGAATGGGCATCTCTACGATCCGATCGACTTGCCCGTCAGGCGCATAGCGGACGACGCGCCAGCCGTTCCATTGTGCATTCCATAGGTAGCCCTCTGTATCGATTGTTGATCCGTCGGGGTTGCCCGGTTGGTCGCGGGTTGTGCAGAATACCCGCCTATTGGAGATGCCTCCCGTCTCGTGGTCATAGTCGTAAGCGTAAATTGTGCGATCCAGCGTGTCAGCGAAATACATCACCTTGTTATCGGGGCTCCAGACGATGCTGTTTGAGATAGCAATCCCCGTTTCCATCCGGCGAACGTTCCGGTCGGGATCAATCCGATAGAGCGAGCCGGTGTGCTCGACCAGCCCATCGTCCATCGTGCCTGCCCAGAATCGGCCTTTCCGGTCGCACTTCCCTTCGTTGAACCGGTTTCGCGGAAGGTGAGCTTCGGGGGCGGCAATCGGTTCGATCGCACCGGTATCGAGGTCGTAAAAGCAAACGCGCGAAGCAAGCGCGACGATAAGTCCACCGTTTTCTCGCAGCGCGAACGAGGCGATTCGTTCCGGCATTTCCCACACTTTTACCGCGCTACTCGATGGTTCGAAGCGCTGTAAAAGCTTTTGCTCAATATCAACCCAGTAAAGGGCTTGCTCGATCGGGCACCAGACAGGTACCTCCCCGAGTTTGTTCTTCGCGTCGACCACGCAGGTAACGATTGGCATTTAGGTGTCCTCTTTCTGACCCGAATGGTTGGTAGGGTCAGATCTCCGAGCTGACCGCGCTCGTTTCGGAGAAACGACCCTGCGGCGGCGGTGGCGGAGCACTGCCCTCGATTATTCGTTTCGGCAAATATCTTTAACACGATCCCTTTGGAAATGACATCGGCTCTCCACCAAGGCGGATCGCCCTACCAGCATTTCAGCATGCCGGATATTCCTCAAGTACGCCGACACCGTCTCGCTTCTTAGTTCTTATCAGTCAGGTCCGCTTTTGGCTACGAACCCAATCCGCGAGACGGGCACCGACGTTTCCATACTCGTTTATCGAGTAAAGAGCTACCGCCACCAGCAGGAGAACCCCGGTCCAGACGTATTGATAGTAGGCAGTAACGTGTAGTTGATTTAACGCGTTTTGCAGCAACACCAGCAATATGGCGCCGAGCAGGGTTCCGACTAACGTTCCGCGTCCCCCGAAGACGCTTGTGCCGCCGACAACCACGGCGGTCACGGAGGCGAGGGTAAATTGACTGCCTGCCTGGGGATCTCCACTTCCAATCCGGGCCGCGATTACCAGCCCTGCCAACGCGGCCATCAGACCACAAAATACGTAAGCTAGAAAACGGACAAGCCTCACCCTGATACCCGCAACGAATGCAGCCTCCGGCCTTGATCCAATGGCATACAGCCGCGTACCTGTCTTGCCGCGTACCAGGACCAACTCTCCGACGACAGCGAGACCGAGCACGACCAGGCCAGCAATTGGGAGCCCACCCACGCGCAGCGTTACCGCATCTGAGAATGCCTCGCTGACGCTGCCGCCAGGACTTGGCCGCACAATCAGTGCCAGGCCGAGAACGATGGAGAAACTGGATAGCGTGGCGATTAAGTCTGGTATGCGCAAGCCGAGAATGAGGCACCCATTCAGCACCCCGATCAGCAAGCCGGTAGCTACGCACAAAATAACTCCTGGCGCTATTGCGCCATTTGAAGTCAGAAAATAGGAAGCCAAAGCGGTAGTTAAGCTCATTGACGAGCCAACCGACAAATCGATCCCGCCGAGGAGGATCACACTCATCTGGCCGATGGAAACCAGGGCCAGTGGAACGATCTCAATGACGAGGTTCCCTAAATTGCGCGCCGTCAGGAAATAAGGGGAGTTGGCAGCGGTGTAGACCGTCAGAGCTAGGATTAGCCCAAGGAGCACCGCCGTACCTGCGTAGCGACGCGAACACGCCTGCAGGAGGCCTATCTTACGGTGGCGAGTTCCGTCTTCCGAGTCATGTCCACTGCCTGCTGGCTCCGCTGCTCCTGGCGACGGCGACGACGTAGGGTCGCCCTCCAGGCTCCCCACCGCGCTGCCGATTATCCTCTCCTCTGTCGCCTCAACTGCGATAACGCGGTCAACGATCCTTCCGTGCGCAACTACCAGAATACGGTCGGAGAGACCGATAAGCTCAAGCAAATCTGACGAGAGCAACAGGACGGCAGCCCCTTCTGTCACCAGACGCCGGATCGTCCGGTACAGCTCGAGTTTTGTCGCCACGTCAACGCCCTGGGTGGGTTCCTCAAGAATGTACAATTTAGGCTGTGCTAGAACCCAGCGCCCAACGACGATTTTCTGCTGATTACCGCCGCTTAACAGACCAATCGGCTGCTCTGGCGAAGGCGTGCGTACCTGGAATCGATTGATCGTCTCCCGCACGCCATTTGCTTCCTGCCTGCGCATCATGACACCGAACCGGCTCCAAGCCCGAAGATGCGGTGCGGCGATATTTTCGCGAACAGTATGGGGGATGCACAAGGCTTCGCTTCGGCGATCGGCGGGCACATAAACGACCCCAGCTCGGATCGCCTGACTAGGCGAATTCAGCGAAACCCTGGCGCCGTCTAATCGGATCTCGCCGCTCGCCGGGACGAGCCCATAGAGAGCCCGGGCAATCTCTCGCTGGCCGTTGCCCTGAATTCCGCCGAGTCCAACGACCTCACCGCCGCCAATGGCGAAGGAGGTCTCGGGAAAGTTATCTGGGCTTGACAGCTTGCTGACTTCGAGGCGATTCGATCCCGGCTTTCCAGCTCGCGAAGGAAATGCCAGGGACAATTGGCGGCCGACCATCTTACTGACCAGCTGCTCCTCGGTCACTCCGCTGTTCTTCACGGTCGTGACGATCTCGCCGTCTTTCATGACGGTAATCCGATCGCTGAGGCGCAGAACCTCAGGAATGCGATGGGAAATAAAGACAATTCCAGTACTGGTCGCGCGCAAGCCTCTTAAGATGCCGGCGAGCCTCTCGACTTCGCCCGGGTCAAGCGCAGAAGTCGGCTCGTCGAGGATTAGCGCCGCCGGATCTGCGGTGAGCGCTCGAGCGATTTCGACAATCTGCCGCTCGCTGGTACTCAGTTGACCTACGAGTTTACGGAGATCGAGATCAACTCCGAGGGACTTTAAAATCGAAGCCGCCCTGTTCTCCATCTCTGCTCGATCGACGAACAGGAAGGAAACTGGTTCCCTCGCCAGCCAAATATTCTGGGCAACATCAAGATCATCGATCAACCGGGTATCCTGGTAAACCATCGCGATACCGAGATCATGAGCAGAGCGGGGTGAAGTCAGCACAACGTCTTGCCCCCGCACTCGGATCCTTCCGGAGTCGGGTTCCAGAACGCCAGAGAGGACCCGCATCAACGTTGATTTCCCAGCGCCGTTTTCCCCAACCAGGCCATGGATCTCTCCGGCGCGGCAATCGAAGGAAACTTTCCTAAGGGCGTGGACACCAGGGAAAGACTTATCGACATCGACGACCGCCAGCACGGGGTCTGTGTTCGGGTCAATTGGAGCGTTCATTGGCTGCCGTAGATGAAGCCAGTCAGCGCCAGAGGCGCGAAATATGAGTCTTCGTTCCGCACCTGGGAGGTCCGTCTACTGTGCTTCAGGATCGCTGAATACCGAGGGGCCAAAGTAGGCGCAGCTTCCAGCTGCGGAACTCCGAACTCATATTCGTGCCTCAGGCGCTTCTCCCTAAGACTTGAACAGCGTCTTCAACTCGTCATTGGAAAGGTCGGTGTCGACAAAGACTCCATCGGCTAAATCCGGACGGACATAAGACTTATAGTTTTCTGCAGTGATAAGACGCGGCTCGATAATTTGGCGTTTGTACACATCCTCTCCGTTCAGAAGCTTCAGCGCCGTGCGCAGCGCGATTACACTCTCCCAGGTTGGTTCGGACAAAAGGCCGATCTTGAATTTGGGATTTTTGTCAGCCTCTTGCGCATAGAGCTTCAGGAGACCGTTGTAGTCATCGCCTGTAACTGGGACGAGCGGTCGTTTCGCCGCGATTAACGCCTTCATCGCGCCCGCAGCGTCTTGCGAACCGTCGCACCAGACGCCATCGATCTCCGGGTACGCGGCGATCAGATCGGCCATCACCACTTTCGCTCGATCTTCCTCCCAATAGGCATCCTTGAAAGCCAGGACCTGGATGTTGCTCCCCTCCATCGCCTTCTTCGCGCCCGCCCAGGCGGCTGCAGTATAGGAATTGCCAGGCAACCCGCCAAGCGCAACGATCTTGGCTGAGTCGCCAATTGCACCGCGCAACCACTCACCGAGTCCGGCGCCTTTCTTTCCCGGATCTGTGCCGTTGTAAGCGGTCCACGCTTCACCATCTACTGGCAGATTGAACGGAACCGTAATAATTCCCTGCTTCGTCGCGTCGCGCAGAACCGGTGCCACCGCCGAACCAGAGTTGGGAATGCAGAGAATCGCATCGACGTTTTGCGAGACCAGATTTTCGATATCGTTGACCTGCTTCGTGATGTCCCCCTGGCCGTCGACAATAATTAGGTCAGCGAGATCCTTGTGTTGCCCGGCTTCTTTCTTAATCGAATAAAGCATTTCGGTTCGCCAGGTATTGCCGGAAAAACCGTTGCTGAAGCCGATCCGGTAGGGGCCTTTTTTCTTGTATTTGCTGCCGCTCACCATTTCGCCGCTGCCAACGATCTTCGCCCGGCTGATCGCGTCATCCGCGAACGCGGGGAACGCGCGCGCTAAGGCAGAAATGCCTAGTGCCGCGGCTCCGAATCCAATTGCTTGTCTACGCGTAAAGAGAGGGGGGTCGTGTTTTCTGTGGATGGTGGGGTGGTTGTGTTTTTTGTTTTTT
>JBAUZZ010000441.1:0-29539 GCA_049585495.1 Chthoniobacterales bacterium | reverse complement strand
CGCCAAAGCCGATCAAAAACAAGATCAGAGCCGCGGCGCCGGCGATGATCTTGTTCCTATGGAGCATCCAAAAGAGACCTGGGTCGATCGGCGGAACTGCGGGCTGGGTAGCAGGACGGCTAGTCATTCGAGTGGTTTTTGGAAAATGCTATCCGCCAACTTCGGCGCGAGCTGCGTCTGCCAAGGCCGTGCTGAGGTATCTTTCACCGGTGGAGCAAGCGACCGTTACGATCAACTTCCCCCTGTTTTCCGGGCGTTGAGCAACCTGGATCGCAGCGTGCACATTCGCGCCAGAGCTTATCCCGGCAAGGATGCCCTCCTCTTTGGATAGTCGTCGCGCCATCGTGAAGGCATCTTCGTTCGAAACCGTGATCACCTCGTCAACGATGTCGAGGTGGAGGTTATTGGGCACGAAACCGGCCCCTGTTCCCTGGATCTTATGAGGCCCTGGTTTCAATGGCTCGCCTTTCAGCGTTTGAAGGATCACCGGGGAATCTTTTGGTTCGACGGCGATCGCTCTAAAATCAGGCTTGCGCGGTTTGATCACTTCAGCTACCCCCGTGATCGTGCCTCCAGTGCCGACGGCAGCGACCAAAATATCAACCTTGCCGTCTGTATCGGCCCAGATTTCTTCGGCAGTAGTTTTCGCATGGATTTCTGGATTGGCCGGGTTATTAAACTGCTGCGGCATCCAGGCGTTTGGCGTGGTCTTGAGAATTTCTTCGGCCCGCGCGATGGCTCCCTTCATGCCTTCAACCCCTGGGGTGAGGACGAGCTTTGCGCCGAGCATCGCCAAGAGTGTACGCCGTTCGAGACTCATCGTCTCGGGCATCGTCAAGATGAGTCTATAACCCTTTGCCGCGCATACGAAAGCAAGGGCAATCCCGGTATTTCCGCTGGTCGGTTCTACAATTAGTGTGTCGTCCCGAATGATGCCCTCTTTTTCCGCAGCCTCAATCATGGCCATCCCGATCCTGTCCTTGACGCTGCCCAAGGGATTGAAATACTCACATTTGATCGCAATTGTTGCGTGAATCCCCGCGATGATTCGGTTGAGCTTGACTAGCGGGGTGCGGCCAACAGTCTCAACAATATTATTATAGAGTCTACCGGTGTTTTGCATGGCCTGGGTGGATTGTCCATGGGACAGGCGGGAATTGGGTACATACACGAAGCCGAAATCCATTCAAGTGGCGAACGAGGTTTTTCGCAAACGGGATCTCAGGAAGTTCTCGGCCATTTTGAGGTACACTACGAAATATAGAGAAAGGAATATTATGCCCGCGCTACTAGAGCCAGAGGCGGTACAAAGATTGTTAGCAGAGGTTCCCGATTGGAATCTGGAGGGCAATACAATCGCCCGAACATTTCAATTCGAGAATTTCTTACTTGCCATTGATTTCGTCAATAAGGTCGCCAACGAAGCAGAATCGATGAATCATCATCCAGATATCGATATCCGGTGGAATAAGGTTAAACTGGATTTGGCGACGCATTCTGTGGGCGGCCTGACGGACACCGATTTTACTCTGGCTCGAAAAATCGATCGGCTCGCCTGATAGTCATCGACCCGCCGGCAGCGGTTGCAAGCCGAGACGGGGCCGTATATATTTTCGTCGTGGCAGGCGATCGCTGCCCTAAGAGTGAGTCTGGGGTAGAGGAAAGTCCGAACACCAAAAGGCAGCCCGCCGCACGAAAGCGCGGGCGACTAGGAGCGCAAGCCTTAGTCGACGGATAGTGTCACAGAAAATATACCGCCCAGCACCATTTTCGGGCCGGAAAAGGCTAGGACCTGATGCGTGGGACCGAAAGTTGTGCTGGGTAAGGGTGAAATGGCGGGGTAAGAGCCCACCGGTTCGGCTGTAAAGTCGGACGCAGGAAAAACCCCGGGTGGTGCAAGACAAAGCAGAGAGGTGGACCGCCTGTCTGCCCGGTTCATTCCGGGAACTCTCGGGTTATAGTCGCACCTCTTTTCGGTTTCGTTCAGCTGAACTGGACAGAGCCGGGAGGGCGTCTCGCTGATGCGAGATGAGATAAATGATCGCCACGGTCTGTGAAAATAGTCTCAGACCGGACAGAATTCGGCTTATGCCGCAGAGCGAGGCTGACGGTCATCCCGTCAGCCTCGGCCCTTTCCGAGAGAGTGTCAGTGTCAGCAAGAAAGTGCCAGTGTCAGAGCGCTGACGGTTAGCCTCTCCTTCTGACACCGACACTTTCTTCCTGACACTCTCTCTCACCGACACTTCTCCTTCGGACACTTTGCGCTGACACTGACACTCTCTTTGCCCTTCAACTATCCTGCAGGGGCTCGAGAATTTCCCGAGCGCGGACCAGGTCGGACGTTTTCAGGACTAGGCGCATCGGGTGACCGGGATGTTCCACGCTGCCATAGACATAGTCGATATTGATCTTCGCCTGAGCAAGAGCGGCGCTCACTTGGGCTAGCCGTCCGATTTTGTCGGTTACATCGGCGACAAGCACGTCACCGTCCACAACATAGAAACCTGCTTCACGAAGCGTCTGCTTGCAGCGTTGCGGATCGCTTGTCATCAACCGGATCACGCCCTGCTCGACGCTGTCGACCACAGCGATTGCTTCAATATTCACCGAGCGCTCCGCAAGAAGTTGGCTGATCTGGGCAAGCTGTCCCGGCTGGTTTTCGATCGCAACCGTGATCTGGCGCTCCACATGAATTCTCATCGAACGACAAAAAAAGCACAAGTCGAACAACGGGAACAGATAAATTCATCGGCGTTTAGCGTTCGGTGCGCACAAGCCCGGAAGGATACTATGGAGAGCAGAGGATTACTTTTCGCGTGAAATGTGTTTCGCCTGTGGTAGGCTGTAAAACTCGTTTTTTCGAGGGGCTCGCTAGCAGCGGGTTTCACTAAAATTCTCTTGCGCCGATTGCGAAAACTTATATAGTCCACGCTCCCCCGCGTCTGGCGAAAGAGAGAAGTAGCTGCCAGAGCGGTTTTTTAGTCCCCGAACGATCGGAGATTAGCCGGATTTTTTAGATGCCAACAATTAACCAGCTCGTACGGAAGGGTCGTCGAAAGGTAGCGGTGAAATCGAAGTCACCGGCTCTCGCGGACTCTCCGCAACGCCGCGGCGTGTGTGTTCAAGTGATGACTCGCACACCGAAAAAGCCGAACTCCGCACTGCGAAAAGTCGCGAAGGTTCGCCTTACCAATGGGCAGGAGGTGATCGCTTATATTCCTGGCGAGGGTCACAATCTTCAAGAGCACTCGATCGTTTTGGTGCGTGGCGGGCGAGTGAAAGACTTGCCCGGCGTTCGGTATCACATTGTCCGAGGGACCTTAGACAGTCTCGGGGTTGATGGCCGGCGCCGCAGCCGTTCAAAGTATGGCGCCAAGCGGCCCAAGGAAAGTGGCGGAGAAGCAGCCAAGGGCAAAAAGAAATAACCGAGTATGTCACGTCGTCGCAGAGTCATTCATAAGGAAGAGAAGGTCGATACGCGTTACGGAAGCCCCGTCGTAGCACGGCTTATTGACACCGTGATGCGCAGCGGCAAAAAGGCTCTAGCGGAGCGGATTGTATATCAAGCCATTGAGAAAAGCCGGGAAGGATCTGACTCTGTCGATCCGCTCGATACGCTGCATAAGGCAGTGGAAAATACGAAGCCACGCCTCGAGGTAAAATCTCGCCGCGTTGGCGGCGCGACCTATCAGGTGCCGATCGAGGTGCAGGCTGACCGTCAGGTCTCGCTCGCAATGCGATGGATCGTCAATTTTGCGAAGAATCGTCGAGGTACGATGGTCGACAATTTGGCCGGAGAGATAAAGGACGCTGCTTCGGGGCAAGGCAATGCAATTAAGAAGCGCGACGATACGCATAAGATGGCCCAGGCGAATCGTGCCTTTGCACATTTTAGGTGGTAACGAACTATGTCCTCAATCGTTTTAGAGAAGGCTGTGGCCATGACGAATCCGAACTCTCCGAATCGTGCCTACCCCCTAGAACGGACTCGCAATATCGGCATTAGCGCGCACATCGATGCCGGCAAGACAACTCTGACCGAGCGTATCCTCTTCTACACTGGAATGATTCACAAGCTCGGCGAGGTGCATGAAGGGACAACGACGACCGACTGGATGGAGCAGGAACGCGAGCGCGGGATCACGATCACGTCCGCCGCAACGACCTGCTTCTGGAATCAGCGAAAAGAAGCAGGTGTTCTCAAACTTTTTGAAGGCCAGAAGCAGCGCGTCAACATCATCGATACTCCGGGACACGTCGATTTCACGGCGGAAGTCGAGCGCTCTCTGCGTGTTTTGGATGGAGCTATTGTTGTATTCGATGCTGTTGCCGGCGTTCAGCCCCAGACTGAAACGGTTTGGCGCCAGGCCAACAAGTACAACGTTCCCCGGATCTGTTTCGTCAATAAAATGGATCGCGTCGGTGCGAACTTTAAAAACGTCGTAAAGGAAATTAACAATAAGCTCGGTGCGAACGCCTGGCCGGTTCTGATCCCACTCGGGAGCGAAGACCACCTCAGGGGCCAACTTGATGTGATCAACAAGAAGGCCATTATTTATTCCGACAACGATGTTCTCGGCTCAACTTACGAAATCACCGAGATTCCAGCGGAACACAGGGCAATGGTGGATAAGGCCTACGCCGACCTCGTTGAACAGGTAGCCAATCTCGATGACGAAGTCGGAACTCTCTTCCTCGAAGAAAAACCGGTAACGCCGAAAGCGTTGAAAGCAGGCATCCGCCGGTTGACCATCGATAATAAGTTTGTCCCGGTCGCCGGCGGTTCTGCTTTTAAGAACAAAGGTGTGCAATACCTGGTTGATGCAGTCGTGGATTACCTGCCGAGCCCGCTCGACATTCCGCCCGCCCACGGCATCGATCCTGACACTGAGGAACTGAAAGAGGCGGTCACGGATGACCATGGAAAGTTCTGCTCGCTGGCGTTCAAGCTTTGGAGCGATCCGTTCGTCGGGAAGCTCGTGTTTTTCCGGGTGTATTCTGGAAAGCTTTCCAAGGGCGATACTGTTTACAATCCGCGGACGAACAAGCGTGAGCGCATCAGCCGGCTCATCCAGATTCAAGCGGATAAACGAGAGGATATCGAGACCTGCTATTCAGGCGATATCGCCGCCATAGTCGGCATCAAGAACATCACCACGGGCGACACGCTTTGTGATGAAGATTTCCCTATCTTGCTCGAGCCGCCCTCGTTCCCGGATCCGGTGATTTCGATGGCGATCGAGCCGAAGACTAAGCTTGATCAGGAGAAAATGGCCACTGCGCTGCAGCGTCTCGCTGAAGAGGATCCAACCTTCCGAGTCTACACGAACGAAGACACCGGCCAGACTATCATCGCGGGCATGGGTGAGCTTCACCTGGAAATTATTCGTGATCGAATGTTGCGCGAATTCAAGGTGGATGCGAACGCCGGGAAGCCGCAGATCGCTTATCGCGAAACGATCACCAAGGCCGCGACGGGCGAAGGCAGGCTGATAAAGCAGTCGGGTGGCCGCGGCCAATACGGGCACGTGATTGTTAACGTCGAACCGCGCGAACGCGGTAAGGGGATTAGCATTGAGAACAAGGTCGTTGGGGGCGTAATTCCTAAGGAATACATCCCGGCGGTGAAGAAGGGTCTGGAGGAAGCAGTGCTCAACGGTGTCGTGGGCGGCTATCCGGTCATCGATTTTCATGTCGACATCGTCGACGGTTCCTATCACGACGTCGACTCGAACGAACTCGCGTTCAAGTTGGCTGCGATCTTCGCCTTGAAAGACGCATTTAAAAAAGCCAACTCCATCCTCTTGGAACCGATAATGAGAGTCGAATGCGTCACTCCGGATGAATATCAAGGTGACATCATGGGTGACCTGAACCGGCGGCGCGGGCGGATCTCAAGCATGGAAACCAAGGGAATCGTGACCATTATTCATGCGGAAGTGCCACTGGCGGAAATGTTTGGCTATGCAACGGCGATCCGTTCGCTGTCCAAGGGGCGCGCTTCTTACGCCATGGAGCCGTCCCATTTTGAACCTGTGCCGGCCCAGATTGTGGCGGCGGTGCTGGATCAGAAAGGAGCCTGAATAATCTTATGACGAATGGTCAACGCATCCGCATCCGCCTCAAAGGCTACGATTATCGCATGCTCGATCAATCGGCGTTAGAGATTGTTGATACGGCAAAGCGGACCGGCGCGAGGGTGGCCGGACCGATTCCGTTGCCGACCAAAATCGAAAAGTTTACCGTGAACCGGTCACCCCATGTCGACAAGAAGTCGATGGATCAGTTCGAAATGCGAACGCACAAGCGGCTGCTCGATATTATCGATCCGACCGCTAAAACCGTAGACGAGCTGCGAAAGCTCAACTTGCCAGCCGGGGTCGATATCACGATAAAGATTTAACTGTGTCTTCCCACTATGAAAATTGGACTCCTAGGACGAAAAGTTGGGATGACGCGCGTGTACGACACTGCGGGGAAGGCAACCCCTGTGACGGTGATCGAAGCTGGTGGCAACACTTTGCTCCAGGTCAAGACCAAAGACAGCGATGGTTACGCGGCAATCCAGGTTGGATTTGACACCCAAAAAGAGTCCAGGGTCCCGAAACCGTTACTCGGCCACTTCAAGAAGGCTGGTTCGGAACCGAAGAAGTTGGTTCGCGAGTTCCGCCTGCCCAATGAGGCTCAGGTCGGGGACGCGCTGGATCTCAGTGTGAACCAATTCGAAGTCGGGCAGTTTGTCGACGTGATTGGCCGCTCGAAGGGCAAGGGCTTTCAGGGCGTTGTGAGGAAACATGGCTTCGCCGGCCAACCGGCCGCTCATGGTTCCAAGACGCATCGTCGGAACGGTGCGATCGGAAATCGTTCCACCCCGGGGCGCATCTGGAAAAACATGGGAATGCCGGGGCATCTAGGTGACGACCGGGTGACTGTTCAAAATCTTCGCGTCGTCCAGGTTCGGCCGGAAGATAATGTGATTTTGGTTTGTGGTGCCGTGCCCGGAGCCAATGGCAGCTACGTCGTCGTGCGGCCGGCCAAGAAAAAACCAGATGTGCAAGGAGCAAAGACCGAATGAGCACAACGATTTTAACAGTGGAGGCGGCCAAGAAGGCAAAGATTGAAGTCATCGAGAATGCCCGTGGTACTCAAGCCGTACACGATGCCATAGTGGCAATGCGGGCAAATCGGCGCAGCGGCACGGCTAACACCAAGACTAAAGCTGAAGTGGCCTACTCAGGCAAAAAACCATGGCGCCAGAAGGGTACGGGACGAGCCCGGGCCGGCTATGCCTCTTCCCCCGTTTGGGCGGGTGGCGGCGTCGTCTTTGGCCCAAAACCGCACGACTATTCAAAGAGGGTCTCGAAGTCGGTAAGGCGCCTCGCCTTCCTGAAGGCGCTCAGTTCCCGGATCCTGGCGGGCGATGTCCTTGTCACTAACGAGATCAAAGTCGCGCGGCCAAAGACGAAGGATTTTGTCGACCTGCTCCGCTCTCACACCGATGCAAAAAAGGTTTTAGTGATCGCCGATCAATTCGACGAGAACACTTATAAGGCGGCGCGGAACATTCATCTGGTCCTGCTAAACACCGCCGCCGAAGTGAACACCGAGCAGCTGCTCGCGTTCAAAAAGATCGTCCTCACTAACGATGCTTTGGCTAAACTTGCGGAAAGAGTGTCATGAGCGGGCCCACGAATTTGATCGGAAATATCCGGCTGACGGAAAAAGCCAGCGTGCTTGGCGAGAAATACAACCAGTACGTTTTTCGTGTTGATCCACGTGCCAATAAAGTTCAGATCAAGCAGGCGATTGAGGAGTTGTTCGGCAAGAAGGTCGTTCGCGTGAACACCTGCCAGTACGCCGGGAAAAAGAAACGCGAGCGGCGGGCCGATTTTGGGCGTCGTGCTCACTGGAAAAAGGCGACTGTCACGCTCGCGGAGGGCGAGAAGATCGAGTTGGTCTAAGCGGAGGACGAACCCATGGCTCTCAAAAATTTTCGACCTCTCACCCCGACGCAACGATTTAAGCAGACGCCCGCATTCGACGAAATCACCAAGGATCGCCCGGAGAAGTCGCTGCTCGAGCCTCTCAAGAAGACGGGTGGCCGCAACAATCATGGTCGGCTGACTTCAAGACATATCGGAGGCGGCCATAAACAGAAGTACCGTATCATCGATTTTAAGCGAAAGCTTCGGAACGTCGAAGCAACTGTAACTGCAATCGAGTACGATCCCAATCGCTCCGCCAGGATTGCGCTCCTCCGGTACAGCAGCGGCGAGAAGGCGTACATCCTCGCTCCGAATGGACTTGAGATCGGCTCGAAAGTCGTTGCGGGTGACAATGCGGCCCCGGAGCTCGGTAACGCCCTTCCCCTCAAGGCGATTCCGCTCGGTACGGTGATCCACAATGTAGAAATTATTCCCGGCCGAGGCGGCCAAGTCGCTCGCAGTGCTGGGCAACAGGCAGTTTTAAGCAACCGCGAAGCGGGGTACGCGCTGGTGCGCTTGCCCTCCGGCGAAATTCGCCGAATCCACGAGAACGCCTATGCAACTGTGGGTCAAGTCGGCAACCTTGACCACATGAACATCTCCAGTGGCAAGGCTGGACGTACTCGCTGGCTCGGTCGCCGGCCGAAAGTACGGGGAATGGCGATGAACCCGATAGATCACCCGATGGGCGGCGGCCAGGGCAAAAGCAAGGGAGGCGGAGGCCGCCATCACCCGATGAGCCCGTGGGGTCAGCTGGCCAAAGGATTTAAGACGCGCCGCAGGCACAAACCAAGCGACGCCTTTATCGTTGAGCACAGGAAAACCAAGAAAAAGTAACCTATGGGTAGATCGCTGAAGAAAGGCCCATTCGTCGAACCGACGCTTCTTGAAAAAATCGGGAAGATGAGCCAGGGCGTGAAGAAGCCGATTAAGACATGGTCTCGGAGGTCGATGATCACGCCGGACTTTGTCGGGCATACCTTCCTTGTGCATAACGGCAAGATCTTCAACTCGGTCTTCGTGACTGAGAATATGGTTGGGCACAAACTAGGTGAGTTTTCTGCAACCCGCACCTTCAAGAAGCATGGTGCTCACACGGCGAAAGTGACCAAATAAAAAGGGCGGACAGTTAGCAAAAATGCAAGTGACATCCACATATCGGTTCGCTCGAGTTTCAGCGTTTAAGGCTCGCGACGTAACGCGCGAGATCCAGGGCCGTTCGGCGTCGGATGCACTGGATCTTTTGGCGTTCAGCCCAAAGAAGGCGGCGGTCCTGGTGCAAAAGACACTGAAGAGCGCGATCGCAAATGCCGAGAACAATGCCGAACTGAAAGTGGATACCCTGCTCGTCAAAGAGGCGGTCGTGGGAGAGGGACCGACGCTGAAGCGCTTTCGCGCCCGCGCCCGCGGCGGCGCCAGTCCGATTCTCAAAAGAACGAGTCACATTCGAATCGTCCTAAGCGATGAGTTGGCTCAGAAGATTCAATCGGAAAAGGTGAAAAAGAAACGGGCTAAAGGGGGGGACCGCTCTCCAAAGTCCGCCGTCCGCGAACCCGCTCAGAGATCGGACGCGGCCAAGAGCTCGCGGTCCGCCCGGAGATCGGAGCCTACGACTACTACTGCCTCCGATACCGAAGAAGCGTCGCCAGGAGCAGACAAACCAGCGGAGCAGAAAGAATAATCATGGGACAGAAAGTTAACCCGATAGGATTTCGGCTCGCCCTCAATAAAGATTGGCGTTCTCGCTGGTATGCGTCCTCTAAGGAGTTTCCGGATTTTCTGGATACGGATATTCGCATCCGCAAGTTCGTGAAGCAAAAGCTGGCCTTGGCTGCCGTTTCGAAGATTATTGTCGAACGCGCCTGGAATAGTATTCGAGTCACCATCTTCACCGCGCGGCCTGGGATAGTGATCGGCCGGAAGGGTGCAGAAATCGAGAAGATGACCGAAGAGATCACCAAGATGTCTGGTGGCAAGCAGGTGAAGGTCGACATTCAGGAAATCAAGACACCTGAACTTGATGCCCAGCTTGTGGCAGAGAACGTCGCGCTCCAGATCGAGCGCCGTATCTCGTTTCGCCGGGCGATGAAGAAGGCGGTACAGACAACCAGAGATTTTGGTGCGCTGGGAATAAAGATTCGGTGCTCCGGCCGGCTCGGCGGTGCGGAGATCTCCCGCGCGGAATGGTATCGTGAGGGCAAAATTCCTCTTCATACGCTTCGTACGCCGATCGACTACGGTTTTGCCGAGGCGAATACGGTCTACGGCAAGATCGGAGTGAAATGTTGGATCTGTAAGCCCGAACAGGCTCCGGAGAAGGAGACCAGAGAACGTGAGAACCGGGAGCGAGACTCCCGCAACCGGGAAACGAGACCTTCGGCCGGCACGCCGGCAGTGCCTACCATATCCTGAGGAACGAGGAGACGACATATGCCTCTAATGCCCAAGAGAGTCAAGTACCGCAAAACGCAGCGGGGGAGCCGTGCCGGCAGCGCCAGCCGGAATACTTCCATCGCGTTTGGCGAGTATGCGTTGCAAACGCTCGATCGCGCTTGGCTCACCAATATCCAGCTCGAAGCCGCTCGTGTTGCACTGACCAGAAACATGAAAAGAAAAGGGAAGCTTTGGATTAAGGTCTTCCCAGACAAGTCGGTGACGAAGCGCCCGCCGGAGACGCGGATGGGCAAAGGCAAGGGCAACCCGGAGTATTGGGTCGCTACCGTGCGTCCCGGCAACATTATTTTCGAGGTGGACGGAGTATCCGAGGCTGTTGCTCGTGAGTCATTGCGCCTCGCTGCCACTAAACTGCCGGTGCGAACCCGATTTATTGCGCGGCAGCACGCCGTGGCTGCGTGACCCAGCGGAGGCCGTACCGATGAAAGTCAAAGAGTTGCGGGAATTGAGTAATGACGAGCTAGTGAATCGCCGTCGGGAGTTGCAGAGAGAAATGTTTCATCTTCGCCTCCAGCAACAAACTGGTGCGCTCGAAAAACCGAGCGTAATTCGGCTAAGCCGCCGAGAGGTGGCGCAGATCGAGACGATTTTGAACGAGCGAGTCAACAAGAAATAGTTCTGCATTCCGAGCCAACGCGGAATTCAAAGATCGGAACCCAAAACTCCTAGGCTAAATAAATGAGTGAAGAGACTTCTAATGTGGGAAGTGGTACGACGGCGGGCCAAGACGTCGCTGCCTCTGAGTCAGACTTAGCGAGTTCGGAAGCTGCCGCGAGGGCGGCTGCGCCGCCGGAGCTGCAGGGGACCGGGGTTCAAAAGCGGCATCTTCGAAAAAGTCGTGTTGGCGAAGTCGTGTCCAACAAGATGGACAAGACCGTTGTGGTCGCCGTGGTGCGCCGAGTAGTGCACCCAAAATTCGGAAAGATCATTAAACGGACGAAAAAGTTGTACGCGCACGATGCCGAGAATAAGTGCGCGATTGGTGATTTGGTTCGGATCGAAGAAACCCGGCCGCTTAGCCGCCTGAAGCGTTGGCAGTTGGTGGAAATTCTCAAACACTGAACGAACAGGGGCTCATATGATTCAGATTCGTTCAAGACTCGATGTAGCGGATAATACAGGCGCCCGGACGGCTACAATGATCGGCGTCATTGGCAAACCGAGTCTTTATGCCTTGGTGGGAGACGTGATCACCTGTAACGTAAAGGAAGCGGCAGCAAACGGGACTGTGAAGAAAGGGGAAGTCGTGCGTGCTGTCGTAGTGCGAACCAGGCAGCCGGTGAGGCGCGAAGATGGTTCGTATCTTCGATTCGACAACAACGCGGTTGTCATCATCGACAAGGACCTCAATCCACGCGGCACCCGCATCTTCGGACCGGTGGCCCGTGAACTGCGCGAGAAAAATTTCATGAAAATCATTTCTCTCGCTCCGGAAGTGTTATGAGCCGCCTGAAATTTCACGTCAAGAAAGGGGACGAGGTGGAAGTGATCTCCGGGAATCACCGGGGCGCTTCGGGGAAGGTGTTGCAAGTGTTGCCCAAGAAGCGGCAGGTCCTGATCGAAGGCGTTCGAATGATCAAGAAAACCGTACGCAAGTCGCAGGACCATCCGAACGGAGCAATCATCACGCGTGAGGGGCCAATCCACATCTCGAATGTCAAACTCGCCGAGGCGCGGAGGCCAGGCAAACAGGGTCGAGAGGAGTAAAACGATGCAGGCCGAACTCTACAAAGAATATAAGGAACGCGTGGTGCCGGCCCTCCAGGAGAAGCTCGGCTACAAGAACCGGCTAGAGGTGCCCAAGGTTCAAAAGGTCGTCGTCAACACTTGCGTGAGTACCAGTTCAAGCGACATGAAGCAGGCCCTGGAAGACGCCAAAGCCGAGCTAGCCGTGATTACCGGACAGAAACCCGCTGAAACTAAAGCGAAAAAGAGTATCTCGAACTTCAAGCTCCGAAAGGCGCAGATCATTGGCGCGAAAGTGACCCTCCGCGGCGATTACATGTATGAGTTCCTTCAGCGTCTGATAAAGATGGCTCTGCCGCGGATCCGCGATTTTCGGGGCATTTCGCCAAAAGCCTTTGATGGCAAAGGCAATTACACGCTGGGTGTGCATGACCAAACCATCTTCCCGGAGGTAGAACTCGATAAAATCAAACGCAACATCGGGTTTGACGTCACCATCGTCACGACCGCAAAAACCAACGACGAAGCCAAGGCACTGCTTACCGAACTCGGGGTGCCGTTCAGCGACCGCAAACAGCCGGCCCAGCCTCAATCTTAATGAGTTGGAAGAAAAACTTAGATGAGTACTTTGTCTGATCCGATTGCAGATTTCCTGGCGCGGCTTCGCAACGCGGCGCGCACCCACCGGACCGATGTCGCTGCCCCATATTCGCGACTCAAAGCGGAAATTGCGCGCATCCTGAAGCAGGAAGGTTACATTGCAGACTTTGAGATTGATACCGCGACTACGCCGATACAGCTCAAGGTGACGCTGAAATTCGTGAATCGCACACCGGCGTTGACTGGCCTCAAGCGGGTTAGCAAGCCTGGCCTGCGCAAGTACGTGGGGTCGGATGAGGTACCGCGTGTTCTCGGCGGCATGGGTATTGCAATTCTTTCAACCTCGCGAGGGATACTTACCGGCCGGGAGGCCCGCAAGGAGCATGTAGGCGGGGAGCTGCTCGCGATGGTCTGGTAAGGAGGTATTGAAATGTCTCGAATCGGGAACAAAAGCATTCAGCTTCCGGAAAAAGTAAAGCTGGATGTCTCCAGCACGGGGGCGGTGACGGTGGAGGGCCCCAAGGGAAAGCTTCATTGGATTTTGCCCCGGCAGATATCGCTACGCGTCGAAGGAAAGCAGGCTTTGCTGGAGCGCTCCGAGGAGACCCGTCGCTTAAAGGCGCTTCATGGACTCTCCCGAAGCTTGATTAACAACATGGTTACCGGGGTGAGCCAGGGCTTTGAGAAAAGCTTGGAGATCCACGGGGTGGGTTTCCGCGCCCAAGTACAAGGAAAGAACGTGAATTTGAGCCTGGGTTTTTCGCATCCGATTCTCTTTGCCATCCCCGAGGGGATCAAAATCACAATTCAGGAAAACACCAAAATCCTGATCGAAGGGATCGACAAGCAAAAGGTTGGCCAGGTTGCAGCTGATATCCGATCATTCTATCCGCCAGAGCCTTACAAAGGTAAAGGCATCCGGTATGTCGGTGAGCAAATCGTACGAAAGGAAGGAAAGACGGTTCAATAGTGGAGGTCACAAGGATCATGCCAAGGTCTGATGCCATTAAACTTAGGCACAAACGCATTCGTAAGCGCGTCGCGGGCAATCCGAGTCGCCCTCGGCTATGCGTCCATTTCTCGGGTCAGCATATCTATGCGCAGATAGTCGATGATACGATAGGCAAGACGTTAGCTGCCGCCTCGACCGTCGAACCAGCGTTTCGCGGGACCCGGCGTACGCACGCGAACGTTGCGACGGCAGAAAAGGTTGGGGCGTTGCTCGCGCAAAGAGGTTTGGAAAGAAATGTTAAGTCTGTGGTGTTTGACCGCGGAGGATTTGCCTTTCATGGCAAGGTAAAGGCTCTGGCCGAGGCGGCTCGAGCAGGCGGGTTAGAATTTTAATTACATTATGGCGGAATTTAGAGGTCGTCGCAGCGACAGTCCAGGAGATCGAGGTCAGAAGGGCGACACGACCGAAAAGGTCGTGTTTATCAATCGGTGTGCGAAGGTGGTTAAGGGCGGTCGCCGGTTTAGTTTTAGCGCGCTAATCGTCGCTGGAGATCACAAAGGTAAGGTCGGCTATGGATTCGGCAAGGCCAATGAGGTTTCTGAGGCCATTCGGAAAGCCTCAGACTCTGCTCGGAAAGGGATGGTTTCAGTTGCCATTCAAGAGAATACGATCCCACACGAAGTGATCGGCGAGTTTGGCGGTGGCCGGGTATTGCTGCGCCCTGCCTCGCCCGGAACCGGCGTGATTGCCGGCGGTGGGGTACGCGCGGTGGTAGAGGCCGCCGGGATTAAGGACGTGCTAGCGAAGTCGCTGGGGTCCAACAACCATGCGAACGTGGTAAAAGCCACGATGGAAGCGCTCCGCGCGTTACGGCATCGGGAAGATATTTTTAAGCTAAGAGGAAAAGAGGCTCCGCGCCAACACAGCACGATTTAGCCCGGGTCGTACCGGTGAGAAATAATATTAGCGACGACTGAGGTTGGCCGCTCCGGGTGACCGGGAACAAAATTTATGCAGTTACATGATTTGAAACCTCGTCCAGGAGCAAGACGCCGGGCGAAACGCCTCGGCTGCGGTGAGAGCTCCGGCCACGGCAAGACCAGCGGGAAAGGCCATAAAGGCCAGAAAGCGCGATCCGGCGGCAGTATTCGCCTGGGCTTTGAAGGCGGCCAGATGCCCCTCATCCGCCGTTTGCCGAAACGCGGCTTCAATAATGCCAATTTCAGAGTGGCGTACGCGATCGTGAACCTGGGTCAGCTGGACAGCTTCGATAACGGCACTCGTGTCGATGAGCAGATTCTGCGCAAACACGGGTTGATTCACGGGAAGTTCGCTGGACTGAAAATTCTCGCCCGAGGCGAACTGACCAAAAGTCTAACGGTTGAGGCCGATAAATTCAGCGAAGCGGCGCGCCAACAGATCGAACGGGTCGGCGGATCGGTCGTAATTCGTGCGTAGTCCGTTGCACCAATGATTTCCGCGTTCACGAATATCTTTAAGATACCGGAGCTGCGACAGCGCATTCTGTTCACGATTGGCATGCTTGTCATTGTCCGGGCCGGAGCAGCGATCACGATCCCGGGTGTTAATGCCCACGTCCTGAACGAATGGTTTCAAACCGAAATGGCCCGCTCGGCTGGGGGTGGGGTTGCGGCGCTCTTTAATATCTTCGCCGGCGGTGCACTCGAGCATTGCGCCGTATTTTCGCTGGGGATCATGCCTTATATCAGCGCATCGATCATGATGCAGCTTTTGACCGCTGTCGTTCCGCGGCTGAATAAAATGGCTCGCGAAGAAACCGGTGGCCGGCAGAAGATCATGCAGTATACCCGCTACGTCACTCTCGGGCTCTGCCTCTTTCAAGGCTATCTCCTGGCGATCTCGATGGAAAATCCCGCCTCGAACCCTTTTCTTCAGGGGATTGGCGCGGTTACAGCCCGACTGGGTCCGCTGGTGCCAAATCCCGGCCTTGGATTTCAACTGATTGCCGTGATGGCGCTCAGCGCAGGAACGATGTTTTTGATGTGGCTTGGTGATCAGATCACCGACCGGGGAATAGGCAACGGAACGTCAATGATCATAACCGTCGGTATCGTGGCATCTTTGCCCGGTGCCCTCGTTCAGGTATGGAATACGTTCGTTCCCGCGGGAGGAGCCCCGAGCCGAGTCAGCCCTATGGTGCTTGTGTTGATGATTCTGTTTCTGGTGATCGTGATTGCCGGAGTTATCGCACTAACGCAAGGCCAACGGCGAATCAGCATCCAATACGCAAAACGAGTTGTTGGGCGGAAGGTCTACGGCGGCCAAACGCAATATCTTCCGCTCAAGGTGAACTCCGTTGGGGTGATGCCGCTCATATTCGCGCAAGCGATCCTGCTGTTTCCGTCGACTATTCTGAGCATGGCGTTCCGCAACTCGGAGTGGGCGGTCAGTTTGGCAAACTCGCTCGCGGTCGGCTGGGTGCACTACGCGCTCACGGCGGTGTTGATCTTCTTTTTCAGTTACTTCTGGGTCGCAATCCAATTCCAGCCCACCCAGATCGCAGATGATCTCAAGAAATATAATGGCTATATCCCGGGCTGCCGGCCAGGTAAACCAACTGCTGACTTTCTGGAGTACAGCCTTACCCGCTTAACCTTCGCCGGAGCGTTCTTCCTGACGGTCATCGCGGTCATCCCGGAGACTTTGATTACCCTGTGCGGGGTGCCGCGGATGACAGCCCGATTCTTCGGCGGTACCAGCCTGCTGATTATCGTAGGCGTGCTACTGGATACCATGCGCCAGGTGGAAACCTACCTCTTGCAGCGCCACTATGATGGCTTTCTGCGCAAGGGGAAAATTCGCGGTCGTTTTCAGCGCACCAGTATTAATACCGGTGCCGTGGTCAAAGAGAAAGCTTTGCTCTGGATGTGGGTGGCGTTCGCCGTTCTGGCTGTCGCCGGCGTCGCCGTCTCGATTTTTTTTAACCAGCGCTAGGACCGGGTGAAGAGAAGAATCGTCCTCTTAGGGCCACCCGCCTCTGGGAAAGGCACTCAGGCTGAATTGATTCAAAAGCACTTCAATATTCCGGCGACCTCGACCGGCGCAATCCTGCGCAAAGAGGCAAAGGCACAGACACCGCTTGGCGTGGAGGCGTACCGGATTGTGAGCAAGGGTGGCTTGGCCCCGGACGATCTGGTCATGAGAGTGGTTGCGTCGTGGGTCGAGCGGACACACGGCTCTTTCTTATTCGACGGTTTCCCGCGTACGGTCCCGCAGGCGGCACGATTCGACGTTTTTTTAGCGGATCAGGGACTCCCGCTCGAGCTCGCGATTTTCCTGGAGGTCTCCGAGAAGACTATCGTCGAGCGCATGTCGACCCGACTGACCTGCCGTGACTGCGGGAAGATTGTCAGTCTGGGCCGGCATGTGCAAAGCAAGAACGAACCATGTCCGAATTGTGGCGGCATGCTTGAGACACGTGACGACGATCGCGCGGAAGCGCTTGCGCGCCGGATGCGCGAATTTCGAGAGAAGAGCCTCCCTGTGTCGGACTTTTATCGAGAAAAAGCTATATTGGCTGTCGTCGATGGAGACCGCGCAGTCGACTGCGTGTTCAGCGAGATTAGTCAATTGATTGCAGGATGATACCGATCAAGACCCCACAGGAGATCGAGAAGATGCGCGCGTCTTGTCAGCTGGCTAGCCGCATCCTCGATCAGCTATCCTCGATGCTCTGCCCTGGAATTACGACTAAGGACGTAGATTTCGCCGCTGGAAAAATGATGGAGGAGGCTGGGTGCCGGAGCGCGTTTCTTGGCTATAAGCGGTTTCCGGGGAATATCTGTATCTCGATCAACGATGAGGTTGTACACGGCATCGGCGGCGCGCGCAGGATCCAGTATAGCGACATCGTAAAGCTCGACATTGGTGTGATCCTGGATGGCTTCGTCGGCGACACGGCTGCGACCGTGCCGATCGGAGTGATCGGTGAAGAGGTTCAGCGCTTGCTCACCGTGACCGAAGACGCTCTTTTTAAAGGTATCGAGAGGGCGCGGGAAGGTAGACGGTTAAGCGAGCTTTGTGCAGCGATTCAAGATGAAGTGGAGGTAAACGGCTTCAGCGTGGTTCGAGAATTCGTGGGACACGGCGTCGGGCGCCGCCTCCATGAAGAGCCGCAAATCCCAAATTATCGGACGCCTGGGGCGACGGCAAAGCTTAGGGCCGGAATGACTCTGGCTGTTGAACCGATGGTCAACCTGGGCCAGTCCGCCGTAAGGGTATTGCAGGATGATTGGACGGTGGTGACCGCGGATCGCCTACCCTCTGCACATTTTGAGCACACGATATTAGTGACGAAAGGTGAAGCCGAGATTTTGACATGGCGCGAAAAGACGTCATCGAAGTTGAAGGCAAGGTAATCGAATTGCTCCCGAATACGATGTTCCGGGTCGAGCTTCCGAACGGTCATCGGATTTTGGCGCACATCTCGGGAAAAATGCGTCTGCATTTCATTCGGATCTTGCCAGGAGACAAAGTTATGGTAGAGATGTCGCCTTACGACTTGACGAAAGGCCGCATAACCTTCCGGCAAAGGTAAGGTTGATCGGGTGAGGAACGCTCCCGGGAGGCTTGCTCCGCGGGGGGCGTTTTTTTATCCTCCAGAGGACAGATTTTTTTAATGAAAGTGCGACCATCGGTGAAGCGGCTGTGTGAGAGCTGCAGAATTATAAAACGAAAAAATGTCGTCCGGGTCGTTTGCAAAAACCCGCGGCACAAACAGCGACAGGGCTAATACCTTTGATTGGATAATAGGCCTGCCCAGAGAATAAAGATATGCCTCGATTACTCGGAGTTGAACTACCTGGAGACAAGCGGATCGAAGCTTCGCTTCCCTATATTTATGGTATCGGACCAAAGACCGCGAAAAAGATTCTTGAGCAGGCGAACATCGATCCTAATATTCGCGCAAATAAATTGACGCCGGAACAAGTGGGGGAAATCGTTCATGCCATCAACGGCAGCGGCTTGCTGATCGAAGGCGACCTCCGACGGGAGATTCAGGGAAATTTGAAGCGTTTACAGGCTATTCGTTGCTACCGTGGTATACGTCATATTCGCGGGCTGCCGGTCCGAGGACAGAGGACCTCGACAAACGCGCGCACTCGGAAGGGGCCCCGGAAGACCGTCGGCGTCCAGCGCAACAAAGACGCAAAAGCAGGTAAAGTTTAAGGGAAATAGTCGAAATGCCTGAAGAGAATCTCACCCCGGCGCCGGAAGAGAAAAAAGAAATAGCGTCCAGTGGACAGGCCGTACCAGCCGCAGCGGGCGCGCCGGTTGAACCGCCTAAGCCAGCCAGAACTGCGCGACCCAAGACACGAAAGGAAGCGGGGACCGGACCGGGTTCGACCGAACAGGGCAAAACAACTTTGTCCCTGGAAGCGGGCGAGTCTGATAAGCCGAAGATCGTCAAGGCGAAGGGTAGCAAAAACGTTAACGCTGGCATTGCCCATATCCTCGCAACATTCAACAACACGGTTGTGTCGATTAGCGACCTCAACGGGAATGTGATTGGATGGTCTAGCGCCGGCAAAGTCGGCTTCAAAGGTTCGAGAAAGAGTACTGCTTACGCCGCGCAATTGGTTGCCCAGGATGCGTGTCGGCAGGCAATGGGCCATGGCCTGAAAGAGGTCGAAGTCCTCGTAAAAGGCCCAGGAGCTGGCCGAGAGTCGGCGGTACGCGCAATTCAGGCTATTGGTCTGGACATTTCGGTAATTCGTGATGTAACGCCGGTGCCGCACAACGGTTGTCGTCCGCCGAAGCAACGCCGCGTTTGAATTCCGAGAATTTTACTATGGCTCGCTACACCGGTCCTAAATCGAAGATTAGTCGTCGTTACGGAGTTGCCCTTTTTGGCCCGAGCAAGGCCTTGGAACGCAAAAACTACCCGCCCGGTATGCACGGTCCCAAGGGCGCCCGGCGGAAGCAGTCCGAATACGCCTCGGCCTTGGCCGAAAAACAAAAGCTCCGTTTTCAGTACGGCCTGATGGAGCGCCAGTTTCGGCGCTACTTCGAGACTGCCCTCCGGAAGCGTGGGGTTACGGGCGAGACCTTGCTGCAGATGCTGGAGACTCGTCTCGATAACGTGGTCTATCGTCTCGGCTTCGCAAATTCCAGAAGTGCCGCCCGCCAGATGGTTTCGCATGGCCATGTCCTGGTGAATAACCGCAACGTAAATGTTTCCTCCTACAACCTGAAGGAGGGAGATGTAGTCACAATCAAAGATCGCCCAACCTCCCGGCGGCTGGCCACTCGCAATCTCGAACTCACCCAGATCCAGCCGATCCCAGACTGGCTGGTTGCCGATAAAGATCAGTTTCAGGGAAAGGTCACCCGCATCCCAACCCGCGAAGAGATTGCGCCGATCGTGAACGAGCAGCTTGTCGTCGAGTTGTATTCAAGATAGCAGTAAGAGCGACATTCGCGTTAAACCATGTTTTGTAGGGCGCCTAGCCCAGGCGCCGAGGTGACGTCTACCTGAAATTTGGTATTTTGTGATTCAGGCGGCTGGCCCAGCCGCCCTACAAACGCGACAGAAAGGGAAATTAGCCCTACCTGGGCGCCTGTGCGCGCTTCCGCGAACAACTCCGGTAATACATTTCGATCTCCTTCTGGGACAATGCAAGATACGAACTGACTGCTTCGAAGATCGGAATCTGGCGTGACCGAAGTCGTGGCCCGAACATATGAGGTCTCCATCAAACGGGAAACCCACCGAGCCAACATTGAAGACGAGAGTGCTGTTTACTTTGATGAGGAGCGGAAAATGCGAATGGCCACAGCATAGTACCCGCGGTGGATCATTCCCGATCATCGCGATCGCCTTTTCTTCGGAGGTCGACGGGAAAAATCCCTCGGCATTAGAACGCGGTGAGCCATGAGCGATCGTAACCGCCGAATCTTCCGGACCTTCCAGACGGATCGCGATTGGCAGCGAGCGGATCCATTCAAGCGAGTGTCGTGTCTGCTCCGCAGTCCAGCGAGCCGGAAGCCAGCTGTAATCATCGGCGACATCTAGCGTCTCTGAGGGCTGACTCTGCCGGATCACGTAATCTTCGTGGTTGCCACGCAACAACCTCCAACCTTTGCCGGCAACCAGCTCCGTAACCTCTCGCGGCTGGGGTCCTCGGTTCTGGAAATCTCCAGCGACCACCACGAGGTCAGGACCGACCCTATCGAGATCTTTTGTCACAGCCTCGAGGGCGGGTAGATTGCCGTGGATATCAGCGAGGACTGCGATCCGCATACTAAAATCTTTCAACCCTTTGCTATGAGCCCAGGCACTTAGCCTCAATGAATGACAGGGCTTTGCTTAGGCTCATTCGTTGAAGGTAATGTACCAGCATCGGATCGGCATCTTCCGGGATGCTCTTCTTTAGGTGTTCGAGCTTTTCGGAGAGTTGGCGCAGTCTTTGAAGATGTTCCTCCGGATTGCGATCGCGCGCCTTATGGTCCGCGATGACAAGGAGCCGAGCTCGCAAAACGTCGGCTAGCTCTAAGTAATAGGAGTCCATTTCTTTCAATTTTCCCTAACCTCCCTTTCAATCAACCGCGTTTGCCCTCAATGTCTGAAGTTTTGGTATCACACATCGAAAGCCGGAGCGGGCGAGGATGTCGAGCAGCTTGCTGAGGGTAGCCAGAGCGACTGGCGAGCCTTCATGCAACAGGATGATAGAGCCCGTTGCGGCCACCTTCACGATCCTCCTGACGATCCGGTCAGGGCTCTTCATCCGCGTGTCGAATGCGCGAACGCTCCAGCCGACAATCCGCAACCCAAATGCTGCCACGATTGGATGGACAAACGGATTTTTCATTCCAGTAGGAGCCCGGAAGAGAGCGGGCACGGGCAGGCCGTGGACTCGCGCCGTCCGCTCAAAGTCTGCAATCTCCCGACGGATCTGTTTCGGGGTGAACCTCCAAAACTGCAATACTGGGTGACGGTGGGTGTGATTGCCGATGGAATGGCCCGCCGCTAGGATCTGTACGGCGAGCGCTGGCCATTGCGCAGTTTTCTCGCCGATCAGAAAGAACGTCGCTTTCGCCCCGAATTGGTCCAAGAGTTTCAGGATGTGCGGGGTTGTCTCTGGGTCGGGGCCATCGTCAATGGTCAGCCATACTTCTCTCTGCGTCGTGCAAAACCGGGTAAAGACTGGGCCGAAGCCTTGCAACGAGGGGATTAGGGTCGTGAGGGTAAGGGCAAGGTGGGAAAAGAAAAGTACCCAGAGGCCTTCGAGACATCCGCAAAGCAAGATCGCGAGCGTGACAAAGGGCGCTGCGACGATATACCAAAGCGTAACAGTCGGGCGGAAAGACACCGGGTATTAAAAAAGGAAAGAAGCCTTCGAAGGGAAGAGAAAAAAGCAGTTAAGCAGGTTTTTGGGGCGACATTCCGAATCGATGTAGTTCCTCCTGGAAGCTTGGTTGCCTAAGCCTTCTAATATAGAATGGCTCAATAAAATGGTGACGCGATCCCGACCTCAAGTTGCACTTTTGATCGAGACCTCAAACGCCTACAGCCGGGGGTTGCTGCGGGGTATTCGTACCTTCGTCCGTGAAGGCGCAGACTGGGAGATCCATTTCACGGAGCAGGGTCGCGGTGATGTGCCTCCGCCTTGGTTTCGTAATTGGCACGGTAACGGCATCATTGCCCGAATTGAGAACAGCCTGATTGAGGAAGCCGTGGTGTCGGCGGGAGTACCGGCAGTGAATGTCAGCAGTGCGGTCCTTAGTCATGAGTTCCCGACCGTCGCTAGCAATAGCGAGGAAGTCTGCCGCCTTGCTGCAGAACACCTGTTGGAACGAGGTTTTCAATGTTTAGGATATTGTGGCGATGCCAGGTTCGATTGGTCTTTCCGCCACGAACGAAATTTTAGAAGCCATGTGCAGATGGCCGGGCGCGAAGTCTATGTGTTCGATTCAGCAAGGTCTGATGCTGATGACTGGCTTCTGGAACAACGAAAATTGGCGCGTTGGCTGAAGGAGCTGCCGAAACCGATCGGTGTCTTCGCTTGTTACGATATCCGCGGTCAGCAATTGCTCGAGGTTTGCCGACAGGAGGGTATTCGGGTACCGGATGAGGTAGCGGTCGTCGGGCACCACGATGATGAGCTTTTGTGCGAACTTTGTGATCCACCGCTTTCGAGCATTGTGCCGAATACCCGCCGTGCTGGCTACGAGGCGGCGTCGATTCTTGATGAACTAATGCGCGGAGTGAATGTGCCTTCGACAGTGCGGTCGATCGAGCCGGTCGGAGTATCAACCCGTCAATCGACCGACGTGATCGCGGTACCGGACCCCGAACTAGCGGCCGCCGTGCGCTTCATCCGCGAACACGCTTACCAGGGTATCGGTGTCGAGGATGTGCTGAAGGCTGTTTCGATCTCACGGACCGTCCTGGAGAGGCGTTTCCATAAATTCCTTGAGCGCTCGCCCTACGAAGAAATCTTGCGGTTGCGGATCGAGCGCGTGAAGGAGTTGCTGACGACGACCGATCTGCAGATGGCACAGATTGCTGAACGCGTCGGGTTTTCCGGGGTTGAATACCTGAGCGCGATGTTCAAAAGGAAGTTGGGCGTTTCGCCGCGAGTCTTCCGCCGAAGAGCCTCAGTGAAGTGATGCAGAAAGTGTTGGTGCCAGTGTCAGTAAACCCGGATCGCTCACGAATCTCACAGAAGCACGCAAGGAAGATTCTCACAGAAGCTCACAGCGCGGCGGAGCCGCAACCAACGTGATTCGTGGGAAATGAGCTGATCGGGGGTTCGGCGTAATTGAGGAATGACGGTCGGGCGAAGCTTGCTGAGCCTAAACCGTAAATGTTGCTAGCTCCTTGAGGCTCATTTGTCCCACTTCGCGGGACGAATTCGCCCTACCGTCTTTCAGCGGCAAAAATCCTCGCGAAAGTGCAAGATTCTTATGAATAGAACTTCAAAGGTCGCAAAGATTGGGTTTGGCTCCGGTCCTGGCATTTCGCGAAAACAGGATATCTCCGGAGAAAACGATTGCCGACTGCGCGTCGAGCCCCCTTTACGTGAATGAGTTCCTTAATGTCCCGACGCCCGCGACCAATGGTCTTTGAGATCTTTGAGAGCTTTTGTAAAAAACTTCTTTGCGTGCTCCTGTTAGATTTGTGAGCGAAGCGGGCTCGCCGACCTCTGACACTGACACTTGTTCCTGGGCCTCGTTTGCGGATGCGCCTGGGCCGACTAGCGTATGAAGATGATGCGTCGTACCGAACTTTTCAGAGGAACAGGTTGTTAAAGATGAGGAAGTCACCGTTAGCGACGATTCTGTCTATCGTTTTTATCGACCTGATCGGCTTTGGCATGATCATTCCGATCTTGCCTCTTTATGCCGCGCGCTTCCGCGCGAACGAATGGCAGATCGGCTTTCTCCTCGCGTCCTATTCGTTCATGCAATTCCTGGCTGCGCCACTCCTAGGCTGGCTCTCGGACAAGTACGGACGCCGTCCGATTCTGCTGTGCAGCCTGCTCGGGTCGGCCCTCGGCTATCTTTTGATGGCAAATGCGACCGCCCTTTCAATGCTATTCCTGGCGCGCGGAATTATGGGTGTCGCAGGCGCAAGCGTTGGCACGGCTTCCGCATACATCGCGGATATTACCGCTCCGGAAGATCGATCCCGACGAATTGGCCTGATCGGCGCCGCGTTTGGGGTAGGGTTCGTGCTGGGTCCTGCGATCGGAGGCGTCCTTAGTCATCTCTCTGTCGAGGCGCCTTTCTGGTTTGCTGGGACGTTGGCTATGTTGAATGCCCTGGCGGTTCTGCTCTTTCTACCCGAGCCGGAGAGTCACGCTGCGCGGGACAAAGCTCGTCTCGGAACGAAGGAGATGTTCGAGCAAGCGGGCAGTTGGAGGTTGGGAGTCCTGGTCCTGACGTATTTCGTAGCCATCGCGGCATTCGCTATTGTGACGATGATCTATCCGCAAGTTAGCGTTCGCCGCTTTGAGCTGAACCAGAGTCAAATCAGCTATATTTTTGTTGTGATCGGGTTGGTTGGCGCTCTCATTCAGGGCGGTGGGATTGGCAGATTGTCGAAGCATTTTGGGGATTTGAATCTGGCTTGCGCTGGACTTGCGATCATGGCGGTGAGCATGGTCGTGATGCCGCTAGCCAGCTCCGTTCACCTTTTCCTTCTATTCACGATCGGGCTCGCCATCGGCAATAGCCTTTCCCAGCCCACCATCAACGCGTTGGCGTCCAAGGGAGCTAGCCAAAATCTTCAGGGTAGGGTCTTGGGAGCATTGCAATCTGCGGGTAGTTTGGGCCGAGTATTCGGCCCCGCAATCGGAGGATTTTTGTTGGCTGACGACCACACGCGACCGAACCTTCAGTATGGAAATACGCCTTTTCTTGTTGGCGGTGGCATCATGACCGTCGCCTTCGTGCTCGCCGTAACCTTGCGTCGCCGGCGCCTTGTCCAGCATCCGGCTTTTGTCGAAGTGGAACGGAAATGAGACAGTCGGTTTGCCTGCCCTCCCAAGCTCATGATTGACTTGACGCGTCGGCTTGTTAAATGGCCAGAAAGGCGCCCTTGACAAATGAAACGGTTCGTCATCCTCGGATTCTGCTGCCTGCAGCTGGTCGCGCCGCTCCTCGCCGAAAATTCCGCGCCGCCGGTTATCACGATCCGGAAAGGCACAGCGGTATTGGTTGACGTAAAAGAGGTCGCAGGGGTGGCTGGTGCAGCGGCAGCCCCGGTGTTTAAGAATGATATTCAGTTATCTGGTGCCTTGGCGCTTGGAGACCCAAACTCGGCGACGGCAGTCATCAGTGCCAGCGCCACCGGCAGCGCCTTGAGTGGCCAAGCGGTGGATAAAGCTGGCGGGGTCGTGTTGCAAAAAAGCTACTCTGGAGAAACGCGCCGCACAGTGCATCAATTTGTCGACGATCTAGTCCAAACGCTCACGGATCAGAAGGGGATTGCCAGTTCGAAGATTGCATTCGTCGCGAATAGCACCGGGCACAAGGAGATCTATACCGCCGACTACGACGGTGCCAATGTCCTCCAGCTCACCCGCGACAATGCGATTAGCGTCGGACCGGCCTTGTCTCCGGATGGGAGGAAATTGGCATACACCGGCTACCAGAGCGGCTTCGCGGATATCTATCTCATCGATCTTGCTACCGGTGCGCGCAATCGCGTTATCAAATTCCCCGGCACGAATACTGGGGCCGCTATCTCGCCGGAAGGAAGTCGCATTGCCTGTACGTTAAGTAAGGACGGCAATCCGGAAATCTATGTTACGGGAATTAACGGAGATTCTCCACGACGTCTCACTCGCGCAAAGGGTGTCGAGTCTTCTCCCACCTGGTCTCCGAGCGGCAGCGAAATCATCTATTCTTCCGACGACGGCGGCAGCCCCCAACTGTACCGCATGTCGGCTAATGGCGGCTCAGGGCGATTGTTGCCCACCGGCTTTAGCTATTGTACCGAGCCGGATTGGTCGCCAGACGGCAAAAAGGTGACGTTCAACGTTCGGAGCAGCGGTACTTTTCAGGTGGCGGTACTCGACTTGAATTCTGGCACTGCTCGCGTAGTCGTGAGCGATGGCGAAGACCCAATCTGGGGTCCGGATTCGCGGCACATCCTTTTTGCTCGAGATGGCGGGCTTTATATGTTTGATACTGTGACTGGTCGGGAGGCACGCATCGTTGGAGATTTGGGAAGGGTCTCCGAGCCCACGTGGTCCCGGTGACAGAGTGGTGAATTATCTGGCGAGAATCGCGTCGCAATTGCACCCTGAATTCTGTGATAAAAAAAATCCTCGTTCTCAGCGCCCTGTTGGCCCTGAGCCTCACAGCCTGTAAAAAGGAACAAAACCAGGAGTACGCCGGCGTCGACGGCGACTATGTGACCGGGACACCGCTTCCGCCGCGTCAGGAAGGCGTGTCGTACTTTAGTAACAATGTCTCGAAAGGTCAGTTCGCGTCGATCTATTTCGCCTTCGATAGCTCAGAGGTTGGCTCATCGGAGACGGGCAAGCTGCAGCAGATCGCCAGCTTCCTGAAGAACTCCCGGAACACGATCATCCTGGCGGGATTTACGGACGAAAGGGGGACGGAAGAGTATAATCGCGGGCTAGGCGAACGCCGCGCGCAGGCGGCCCGGAACTATCTGATTTCGCTCGGCGTATCTCCAGCCAGGATTCAAACCGTCAGTTTCGGTCAAGAGATGGCCGCCGACCCGGGACACAACGAAACCGCTTGGGCGAAAAATCGGCGCGCCGAAACCGGTGTTGTTCGATAGGTTTCTCTCGGGCTGCCCAGGCATCGCCGTCGTCGTCCGGGATCGCCATAATCGCCGAGAAGGGGAATAGCGTACTGTTTGCTGGTGCTTGGCTGCCGCGAAAGATGGAGGAATCAAATTTGCCTGATGACGACGAGAAGCTCGTTCGCCGGACTCAAACTGGCGACACTAGGGCTTTCGATCTGCTCTGGCAGAAATACAGCCCACGAATTTATTCGCTCGTCTACAACATGACAGCCAACCACGAGGATGCGAACGATCTCCTTCTTGAGGTTTTTGCAAAGGCCTATCGATCGATCAACGGCTTTCGGGGAAAATCCAGTTTCTACACGTGGATCCACGCCATCGCGGTAAACATGACGATAAACTTCGTCAAAAAACGAGGCCGGAGATTTCAAATGAGTCTCGATGATCTTGACTCAAATATTCAAAATGATAAGGAATTCATAGATTTGACCGCCACAAACACTCCGATTCGAGAAGTCGACCTGTCAGAACTACAGCAGAGATTGAACGAAGCAATGATGAAGCTGTCTGTTGAGCATAGAGCAGTTGTCACAATGTTTGATATTCAAGGTATGCCTCACGCCGAAATCGCGAAGATTCTCGGGATCCCTGAGGCAACCGTTCGGTCTCGATTATTCTACGCACATCGACAGTTGCAGAATTTTCTCGAAGAGTTTAGAAAGAAATGATGCTCGACGAACATCAAGTACAAAAACTTCTTCGTCTAAAACGGTTCGAGCAGCCGCCCCCCGGATATTTTGACCGCACGCTGGAAGAATTCCATCGTCGGCAGCGGGCGGAACTTCTGCGTCGGTCCGCTGTTCAAATCTGGTTCGATCGTCTCGTGTCCGGGTTGTGGAGTTTCCGAATTCCTGCCTCTGCTTATGGAGGGGCTCTCGGGGTCTTTGTGGTATTTCTCACGCTGATGGGCACAGGTGTATGGGGTCCTCGGTCAGATGAGGGCCGGAGCGGGAGTTCTCTCGTTCAGACCGTTGCCCGGGCTTCGGGTGCTCGCCTGGCTCTGAATAAGGATCTCGATTGGTCCGATTTCGGCCAGAGGCCGGTCATTTCTAATCTTAATCTTGTTCCGGTAATCCAGCCCTCTGACTCGAGCCTTCCCCGGTACGTTCTCGACGGCCATCCGGTAAGCTACGAAGCGTCGTTTAACTTCTGAGCTGGTGGTGGGAACGAATCTGTTTTGAAAGCGTCTGAAAGAACGCGCGCGCTCAGCCTGCAAGCCTGCGCAGGAGACTTAAGCGGCAGTTTGATGATGAGTCGCAACGGTTCGGCTACGCATCGGCTTAAGCGGAAGAGATGGCGAAGTGGCCGGTTCTGGACGGTCAGCGCGTCTTTTGCCGTGCTCTTTTACGTCGGCAGCGAGCCGCTGTGCTTCGCACAAGGCACCTTGTCAGCAATTGCTTCAGACGTTCAAAAAGTCTACGAACGTGCCAAGGGAGCGGTCGTTCGCGTTCAGGCGGAGGACGAGCATGGGAGGCTTTCGGGAACGGGATTTTTGGTTGATCCAAATGGCACGATCTACACTGCCTATGATGTTGGCGGTGAATCCAAAAATATCATCGTTGATTTCGGTGCAAATCGTTACCCTGCCCATAGACTGGTGGCCGATATCAGAAGTGGTATCGCGATTCTCAAGGTGGATGCGACAACTCCCTGGCTGCCGGTTGGGAAATCTGACGAGGTCAAGACAGCGTCGCCCATCATTATAGTTGGTTATCCAATGGATCTGCCGGCTACCCCAAATTTCGGCATGGTCGGAGGACTGGACCTTAAATACCTCGACCGCTACTTCTGCACGACGCTGATCCGGGCAAACATCAACGCGCAGCGCGGAGAAGGGGGTTCTCCTGTCCTTAACTTGAACGGAGAGGTGGTTGGGATTCTCATCAGCAGTATTGATAACGGCACGGCGTGTTACGCCCTGCCGATTAAGGCTGCAGAGAAGGTCCGAGCAGACTATCTCCGCTTTGGAGAGGTCCGCCCCGGTTGGCTCGGTGTTAGAGTAGGGAACGGTGACCAGGTCGTTAACGAGTCGACAGTAGTTATCACTGGCTTTTCCGAGGAATCTCCAGCGGCGCAAGCGGGCTTAGAGAACGGCGATGTTGTTCTCCGGGTAGGAATGGTAAAGATTCGAACTGCGCCAGACGATTTAATCGACGCCTCGTTTTTTCTCACTGCTCACGAGGAGGTACCGGTTACCGTGGTCCGCGGCGGAAAAGAGTTGACCGTAAACGTCACCGCGTCAGAACATCCCTTGTATCAGGCTCAAAAAACGCCCCCCTTTCCCGGTCTTCCAACCTCTGGTTTCGGGCTGCCCACCCCCGGGGAAACGCCTAGTCCGGCGGGCAACAACTAGCCTGCATCGCTCCTAGCGCGGCGTAGCCGCAACCAAAGGTGATTCGTGAGAAGTGAGAGGTGATCGGGGCCGGCGTAGTTAGGAATGCCGGTAGGCCGAATCCGCCGCGGCGGATGAGCCTAAACCTCAACTGTTGCTAGCCCCTTGAGGCTCATTTGTCCCGCTTCGCGTCGCTTCGC
>JBAUZZ010000440.1:0-1864 GCA_049585495.1 Chthoniobacterales bacterium | reverse complement strand
TAATATAAGCCGGTCGCAGATTTGACGTGGTCATCCGCCCAGCTTGCCCAAAAAGGCGGCCGTCGATTAATGATTGCGCGAAGTCAGTTGCGGTTTTTCGTTCGATCAATACCGCACCATCGATGCAGTAGTCTCCCAGTGCGAGGTGCTCGATTTTGACTGTCACTCCCGGCAACTTCTCCAGCTCTGCCACTATCCCGGAGGGTCGCTCGCGATCATCAACGACAATCTGAATGTTCTCTAACTAGGGCCCAGCCGGGACACGCCCGCGCATCTTTACAATCTCTTCTTCCGGCGATAGAGCGTTGCCGGATCGATCCCTAAGACCTGGGCCGCCTCGTCGATCGTGCGCGAGTTCGCGAGCACCCGGCGGATATGTTCATTTTCGACTTGGGCGAGGGTGGCCTGCCCGCCGATGCGGAAATCGTCTGATGGCTGCGCGAGGTCAGCGAGATCCGCCAGTTCGATTCGATTACCGGTGCCAAGGATGACGGCTCGCTCAATCACATTACGAAGTTCCCGGAGGTTGCCAGGCCAACGATAGGCTTGCATCGCCCGCAGCGCCTCGTCGGAAAAGCCTTCAAGTCTTTTCCCAGACCGGTCGGCAAAGAAATGCAAATGCCTTTCGGCGACTCGACGGAGATCAATCGTCCGATCCCGAAGCGGCGGAATGGCAATGTTAATCACATTCAGCCGGTAGTACAAATCCTCACGAAACCGCCCCTCCGTCACCGCACGGGAAATTTCCCGATTCGTGGCCGCAATGACTCGGACATTGGCGCGCTGAGGCCGCGGATCGCCCACTCTCTCGTACTCACGCTCCTGCAGCAGGCGAAGCAGCTTGGCCTGGATCTCTAGTGGCAGGTCCCCGATTTCGTCGAGGAATAGCGTTCCACCCTCGGCAGCAGCGACCTTTCCAATCGTATCGGTATGCGCTCCGGTGAAGGAGCCCTTCGTGTGTCCAAAAAGCTCGCTCTCGAGAAGTTCCCGCGAAAGGCTCGGGCAACTGACCGTGATGAAGGCAGCCGACGCCCGCGGGCTATGTGCGTGCATGGCTCGGGCAAGAACGCTCTTGCCAGTGCCGCTCTCTCCGAGAATCAGCACGGTTGCCTCACTGGCCGCGGCTTTGGCCGCGATGTTCAAGGCTTGCTGCATCAGGGGCGAATCGGAATGCAATTCCACCTCCGGGAACTCTGCGCTCAGCCGGGATTCCAATTCGACAACGCGGCTCTCCAGTTGTCGCATATGCGCGATCCGAGCCAGGACCTGGCGGACCTGATCCGGTGTACAAGGCTTGGGTAAATAATCGAAAGCTCCGCGGCGCATCGCCTCCACAGCCGTATCCACAGAGGCGTAGGCGGTCACGATAACCACCGCGGCATTTGGCGCGACGCTCAGGATCTCGCCCAGAACATCAAGCCCATTCTCTTGCTGGAGCTTCAAATCGAGAAAAACGACCTGATAGCTGGCTTTCCGAAGCTCCTGCAGCGCTTCAACGCCACTGGAAGCTGTCGCGACCTCGTGCGCCATCGACTCCAGCGCCGTCGCCATGATGCGCCGGATGTTCTTTTGGTCGTCTACAACCAGAATTCGCATACAGTTTAGATTCAACCGGCGCTCAGTCCCGAGTCATATGTGCCGCTCTCCAGCCCGACTTGAATCTCGCTGCATAACCGGCGAACGGCCCTTGGCCGTCGACTGATATGGCGAAGCCTTAGCTGGGCTGCGTCAAGCACCTTGATTCGTCCTGGCCCCGGGCGCAACAGGCGCTTCAGCGTGCGAAAAAATCTGGACACGACCGTGTTCTCGCGAATAGCTATACCATTATCGCCGCACGATTTGCATACGGCACACATCGATGAAG
>JBAUZZ010000439.1:0-18496 GCA_049585495.1 Chthoniobacterales bacterium | reverse complement strand
CGGCGTTATCGGTTAATCCCAATGCCTCAGCAAGTTCATTGACGGTGTGGCTGTCGGCCCGAAGCAGGGCGAAAATTTTACCGCGTGTACTAGCCAGAATGCGTCGACGCCATCCAGGGATCTTCACCGTTTCAATTATAGGTTAAACAGCGGCTAAAGGCAAAAAACAATTGACTTATTGTTTCACTCACGTCTATTGATTTTTTGATCCGTAAATTCGGCAGTCAACAACTCTTCACGTTAAGGTGGCTCTTGATTGTGATGTCGTGGCGCTGTTAATCAGACGCTGCGCCGTCTGAGGTGGCTTGGTCGGCAGGGCGCGTCACTACCCGACGGGAAGAAGGTTCTGTCCGACACATTGGCGGCGACAACACCAAGACAGTTTCCAGAAGTGGTTCAATCCGAAGGAGAAAAAATGAAGAAGCTAGTAATGAGTATCGGTGCATGTATGTTGCTGGCGTCCGGTTTCGCGACGGCGAAGGACACGAGCTTCAATGGCGAGATCATGGACGAGGCGTGTGCCAAGGGTGGAGGGCACGAGTCGATGTTCAAGAAGATGGGTACCAACGATCCTAAGGCGTGTACTGAGGCGTGCATTAAGGGGGGGAGTAAGTACGTTCTGTTCAATGCAGACAAAACGTTCTACCAACTGAGCGACCAGAAAAAGCCCGCGCCGTTCGCCGGGCAGAAGGTGGAGGTTACGGGAACCTTGAACAAGGCGACCAAGACGATCCACGTCGCGGCTATCAAAGCGGCATCGTAACCTGTCGGAGAGGGCCGAGCGCTTAGCCTGCCCTCTCTTGCTTTCCGGATAGCTTCTCTGGCAGGGCTAATTGGATGAAGCGTTGGATGCTTGTTGTACTCATTGCCCTTGCGCTGGCTGCGGTGGTCCTGTTCGTGGGATTTACTCAAATAAAGCTCGACGCGCTTCAGGAGCCCGGTCATCTCGAAACCGTTTTCGCGACACGAGCAAAACACCTTCTGGTTCGTTGGAGCAGCCGCGAGGGCATCCCCCCAGCACCGGCGAATCTGCAGGCGAGCATCGAGGAAGGGGACAAACTCTACGCCACCGATTGTTCAATGTGTCACGGCCCCGACGGTCACACCCCCACGGACTCCGGTCGGTGGATGTATCCGCGCGCTTCGGATCTCACATCGTTTACGGTGCAACGCTACTCCGATCGAGAATTGTTCTGGATTGTGAAGAATGGAATTCGTCTGAGTGGGATGCCCGCGTTTGGAAAAGTCGAGTCTGACGAGCACATCTGGAATCTGGTGCACTACGTAAGAACTCTCAAGGGAAGCGCCCATCCGGAGAGCGGAGGCGACACGCATTGAAAGCGAAATCTCTGGTTTGAGAGGACGATTTCGTATCGCCGAAGGCGGGAGTTCACATCGAGGGAACACTACACAACGAGAGAAGACTGCCGGGCGGACCTCTCCGCTCAACGCACGTTTTCCCGCTCCTTCGGTAAGAACAGTCTACGATGGCTTCCCTCGCCCAATATTCAGTAATCGTAGCTTCGCTTGACCAGCAAGTTGAAGCGTGGCTGCTCAGTCAATTGCTTATTGTCTTGTTCTTGATGATTCTCACCAAGGCACTTCTACAACTGCCTCTTTTTTGTTTGGGCCCGCTGTTGACTGTTGCTGCGTTCACGTTGGGGAAGCGATTAGCGACTCCCCTTCACACGGCACGCCAGAAGACAACTCTTAAGATCCAGCACAAGGGCAAGAAGGCGGCAGACCGATGGATCCGCTTCGTCGGACCTATACCCTCGCTCATCATTTTTGTTTGGGCCGCCGGTCTGATTTTTGAAATCGTCAGAGTATCGCCAGACGCAGCTACCGACGCATATAGTACGGTTCAAGAATTCACAGATCCAAAGCACGGCGAAAGCGACCCCTTAAGCACCGAGCAGCGAGCTATTGTCGAGCGTTACTCGGCGACCCATTCAAAGACCCAGCTGCTCAGTCTCGACCAAGATCAACGATTTGTAGCAAGCCAGGTTACCAAGCACAAAAGAGATAAGCGATGGTTTTATGTACAATCCGTCGTGCAACATTTTGCACACAGTTACGCGCCGAGCCAAAAACAGATTTCACAGCATTTTTTAGCATTATTCCGGCAACTTGAAGAGGAACTAAAAAACCGAGCGGCTGAAAACCCGTCCCCAACCCCTGAATAAGTGGTAAGTTCGCGTTGGAGATGGCTAACCAGTCAAGCTTAAAAGGCCATCGGCCATTTCCTCAAACTTCGATAAATAATGTCAAGACATGGGGAGGAAACAATGAAGATAGGCATAGTAGTTGCCCTCGTAGGATGGGCAATCGGCTTTGCTTTGCCAAACTTTGCTCAACAAACAAACTCGCCAGATCCACAACTTGTTCAGCAGCTTCATGCGATCGGCAAGAAGTCTGACGAGGCATTTCTCAAGGGCGACGCAGCCGCTCTGGCCGCGCTTTACACCGAGGACGCGGTTCAGGTGAATGACACAGGCCCAGTCTACGGTCGGCAGGCTATCGAAAAATACTATGCGGACATGTTCCAGACGTTGCATTACTTCAGCCATGACACCACGTACGATCCAACCTCTCCTCATCCTATAGGTACCGATGGCAATGGCGTCTGGGAAAACGGAGAATGGCCTTCTGCGATTGCGCCTCGAGGTGAGGACTGTGGACCTCACCAACTCAGGGGCTACTTTGCATCGGTTAAAGTCCGTGAGGGCGATACTTGGAAGGTCCGGATGGCGACCTATAACCTGACTCCGGCACCACCTGCAACGCCGTCCCGCACAATAGGACCCTGATCCGCGCGGTGAGAGATTCAAACGTCGGGGCTCCGACGGTCGAACGGGTTGAACGTTGTGTCGTCCATCTGCATCGCACTAACGGAGGTGTTGTTTTCAACCGCCACGTTCGGAGAAAATCCTTTCAATCGGCGGTGCGTAGCGGGTCGAGAGCGAGTAATAAATCCAACGGCTCTCTTTGCGCGCGCGCCCGCTTCGCTAACGTGCTCGCGACGCGAGCGAAATCTTTCGCCGTCCAAACGCAAGACAGAACTTTCCAAGTTTGAGAAGCATAGCGCTGAACGTGATGAACCAGACTAACATCGCGATATAAACAGCAATACGCGGAATGATCAGCAGGAATGGCATCCCAGTGGCATTCGCAAAAATAAACGTTGCGACAGTGTACATCCCTAACGGAAAGACAAGCGACCAGTACTGCGGCTCGTAAGTGACCGGCACGCGCTCGACTACATGTCTCCAGAAGCCAACAATGACTAGCAGCGGAATCCACCACGTTCCCGTCGCCCAGAAAAACAGTGTAAAGCCGCCGATAAAAGGCTGGAAATCGTGCAGAACTTCCCAGCTTTTAGAGCTGAGCATCAGCCGTGCGCCGGCCAATGTGGTAATCGCTAGTGCGCCCATATTGATCCAGTACGGGGGCGTAAGCTTCGCTGGCTCCATACTAAGAAAGATCCAACGATAAACAATCAACGCGATGAACAGGATATAAAACATCGCACCCAGCAGATAAGCGCAGAGCGCCTCAAATAGAATCGGGCGTACCGGGCCAAGCGTCTGAGCGACCAAGGTGCCAAGGACAGCTAACGATTCCGTCGCGACCGTCACCAAAAGCCAGGATCCGTTGATTGCAACCCCGATCGAAGGCTTAGGCTCGACCACGGTAACAGCGGCAAAAAACGTGTAAATCAGAATAATCCAGAGCAAAACTGCAAACAGCCACAGGCCCGCTGCAACTGCTATGAACGGCGTAAGAATGGCAAATTGTACGCCGAGCACACCGGTTCCTGCGACGGTGGTCAAAAATGTGACTCCGCGAGCATGATGAATCAAATCAGCGATCAACGCGGATCTGAACCAGATAATTCGAAGACCGGTAATACCCCAGAGGACGACATAGAAAATCACATTCAACCAAAGCAGCACCTCCGGGAGTAGAGGGAAACCCTCAAAATGCATCGCCAACGACACGATGCCTGTCGCCATCACAAGGGCGAAATAACCTGGGAAGAAATCCTCAACAAACGAAGGCTTATCCTCCTGAGGCGGTGAATTCATGTGAGTTCACCTCTCGAGACCCCGCAGATAGAAAAACAGGCCACCGTTGAGCGCGAAACAAGCGACACTTGCTAACGCCGCCGGCAAGGCAGTCTCCTGATAGCCTGCGAGAAACGTCTCCATGGTGGTGGTAAAAAGCCATAGCTGCAGGAGGACAATGATCATCTGGAAAGCGGCAATACCCGAGATGATCGTAACCCGCTGCTTCCTGGCGAACTGAGTCATTCTCATATCACGCCTTCCACGTAACCATTCGCGAACACCTTACCCTCGTGCACTTCCAGACCGACTCTCGGCAGTGGACGCCGTGGCGGACCAGCCACAGGTTCGCCGCTGCGAATATCGAACCAGCCTTCGTGACAAGGACAATGCATTCGTCCCAAATCGGGCCTCGGCAGGACGGGGCAAGAAAGATGTGTACACTTTTGCCCATACGCGACAAAGTTCGTATCAGAAAGTCGGATAAGAATGCACCGGTTCCCTCGTTTCGGATATTCAAAGAGCTTTGATTGCCCAACCGCCAGCTCGTTCACCGAGGCAATCTCCTTTACTGGAGGCTGACCAGCGGCTTTCCTCCAGGCTTGGATCAGCAGGATCCAGAACTGACCGGCGACAAACGCTGCACTCGTCAACATGAGAAACGCGACGAACTCACGTCGCGAACGGTATTCATCCTCCGGCCAATCGAGGGGAAAATCCCTGCGCCAAGCCGGCTGATCTTCTGCCGGTCGGCCATCCGGGGCGACTGAAATAACCTCCGAATTTTCGTCAGGCATAGCCATCCTCTGAGTTCATTGCATCCAGCAGCAGGTCCTCCTCAATGACATTCCCAATCGTCGGCTGATACATGGCGGACAGCACATCGAGTTGTTCTGGAACGTTATTCTTGGGCACCAGCATTCGCGTGCGCGTGGTAATTGTTTGTGCACCAAACTGAAAGGTGTTGATCGGAGCGGAGTTCGGACGTAACCGGACGATTTCTTCCTCCGTGCCAAAGAACAGAGCCTGGCTCGGGCACACCGATGCGCACATCGGCAGTTTACCGATCGAAGTACGATCGTAGCACTGGTCGCACTTCATCATCAGCTCCATGCGGGTGTTCAACTTTGGAATACCGAAGGGACAAGCCAGCACACAGTTGTTGCAGGCGATGCAACGCGGCTTCCTTGCCGATTGCACCACGCCGTCGCCGGTACGTTTGATCGCATGTGCGGGACAGACTTCCGCGCAGGTTGGCGAGTCGCAGTGCATACAAACGACCGGCACGGTCTGCGTCGAGTTAGCCCGATCGATGTAGTCAAGCTGAATCATTGAGTAGCCCTTGTGCGTGTCGCACTCAGTGCAAGCTTGCACACACGAGTTGCACCCGATGCAGCGACTCGGATCTACGTAAAAATAACGGGTTTGGGCGGCTGGCATATTGCTACTGACCATTTCGCGTCGCCTCGACCGGAGGCGCTTCGGCTTTGCGCAAACGTACCGCACATACCTTGAATTCCGGAATGTGCGAGATCGGATCTTGCGCGGAGACCGTCAACTGGTTGGCGCTTTTCTTCCCGGCCCAATGATAGGGAATAAAAATCGTATCCGGACGAATCGTCCTCACCACACGAACCTCGAGGGTGATTGTGCCACGCCGGGACTCCGCCGTAGCCCAGTCGCCCTCATTGAGTCCAAGTTTTCGAGCAAGTATCGGGTGAACTTCAATGAATGGTTCAGGGCACTGATCGACTAGCGGACCAATCCGCCGCGTCTGTGTCCCCGACAGAAAGTGGCTGATCACGCGTCCGGTGGTGAGCATCAACGGGTACCCAGCGTCGGTGTTTTCGGCAGGCGGGCTGTACTTCGCAACATTGAAACGCGCCTTGCCGTCCGCAAAGTAGAACGGTCCTTTCCCTTTGGCGATCGCGTTCCAGGAACGCGGCTCGAACAGTCGCGGAGTCCCCGGATGCTCGTCGGAAGGGCATGGCCAGAAGACGCCGTATTGTTCCTCAATTTTCTCGTACGTAATGCCGGAGTAGTCCGCAATTCCGCCTTTTGATGCGATTCGAAGTTCGTCAAAGATTTCGCGCGGCGACTGAAAATTGAATCCGTGAGGGCGTTTCAACGCGTGCGCAATATCCTGGATAATCCTCCAATCCTCACGAGCCTCCCCAGGACAATCGATTGCTCTGTTGATCTTGATAACGCGGCCCTCTGTAGTTGCCACGACCCCCTCGTCTTCTTCGTGCAGCGAACCAGGAAGAACCATGTCCGCATAGCGTGCCGTATCGTTAAGGAAGAAATCAATCGCTACGTAAAACTCGAGCTTCTCAAGCGCGCGCCGGACAAAGTTGTTATCAGGCAAAGAGACGATCGGATTGAAAGAGATCGAAAGCAGTCCGCGAATTTCGCCGCGATCGATCTTTCGGAAAATCTCATAAGCGTCCACGCCGGCTTCCGGCAGTTCGTTGGGATCGACGCCCCAAACACTCGCAACGTATGCACGGTGCTCAGGGTTGCTAATGTCGCGCATCCCTGGCAACTGATCGCACTTCTGGCCATGTTCACGTCCACCTTGACCGTTCCCTTGCCCGGTGATTGTTGCGTAACCACAGCTTTCTCGACCAATCCGTCCTGACGCCAAGACAATGTTGATCGCACCCAAGACATTCTGAACCCCATGGCTGCTGTGTTCGATACCGCGGGCGTGCATGAGAAAACTGGTTTTGGCTGTTCCCCACCATTCTGCCGCCTGTTGAATGGCCTTTTCTGCAATTCCCGTGATCTTTGCGGTTCGCTCGGGAGTCCAATCCTCGACGCTGGCCACCACGTCGTCAAAACCGACCGTGTAGTTCTCGATGAACGAACGATCGATCCAATCGTTTTTTATCATCAGATTGAGGATGCCGTTGAACAAAGCGACATCTCTCCCTGGCTTGATCGGAAGGAGAAGGTCACAGGTCCGCCCAATTGGAGTAATTCGGGGATCGACGACAATAACTTTGCCGCCGTTCTCGCGCGCCTGCCAGACATAATCAGTCGTGATCGGAGCACACTCGGCAACATTCGCTCCGCTAATCCATACAACCTCCGCCTTTAAGATGTCATTCCATGGATTGGCTGCTCGATCGATGCCAAAAGCCTTCTTATTTCCGGCGCCTGCGCTCACCATGCAAAGCCGGCCATTGTAATCCGTATAGGGCGTCTTTAGACACACGCGAGCGAACTTTCCCATCAGATAACACTTCTCGTTCGTGAGACTCGCTCCGCTCAGACTCGCAAATGCCGACGGCCCGTAGGTTTTCTGGATGCGATCGATCTCTTCGGCAACCTTTCGGATAGCCTCCTCATAGGGTATAGGACTAAACCCATGCGCATTTCCCGAGTCTCGTTTATAGGCATGCAGCAAACGATCCGAATGCGCGCCCTGTAAATAGCGTTTCACTCCTTTTGGGCACAGTTTTCCTTTGTTGAACGGGAATTCGTACCAAGGCTCATATCCGATGACCTGATTGTCCTTAACCAGGAGTTGGATGCCGCATTGCTGACCGCAAAAACAGCAGTGTGTTTCTACTACCTTATCCGGCACAACACCCGGATCCAATCGCATACCAGTCGACTTCGATAGATGCGGGCCGAATTGTTCTGTGATCAATTCCGGTTGTACAACTAGTGTGGCCATAATAATCTCCGTTTGAACACTGTTTACGGATGGAAATTCTCGCGGTCTTCGATGTCGAGGGGACCCTCGCCCAATCCCGGATTAACCGGTTCCGGCATGGCCGTCGGGAGCACAACACTTTCGATCGTCGAAGCACGCGGAAACCGCAGCTTGCCCTGGGCCAACGCTAACAGCGCGCGGCGGCATCGAGGACAAATCCATTGATAATGCTCGACCTTGTCATGAGGGGCCTCATACTGATAACCTAATTCCCGCTGAACCTTGATCAGATCTTCCACGTGCATGTGAGAAGAGAACGCATGTCCGCATCTTCGGCATTTTGCGGCCTCTTCGGCTCGCGCCACATCCTTGTAAAAACTGACCCCAATCTGCGCGGGCCGTTGAAAAATATGGAAAAACTTTCCAAACGGTAGCCAGAGAAGCGTGACGATCACCGTTACGGCGTGAGTAATCGACAGAAACTCATAGCCGTAGCCGCGCAGCCAGGTGGAGCTCACCGTCAGCAACAGACCCGTGAGACTCACGGCAAACAGCAGAACCAGCGGCTGGATATCTTCCCGGAAAAATTGAAGCGCCGCGGCTCCTTCATCACGCATTCGGCGGTGCATAGCAATCATGACACCCGCAATGACAAGGAACGCTGCCCAGACGAGTCCGTGAAAAAGGAGGAAACCGAAGATAGATTCTACTTTGAAGACAGAGGTTGGAAAACCGAACACATAGATCCGGTAGCTGTCCAGATCGCCCGGTACGGATTCGAACATGAGCCAGCCAAATACCAGCGGAAAGGTGATCAAGGCTGCAATGATACAGCCCCACATGATCAACCAATGGGCTAGCCACCGGTATTTTCCTCTCAACCAGATGAAATGATTCAACGCAAAATCTGCGATAACTCGCTTGAACCAATTGATCGCGTTCTGTTTTCGGTAGGGCCGTTTAAAGAAGGCTTCCCAACCGCGCCGCCAATACAAGGCCGTCGGTGGCCGTTGAAGCCACATCGCGTAACGATATGTGAGCCCGAAAGCAGCAAACAACGATGCGAATGTGTAGGCTACGAGCGCACTATCGAACCGGGAGAGATTTCGGGATCCGACAACGATAGCCACACCGAGTAGCACCGCTACAATCAACGCCCAGACGACCGATTTAACGACTTCGCGTTTCATCACGATCCGATCCTGAAGGATTTTTTTGGCGTGCGGTCTTGGCAGTGATTCTGGCAAGTCGTTTTGAGTTTATTGTAACCCTCCGGCCTATGCAATCGGGTTCTTGGGCTGCGAAAACAACTCGTTATGCCACCCGCACCAAACTCATTCTGAGATCCTGTCGATCAGCATAGCCATTGATCCCGACCGCTTTATCAAGGCGCGCAGCCTCAGCAAAGACACGATTCCAATATGCGCGCAGACCCTCTCGATGATTGAAAATTCGGTGCGCTCATTCTCTATCCGTCAAAACGGGGGAACCTCAAACTCTACGGCGAAAGAGCAAAGATCTGAGCCTTAACTACGTAACGCCCTGTGGCATTCATTCGGATTCGCTGACTTTTTCAGCTTCGGTATATTTAGACTTGAAGAGCGCTTTCCAAGAACGGACATCAGTCTTGGCTTACCCTTTGCCATTTCTTTGCCACTTTTTTTGTTCTGCCGTGATCCGTAAAGTTCTCTCCTTTTCCGCTCGAGTGCTGGCGGATCAAGTCTAGAAGCCGATTCGTTCGGCACAAGAAGGAACTCTTGGGATCTTTACGGAACACTTATCCCTTAGTCTACGGAACTGTAGATTACAGGTTCGAGTCCTGTCGGGTGCACCAAGGTGCACAGAATCAAAGACTTACAAGGAGGAGGCTTTAGAAGAAAAGCAAATGATAAATAAGTTACTATAAAACGTTCTTCGGTTGCCATTTGCTCGCTGGTCCGCGCACGACACACGTGTTCAAGAAATCAACTTCCCAGTTTTGAACTACTCGCGGCGGCGAACCCTTTGCCATTTCTTTGCCATTTTTTTCTTTTCAGCAAGCCACGACGCTTTCTCCTGTTCCGCTCGATCCAGTGTAGAAGTCGAGTCGCTTGGCCCAAGAGAGAGAACTCTTAGAAGGCATCCGTCAGACGAACCCCACCTTCTCAGTAACTTAATTCCTTTCTCTTAACAGATATCGCCAAGCAAATTGAGTACTCTCCAGGAACCGGAGGGCGTTGGCTCCTAAGCGGCAACGAGTTGCAGGTTCCAGTAACGGCGCTTCTTTTTGGAGCCAACTGATCGCATCCATTAAGCCCTCGGGATCGACATCAGACTCCGAGTGCTTCGTTAATTAGGATAAAGGACGAAAATACTTGACCAAAGCGGTTTCATAGGGCAGTGACAACCGGCATGTCATTATTCCCTGCACCGAGCATGATGATCACGGCGATCATTATTGCGCCCCGCTTGGGGCAGGAATAGACGAGCGCTGGCATTCTGCACCTCTAGATTCCGAAGCCCTGAGTAAAAAGCTCAGGGTTTTTTATTTGCCCAGATAGTCCGATGAAAACCGAACCTCTAACCGAAGTTTCACTATCAGAAATTGTTGCGGCCCGGTCACGCCTGAGTGCGATCTTCCGTACGCCATGCACAGAGTCTGCCGCGCTGAGCGAGTTGATCGGAGCACATATTTTCTGCAAGCAGGAGCATCTCCAGAGGACCGGAAGCTTCAAAGAGCGGGGTGCACGTAATGCATTGGCTAAACTGCCAGCGGCGCAGGCAAGGACCGGCGCCATCGCAGCCTCAGCGGGCAATCACGCACTAGGTTTGGCTTGGCACGGCCGGTTGCTAGCGATTCCGGTGACTGTGGTCATGCCGCGTTTCGCGCCAATGGTGAAAGTCGCTAGATGCCGTCAGTTCGGAGCCGAAGTCGTGTTGCACGGCGACACCTTCGACGAGGCTCGCGGTGAGGCGCACCGACTTGCAACGGAGCGTGGACTGACTTACATCCATCCGTTTGACGATCCAGATGTAATTGCCGGACAGGGAACATTGGGGTTCGAGATTCTCGGCGCTCAAAGCGAGTCTGGAAATCATCGGAGTTGAGCCGACGAATGCCTCATGCTTTGCGGCGGGTACGGCAGCCGGAGAACCGGTTCGCGTTCCGACAAAATTCACCCTTGCGGATGGGTTGGCGGTCGCGCAAGCGGGTGATCTTACTCTTTCCATCATGAGGCAGTTGAAGCACAAAATCGTTTCGATCGACGAAGAATGGTTAGCCTTGGCAATGCTTAGGTTGGCCGAATTGGATAAGTGTGTAATCGAAGGTGCGGGTGCTGCGGGACTGGCTGCGCTGTTAAGCGGGCGTTTGCCGGAGCTCGCTGGCCGACGTATAGTGCTCATTCTTTCTGGGGGCAACATCGATCCTCTGGCGCACAGTCGCGTCATCGAACGTGGCTTGGCCGCCGATGGCCGAATCTTTCGCTTCGACGCATTGATCAGTGATCGACCGGGCGGGCTAGCGCACCTTTCCGGCGTGCTGGCAGAGGCTGGGGCGAATGTGACGGAGATCGTACATAACCGGACCTTTGGAGGTCCGGACCTGTCGCGGGTACACGTCCTTTGCACGGTCGAAACGCGCGACCGCGCCCACATAGCCGAGGTTCAGCAGAAGCTTGCAGCGCACGGCGTTGAACTCTGCTCGTAACTGAAACAACTAGCCTGCGCCGCATCCCGGGGCTAGGGACGATCACTGGGTAGTTCTGATGAACGTTTGCAAAGCAACTTCGGATGCTTGGCTTATTCGAGCCGATTTGCCGAGCAATGCTCCACTTTATTTTGATGGCCAAGGCCGAAGACATCGGGCCGGACGGCTCGTAAATTCTCGCCCCACCAGATGGTCGAGCATTGACTCTTATCCGGGCATCGCATCTCGATGGGCACGTCCGGAGGGGTAGAGCAGGCGTCCACAGCTTTACCCCCTATTCCGGCCACCCCAACGTCCGCAGCCTTGATGATGGCAGTGGGCCAGGGGTCGGTGAAAAGCTGCGATCGTCAATCCAAAATAGGCTCTTACACAGTCTTCCGTTGCTTATGCTAACTTGAGACTGGTGAAGTTCTGGGTAGTGCGTAATGACCTTTACCCTCATGGGGTTTGCGAATTTCCAGGTTCCCGGTTCACGCAAAATAACGCTTTGATAGTTTTTAACATCCCTCTGGGTGGATGTTTCAAGCAGGTATTGCCATATGTTTAAATCGCCCTGGTTTTGGAAATACATTGTGCCAGACAATACAGTTTTATCAGCAGCCAAAGCAGATGCCGTGATCGCTATAGGTGCCATTATTAATGTTTTAATCTTCATTTCCTTTGGATTGGTGGTTGTAACAGTTAACCCGAATCTGCGCGAATACCAGAATACCAGAATAGCAAGAACTGGCCCGCAAAGCGGCTGGAGGGAAGTGATTTGAGGAACTTTGGTGCGCACTGCAGCTACCATTGCGGGTCGCTTCCTTGCTTTGGCCATGTTAGGTTGACCTCGAAGTGGATGGAATCTGTTCATCGCACCGCTGGTGGCGGTCGCAAAGACGACGACTATTGGGGGGATTTGCAGCTAGAAAGCCTGGGCATCGCGCCACCGAACTCACTTCTCCAAGCGGTTGAAGACGAACGCTGGCCGCCGAGCGGGCCTCGCGCAAAAAACGAAGCTGCGCCGACGCGTCGGTCCATCCTTGGAATGCTCGTTGGAGTCTTAAGGCCATCCAGCTCGCCCACGCTACTGACCGATCTGCAGAATAGCATTGACACGCTCCTCAATTCGACGCCGCTTCCATAATTCGGCGCCAGCGCCTTCTTGTAGGGGTGAAGACACGAAAGTGCACAAACTGTCCGGTTCGTCAGAACCGATCGGACAGGTAGGTGTAGCGATTGACCCCCGCAACGCGCCAGCCGACTACTGACCACAGAAAGTGTTGGTGGTCTCGTCGTGAACGCGGCGATGCAGAACTACGTCAACATCCATGAGCAGCAGACCAGGCCGAACCCGGCGCTCGCGGCTGTCCATGGCCAGGCGGGTCTACTGCTGCGCTACGACGTGCCGACTTACTATGTTTCCCGGGAACTCATGGCTGCGGCGCTGCGAACCGAACTTCCTGATGACATGATGTTTGAGCCCATCGCATGTCCATTCGATGCGCTGGTCTTCATGCTGCCGAAAGGAACTGTATGTCATCTTACCGAAGGCGATTGTCCGTTTCTTGTCCTCTCACGACCCTGCAAAGGACACACTTTGTCTCTTCCGATCCCTGAGCTGGATTTCAAGGTCACGGCTGAACAGGACGCCGTGCTCGTGACCACCTACATGCCGGAGGCTCCGCTGAACGTTACCTATTTTAAGAGTGTTCCGTTGATTCCGGGCACAACCATCAAGCAAGCATTTCAGCAGGCTAGCTCGGTCCCATTCAGTCTCATCGTTAATGACGAGCTAGCCAATAGGAGGAAAGGTTGCTTGCTCCGGGTTCCCACCGCTTCCAGGACGAGCATACGCCGTTGACGCGATCGGGTGCTCGCCGATAGGCTTCGCAGGTTACTATGATAGCCCAAGCGAAGACCGTTTCTGTTTCGGCGAGGCGACACTGGGCGTTTCAGGGTCCGCTTGCCGATCGGTATGGGATCAAGCTTGGTCTGGCGGGTTTGCTGGCACTGTTTTGCGGAGAAGTCTTGCGTCTGGAGCATCCCAATTGGGCTGTCCTCACCGCCCTGGCGATGATGAACTCACACTACGTTGGCTCGATCACTCTAAAAGCGATCCTTCGAGTTGTGGGTACGATTGTTGGAGCCCTCCTCGGAATCTGGTTAGTAGGCGACTACACATCGACACCGGTGATCTTCTTGGCCGTGCTCTTCTTTGTCGTGGCTTTCTGCAGCTATAAATTCGGGCAATTTCCCGCCAGCCAGGTGCCTTACGCCTATTTTTTGGTGGGCCTGACAATGATTTCCGTGGCAACATATGGAGTTACCGCCCCTGCTCAGGTCTGGCAGATCGGCCTGAACCGGACGCTGGAGATACTAGTTGGAGCACTCAGTTCGCTTCTTCTAACGACCGTGTCTGGCCGCGCTACGCGCGCGAGGAGTTTCTCGAAGCTGGGCGCGCCGCGCTCAAGACGGCAAGCCAACTCGTCTCGATGGATACGGAGTCCTACCTGCACGGGACCGAAACGCAGGTAGAACGGATCCACCAGGCCTTTGGTCAACAGCTGTCGCAACTCAACAATCTGCTCCAGGCAGGGTCGCGTGAGAGTACCGTTTTTAGCGCTCGTCTTTCGAACTACAACGCGTTCCTGGTTTCTCTGACCAACCTTTTCCACTCCGCGCTCGACCTGAGCCGGCGCCCCCAGGAAGAGCTTCCCATTCTTGGGCAAGTGCGAAACGAACTTGAGTTGTTGGCCGCAGCAATTTCCGAAGAGTTTGACATTCTCGTCGGCTCGCCCCGCCGAGGAGATGAATTGCGTTCAAGCCGCCTCAATGACGCCTTTGCGGCCTTTGAGGCGAAGGTGAACGAGATTCGCGATCGGGGTGTGTTTCACACAATGCCGCTCGAAACAGGGATTGCGTTCCTGGGACATTTCGCGGCGCTCCGTTCGGTTCGCGACGATTTAAATGACCTGCGCGCCGTAACGGAAGGGCTGCCTCGGCTCGGCCAGGCGTTGCCGGAGGCAAAGCCCCAGTGGGATTTTCTTCCGACTATCGACTGGTTTTGGGTAAAAGCAGGGGTCAAGGGTGGTTTAGCTTCCGTAGTTTCCACCCTGCTCCTGAAGTGGGTCAATCCACCAGGGCCCGGTGCGCTTCCATTGGCAGCCTACCTGTTCACTCTATTTGGCCGGGGATTCCTGCGAGCAGGTGGAACAGGCGATTTGCGAGCTTTTCAGAATGCCTTTTGGGCAGCTCTCTGCCTCGCCGTCTGTGTGGTCTTGCTTTTCCTTACCACTCCATTTCTAGCGGATTACATCGTCATGAACCTAGTATTGTTCTTGATTCTATTTGTGTTCGGTTTGCTGACTGCTCGAATGTCCGGAGTCAACTTTTGGAATCTAGTCGCGACCCTGGCGATCAGCGTCTTTGTCGGGCTCAATCCGCAAGTGCCAGTGCCATCTCAAACGATCATTGATTCCTTTCTTGGTTTGATAACCGGAATGGTGATCGCCGCAGTGGTTGGGCGACTCATCTGGCCGGTCTTGCCGCAAAGGGTGCTCCGCGATGACCTGCTCGCGATTGTTTCACGGCTTAAAGCGTTGCTGTGTGGAGACCCGCACCAGGAACGGATTCGGACGCAACTGGCAATCCTGCCAGTGGAAGCTATGCAGGCTGCAGGCAAAATTCGATTCGCCGGGTGCTCCGAACAGGAAAGGGGCGGGATAGCCGCTTTGGTTCGTGCGCTGCAAGGGCTGGTGGCGCAGGCCACTGAGCTGGTTGCTCGCCGGCATATCCTGCCGGATATCACAGAAGCGATTCTGCGCCCGCAGTTCGAGCGACTGGAGGTCGAATTTAAACAGGTGTTGGACGCTTTTGCCGAATGCTTCCGGCACGGCGATTGCCGACGCGAACTGCCGAGCGTCCAGGGCGCGCTGGCCGCGATGGATCAGGCGGTCGAACAGATTCGTCAAAGTCGGATCTTATCCGCCCAGAAGCTCGAAGCGCCTGTCCGGATGTTTGAGCTTGTGAATCGCTATCACGCAACTGCCGAAGCATTGGAGGAGTGTGGGCGATTGGTTCGAACCCTGGAAATCCAGCGGTATTGGGGTGATTATGCGCTGTAGGCACCGCGATACCGTTTCCCAAGGGCTGGTATTGGCAGGGTCTGGCGGTGGCTGGTTCTGCCGAAGGTTGGTCTCTGAAGCTGCTCGCAAAGGTGCTAAAGAAAGCTCCAGACAATATCCGCTTCTCCGAGGAGCTGCGGGGAACGAAGGAGGAGCTTCTCCAAGTCGCGCGACAGCGGCCGAGAACATCGTGCCGATGGCGAAGGCGTCGTGATCGGGCCGAAGAGTCCCTCGCGGTTCTCAAAAGAGGCTGCGGCCGGTCCCGATATACCGGGCGATGTAAGAGCCGAATCGCGCAACTCCTCCGGGGTTGGGGGTATCTACGGACGCGTAACCCTGATTACTGACGAAGCGTCCCGTTTTCGTGTCGTAGATCATAACGCTTTTAAGGTACAAGTTACTGTATTTCGACCCCCTGTTTCTGCTAAAAAAGCTACCCGTCGTCTCAGAATTTATCAGTTTCACATAAACGCCTGGGTATGGGAACAACGTTGACGTCTCCACGGCCAAATACCTGGGTTCTGCTCCGTACCGGGACGCATGCTTCGCCCAAAATCTCGTCGCTCTTGCCTCAGCAAGCTGAATTTCATTTGACGTCGGATAACAAGTGTCGATCGCGAAATCTCGGTTGTCGACATTCTCTGAGCGAAGCGTCGGCAGCGCTGTTAGAAGAAAAGCGAAGACAAGGTACGCCGTACGGCCCATAAACTTCTCTTAGTAGAAACAGTAGCAGGAAAAACTGCCCGGACAACGGGCATCGTTAGAATGAAGCATGTCGCTCGCTGACTGAGTGGCGCACCATCTGCGGCGCATTGCCAGCAATTGTAATCTGACCTCCGCACGCCTCTCCGCCGGTGCTTTCTTGTATTAACGGTCAATCCTTCAGGCCACGAGAACCGCGTCGGCTGAGTGGTCGGCGGCTTTTCTTTCACTTTCGAGAGAGCGCAATCTCAGCTTCAGGGCTGCGCATAAAAGAGGTAAAGGACTCCGCTTCGGTCTCGGAAAGCTCAATCCCAAAAGCCCGCTTGAGTCTTTCGCACAGGAGTACCGCAACCCCTGGCATTCGCCTTCAATTGCGCTGTTTCGAACCGCCAAACTCCAGTTCCATCCGCACAAAACCTTCGATCTCATGGCGGCAGCATTCCTCCAGATAATAGTAACTGCCTTTATCTATCAAAGGCGGCTGCCCACACTGTCGCTCATAACTTTCCTGCATCATCTTATCTACCGCTGAAACAAGCTCGGGCGTGGGTTCCAGTCCCATGTCCTGTATCACCTCCGACACCGTAATGAAATTCATCGTCTTCTGCATCATAGACCCATCACCTTTCAAAGGCGGATGCCCACACAGGCGCTCGTAATACTCCTGCATCATTTTGCTTCTCGATACTCCTCTTCGGAAATCCTGACGATCTCGTATCCGGCCTCCAATTGCTTGCCGTCGATGCCGAGCTTGTCCCTGGCGGTCGCCCGGCGTGATCCCGACCGCGATGAGCGGCTGAGTCTGCTTTCGGAACAACCGCGCGGACTCGCCAAAGGAACCGGGAATGGGGTTGTAGTCAGGTCGGGCATCTGGTTGCGTACACCTCCGTTGAGGCATTCCAATGCAATCGGCAAAACATCGTTGACCTCTTCTGCTATCCGAGCCCCGGCGTTCAAATCTGCGTCGGTGGCAGCCGAGATCTCTATCCCACCCCTCTCAGAGCGATGAATGATGATTATCCAAAGGCAACAGCCGAAGAAATCCGGGCAATGACCAACGCAGAGTTCTCCGCTTATATGGAGAACCTTTGCAAGGCGAAGGGAATCGAGTTTGCGGGTGATAACGGCAAACGTCGCGGTGAAATTTGGACTGGCACGTGGCAAGACGACGACGATAAAAACTTATCAGAACAGGATGTTCGATCTAACAGATTACCGGCAACTGGTGCGCGATCAGCGGTTCTGCTATTCTCACTTCTTTCGACTATGTTCTCAATTGAAGCCAGCGATGCCGAACGTCTGATCAAGATCACTTGGTCGGGTCAAGTGGATTCAGATGAGATGCGCAGATGCGCCGAGGAAATCCGCGTTACGGCCTCAAAAATGCGGGCGGATTTCGCGTCTTGGCGGATATGACTGGCCTCAAGTCGATGGACCCCGCTGGCGCTCCTTATATTGGCTCAGTTATGGATCTCTGTGTAACCAAGCAGGTGGAACACGTCGTCAGAGTCATTCCCGATCCGCGTAAGGACATCGGTTTAAATATTATGTCCCATTTTCGCTATGGCTAGAAAATACGGGTCACAATTTGCGAAAATCTGCCTGATGCCATGTCGCGACTTGCCGAATGAACGAATGAACGTAGCGGAATGCGCATAGTGACCTTGGTGCCCAATAAGTCGGTCACCAACGATCTCGAGAATGTCCTACGCAAGATCGAGGCCTGGCATCAAGGACCAGTCGCGGGCTTTCGGATCATGTACCGGGACTCTGATGGCTGCTGGGATAGAGCGCATTGTGACGGGGAGCGGACCCATGGCAGCTCGTGACGTCGCCGCGCCAGCTCGTCGCTGCGCCGCGTTAGCTTCTTCTCCGCCTCGAGCAGCTCGAGCCGCGCTGCCATCCATTCTTTGCGTGTCCCGGTCATGTGTCTCGTCATCGTTCTTCTCTCCGCTGGGTGTCTTTCGTCGTTCGTTCCGTTCTCGATACGACGTGTTGGTTGGTGGTTATGAGATAGGTCAGCGTTGGACATCGAACGGAGGGAGTGACAAGTGTGCCGGGATTTCAGATGGACTCGCTAATCACGGGCGCGGCGCGTGCGCTCGCGGCGGGTAATCCCCTCGGCGCATTGAACCGGGTCGCTTTGCGCGACGACGCGCCTGCGCTCGCGCCTCGAGGCCTTATGCAGAACTCAGGTAGCACCACCCCTGGGACGAACCATTCTAAAACACCGGGACGAAAGAACGAAAAAGCTTAGCCGCTTCCGAAC
>JBAUZZ010000438.1:0-8588 GCA_049585495.1 Chthoniobacterales bacterium | reverse complement strand
ACCAAATTCATCCTGGGGCAATTGTCGGCCCACGCCGGGCCAAAAATGCGGTAGGGCCACGTTCCCTACCCGCAACGCTTCCGCCTTGGGCGGATGCGGGCGGGCACCTTGGCCCAAACCCAGGACGTGGTAGCTCCCGGCTCCAGGAGGTGCGGAAGCAGGTCCTTTGTCGTTTCGGAGAACTCACCCCTGGGACGTGCTTCCACACGCGCTTGGGTCGGCTCTCAGAGCACCGAACGCAGCTGGAAGCTGCGGCTACTTTACTCCTCAGTGTCACGCGATTCGGTCACAGTAGACGCACCTTCCAGGTGCGAAACCCAAAGATTGGCCAAACTCCAGTGGCGCGCCGAAACACGCCCCCGGTCGTTTCGGGAGAAACGGCCCTACCAAATAAGACCTGCTAGACAAATCACCGCGCCCCTGCTCGCGCGAGCGCCTCGGAAAACGACGAGTCTTGGGTTAAGAGACCTGCAAGGTAAGGATCGCGTTGGCTGAGCATGGGAGCGCGTTCGATGTTCGCCGGGTATTCGAGACGCGAAAAGATCGCGTTAGCGATCTTGGATCGCGGTACGCTCTTCTGACCAAAGCCGGTAGGCTTATTACTCGACCAGAACCGGACCATCTCCACGCCATTTTGGCGTTCAAGTCCGAGGAAAATGACCGAGTGGCCACGTTCCCGGCGACCCACCTCGCTAGTCCAAAAAATCTTCATGAAGTCTCCTGGTTGAGCCGCGTCAAATGATGCGAAACTTGGTCCAAGTTGAAGTTCGCGGAATAAGCAGGCTGTACCTGGCCCATTGGCATTCCATCTTCCCCACACCCCGTTGCCATCCGGTTGATCTCTGACTGCCAGGGCGTTCGCGAGCACACCGGAAAACGGCGAGCCGCCGGTCATCATTTCCAAGGCCCGAAGAAACACGATATAGGTTGCGCCGGAACAATAGCTGGGACTTGCGAGGGATGGCGAGACGATCAACCTGCCTCCAGATACGCAAGCCGCTCTTTCGAGTTCGCGTGTTGCCGCCCGAGTTGTAAGGTAACCGCCACCGGTTGGCATTGACGGAAGCAGCGAAAGGATGACTCGATTTGGATTTAGCTCAGCACTTCCGGTCTCCTGCGGCGCAGCAAGCAAAGGAAATGCCATGAGCAAGGCAATTGTTCCAGCGGCGAGCGGCCGCGTCATAAAAAAAGTTCCAGGCATTTTCGAGCTCGCGCTATCGGGTCCTGCAAGTCGCTCAAAATCGAAAAATCACCACGCAACGCTCGCAGTGACAATTTTTCCGCTTCAATCTCTCGCCGCGACCGAAACCTTCGACGCCGCAAGAAATCAACAAGGGGACCCCGCTCGGTGGAGGAGAACTGCAGTTGTAGAGCCGTCACAGCGAGGGGGAGAATCCACCACCGTCGACCCCGAATCAAAAAGAAAATCAAACCCGCGATCGTCAGGACACCGCCGCTTCGATGGATGACCGATTCAAGCGCTACCTCGGACTCCAACTCCTTAAGGCGCTGATTGAGCAAGTCTGTCGAATGGGTCGCGTAAAATCGGATGTTTCTGGCGGTTGACCGATCCACCTCGTGGCGGGGTGGTGCGGGATGGATTTCAAAAGCGTTAGCCGGCATAAATCACAAGATGGCTCAAGGAGTTAGCCTGGCAACTCGGTAAGTTTGTCCCTCAATGGGGCGATCGCGGAAGCGCTTTTGTAGGGTGGCTGGCTCAGAGCCGCCTGGATGACAAGGCGAGATCGCCCGGCGGCTGAGCCAGCCGCCCTACAACCCCGTCTTCGCGATGTGCGCTTGTGCTCTTTCCATTCTCGAAACTGGAGTTGAATTAGCCGCGAACAGCGTTAGTGTTCGACTGAACACTTATGGCTGATTTGACCGTCCGGCAGCGCGAAGTGCTGGAGTTTATTCAGAGGCAGCAGCGCGAGACTGGACTTCCCCCGACGAGCCGGGAGATCCAGACGCATTTTCGATTTCTAAGCCAAACTGCCGCGATGAACCACCTTCGCGCGCTAGAGAAAAAAGGGGCCATCGAGCGTTCACCGGGAAAGGCACGAGCTTCGATTGACCCGAAGTTGCGATGGAGACCGAATTTTCGCGCGATCTCGTTGCTGGGTCAGATACCTGCAGGTATGTCCGTAGACGCCGCCGAGTCAGAAGAATCCACCCTGGGAGTCGACTTGAGCGCGTTCGGCCTGGAGACGACAGCTCAGGTTTTCGCTTTGCGGGTTCGTGGCGACTCGATGATTGGTGCGCAGATCGCCGATGGAGATATGGTGATCCTCGAGAGAAGGGTCCCAAAAAACGGGGATATCGTTGCTGCCCTGATTGACGGCGAAGTTACATTGAAGCGCTACCGAACCAGCCGAGGCAAATCTTTCCTCAAGGCGGAAAATCCCGCTTATCCCGATCTCGTGCCTGTGGTGGACTTGGCGATTCAGGGCGTCATGGTCGGGTTGCTGCGGCGAGTCGGTCGGTAATCGCTAACCGTTTCACGTGTCTCGTTTACCGTTTCTCGTTTCTCGGGCTCGGTCTTTCGTTTGCGGTGAGGACGGCTGTCCGAGCTGTCCTGCGGTTGAAAGGAAAGGCGGCGCTTAGTCGCTACGCAGGGGCATTGGAGGGCTGCGCTTCGTCGCCGCCGCAGCGGTGGCGGTACCTGTCGTTCCGCTGACGAAAGACGTGAAACGAGAAACGTGAAACGTTCAACGTTCAACGTTCTATTTGACTTAGCTCGCCGGGCGCTGCCATCGTCCATGCGCTTATGAGAATTCTCGTGGCGCTGTTTGCCGTTCTCCTTGGATTCGGCACCGCAATTGCTCAAGATCAGCCTGAGTCCAGCCCTTTTGACTACCGGGATGTCGTTCGAAAAGCCGAGGCGCTTGCCCAACGGCCGTTCGCCCCGCAGATCCAGCAACTTTCTCCCGATCTGCAGAATCTTGACTACGATCTGTATCGACGGATCCGATTTTTGCCTGAGCGGACCGTTTGGTCTGATGCACCCTACCGGCTTGGTTTTTTTCATCCGGGCTACTATTTTAAGCGGCGCGTCCTCTTTCACGCGATTGAGAAGGATCGCATCCGCGATATTCCTTTTTCGCCTGCTTACTTTTATTACGACAAGCCGATCGTATTCAGCGGTCGCGAAGCTTTTGTCGGTTTCAAAGCGTTCGTGCCATCGAGCCAGTCGGGTATCCAGGATGAATTCATGTCCTTTCTCGGGGCCAGCTACTTCCGGGCAATCGCAAAGGGCATGCACTGGGGATTGTCCACCCGCGGACTAGCCGTAAACAACGGGATCAATGGGCCAGAAGAGTTCCCGGATTTTCGTGAGTTCTGGATTCGTAAACCGAATCCGGGCGACGCAAACCTGGTATTTTACGCATTGCTCGACAGTGAAAGTGTAACAGGGGGATACCAATTTGACGTTCGCTACGGCGAAACGGTGACGATGGACGTCAAGGGTACGCTCTTTGTACGCAAGAAGCCTCAAGTGCTCGAGATTGCACCGCTGACCAGCATGTTTTATTTCGGCGAGAATACCGTGAATAAACCGACGCTGAAACCCGACTATCAACCGAGCGGCAAAACCGAATTTTCAATGAACAAAACGGATTTCAAGCGGCGCGAATTTCGCCCTGAAGTGCATGATTCCGACGGGCTCTTGATGGATACAGTTTCTGGTGAGAAGCTGTGGGTGCCGTTTGACAATCCGCGCTCCGTCACCGTGAGACAATTTTCTAACATTACATCCTACTCCTTTCTCCAGCGCGACAGGGACTTGAGTCATTACCTGGACCGCGAGGCCGAGTATCAGAAGAGACCCAGCTTGACAGTCATTCCCAAGAGTGATTTCAGCCCGGGATTCGTTCGGCTGCTTCAGATCCCATCTGCGGACGAATATACCGACAACCAGGTCGGTGGTTGGGAATTGCAAAATCCTCCGGACGCCGGCGGGAAATTTGAATTTGCGTACCGGCTTATATGGCGCGGCGACGAGCCGGATACAGACCAGTTCAGGGTCATTTCGACCAATGTTCGGCCGAGCCCCAGGTCAAACGAAACGCGATTTACGGTCGAATACGCGAAGCCTGAGAAAGGGGAAACCATTCCCGTAGCTGAGCTCCGACCCTACATTACGGTGAATCAGGACGGGCAAGTAAAGGATGTTGAATTTACCCCGACCGACCGCGGCTGGCTCGTCAGTTTTACAATCTTTCATCCGACTCCTTCCCTGGCAATGGACATAAGCTGCGTCATATTGAGAGGGGACAGGTTCAGTTCTGAAAAATGGCAATATCTTCTCAATACGTAGCGCTCCTGAGGATTGGAATAAATTCTTCACCGGAATGGAAAGAAGCCTGGGATCGGATAAACGATTACCTGGACGCCTTGAGGACTTCTGAAGGGCTGGATCGGGAACTGATCTTACTTTCTATTTTCGAACGTGCGATTGCACGCAAGCGGCAGGAGCCCTTCACTCCGGCCACGGAATTGGTTTTTGACGAAACCCAGAAAATCCTGGAGCGCTCGCTGGGTCATTTGATCGATGAAAAGGTACCCTCACATCGACGATCGGTTGAGCAGCGGGTCAGGCTCTTTTTAACGGAGACGTCTAACGGCAGCAGCTTTCCGGAAGAGGACGTCCTCTCCGAAGATATACTCGAAGCGCTTAAACAGGTGAAAATGCAGCCCTCGCCCCGCTTACAGGTCGCCAGCGTCACGCCTCGACCATTTGAATTTACTTCTGTCGGTGCCACGATTGTCAGTTTGGCGCAAAGGCTTTCGCCAGTCGGTTCCAATCGGGCGATCGCCTGGTGTATAGGGCTGGCGATTATCGGCCTGCTCGTCTTCGCGAGCCGCTAGGCTTCATTTCGGTAAAAGGGGGTTGAGGCAAGATGGAAAAGAGGTTGAACATTTTGGAACAGGAGGTATCGAAAAGTTCGCTAAAATGAGTGGGAAAGGTCGATCTTTTAAACTCACCGAGTTTGTCGGTTCGGCGCGTTTCGAAGAAGCTTTCGCGGCCAAAGTCAGGCAGCGTCGTTGGGCGGTAGCGCTGGTTACGCTCGGAATAGCGTTGATTGGCCTCTGGCTCATGTTCGATGTTTTTACGGCTGCCGGCTGGACTGCCCTGAGAGTCGTGGACTTTGGGCTATTCGGAGTCCTGTTCACCACTCTGGCCTTTGGGTTTACGCAGGCTTTTTTGGGTTTTCTAGCCCTCGCCGAGGGGCACGAGCCGCTCAAGATCACCAACACCTTGGACGAGCAGACACCGCTCGCTTCGACCGCGATCGCGATGCCGGTATATAACGAGGACACGGCGACGGTGTTCGGGAATATCAAGGCGCTTTACGATTCGCTCCAGGACCGTGGGGAGCTGGAGTGGTACGAATTTTACATTCTCAGCGACTCGACCGATCCGTCCAAAACTGTCGAAGAGGAGTTGGCCTGGGCAGATCTGTGCCGCCAGACGAACGGATTCGGAAAGATCCATTACCGCCGACGGAAGTTGCCGTCCAATCGCAAAAGTGGCAACATCGCGGACTTTTGTCGGCGCTGGGGGCATCGTCACCGCTACATGATCGTTCTCGACGCGGATAGTGTGATGACTGGGCAGGCGGTGTCATCTCTCGTTCGCCTAATGGAAGTGAACCCGCGCGCCGGGATCATCCAGACAATGCCGCGCCTGGCTGGAGCGGAGACGCTCTTCGGCCGGATTCAGCAGTTTGCTTCTCGCGTTTACAGCCCGATCTTCGCGGCCGGGCTGAATTTTTGGCAGCAGGGTGCCGGGAACTACTGGGGCCACAACGCGAGCATTCGCATAGCCCCTTTCTTGTCGAGTTGCGCCTTGCCGGAGTTACCCGGTCGCGAACCCCTGGGTGGCCGCGTATTGAGCCATGATTTCGTCGAAGCTGCATTGATGCGCGACGCGGGCTGGGAAGTTTGGTTTGCGTACGATCTCGAGGGGAGCTTCGAAGGGTTGCCGCCGAACTTGACCGAATACGTCAAACGTGACCGTCGTTGGTGCCAAGGTAATCTGCAGCACATCTGGTTTGCGCTCGCCGAGAGAGTGAAGCCGATCAGCAGGCTGCATTTGGCGCAAGGTATCCTCGCGTACGCTTCGGCTCCTTTGTTAGTCCTGTTTGTTGGACTTGGGGCGATCCAGGCGGCGCTCGATCATCTATACCACAAAACCGGAGCGTTTCCGGTGGCATCTGCCGCCGTGCTGTTCGTGCTCACAGTCTCGCTTTTGTTCGGACCGAAATTGCTTAGCCTGATTCATCTCTTCGCCAAACCCAACGAAATCGGCCGGTTCGGCGGTCCGGTCCGGGTTGTTGTCGGGGTGCTCTGTGAGACGCTGTTTTCGATCTTGGTTGCTCCGGTGATGCTGTGGTTTCATACGCGCTTTGTGGCACGGAATTTGGCCGGCCAGACGGTTGCCTGGAACACCCAGACACGGGACGGCGGGAATGATCCCGGATGGTTCGATATGCTCCGCGAATATTGGCCTTTAGCGATGGGTGGTGCGATTTTCGGCGTTGTTGCGTGGTGGATAGCCCCTGCCTATTTTGCCTGGCTGCTACCCATTTTGATCGGTCTCTGGGTTGCGATTCCGATTGCCCAGATTAGTGGCCGGGTCAATTTGGTGAAGAGTTTGTTCGTAACTCCAGAGGAAATATCACCGCCGCGTGAATTGACCAAACGATTCGAGCTGCAACTGCGTGATGGAGACCAGTTTGTCCATGCTGTGCTCGACCCGTTTTATAATGCGATACATGTGGCGCTGCAGCGGGAGCGAAAGGCTCAACCGCCAACCGTAAACGGTTATGTCGCAGCACTGGCAGCAAAACTCTTTAAGCAAGGTCCGGATGCCTTGACTGCGCGCGAAAAGAGAGTGCTGCTCTCGGACGGTCCGACAATGGCACGTCTCCACTCGCTAATCTGGAAGACACCAGCTCGATTGCTCAATCCTGTGTGGGCCACGGCACTGGCAAGTTACCGCGCGAGCCAAGAGCGTGCTCGGCCCAAGCCGGAAGCGGCGGAAGCAGAATTCCCTGCGGTCCGTTCGGTTACGGCATGAGTGGGGTCGGAATTTGAGGCATGGGCTGAAATCGGCGCCCGTTCTGAAAACTAAGGGCTAATCGATTCGGTCCTTCGGGCTCGACAATGTTTCGGGAAAGTTCTTTCGTAGAGCCTTTGCAATGAAACGCCTGATTCTCGGAGGGACGTTTTTCCTCCTGATTTGTATCGGAGTTGGGATTGCGTTTTGGCAATTGAATCAAAAGCCGATTCCGGGGGTACGGCTTGCCGGGGAAGATGCCTTGGTTTACGTCGAGGTTCGTGATGTCCCGGCGACCTATCAGCGGTGGGGGGATACCTCGCTCGCGCGAATCCTTGCTGAACCTTCAGTACAACGGTTTGTCGCCCACCCAACCGGAAAGGTTCTTCAGGACTACAAGACCACTTGGGAAATGCTCGCGCGTCTACGGCCAAGCTCCCTCTTCTTTTATCGGACTAATGGCGATCGCAAAAACTGGATGGTTGGTGTTCGGTGCTCAAGCGATCTCCGGCGGTGGCATAACGAAGTCCAAGATCTACTTCAAAACTCCTACGGTTGTCACCTGCTCGAACTTCCCACGGACGAGCGTACCGAAAATCGCGGGACTGAGCAGATTGATCAATCAATTCAGCCAGCTGTGTTTGCCCTCAGGCTAGGGAACTGGCTTCTTTTTGGTCAGAGTCCGGAGATGCTTTACGCGTCCGCGGTGCGCAGTCGACAGGGGCGCGCTGGACTGGAAAAATCAGATCTCTTTCAAAAATGTCTCCTTAAGGTCCCGTCCGCGAGCGACTTCCTGACATACTTTCAGGGGTGCGTATTGTCTGAGCCCGGACTCCCCTGGAAGGCTCCTGCGGATGTTAGCAACATTAAGGCCGTTATTGCCGCGACGACCTTCGATGGGCCGCGAATCCGCGACACTGTTTTCACCTGTGAAAAGGTTCCGGGCACAGCAGAATCGCTGGCGCGGCGCAGCCTTTGTCTCGCTAGCCCAAACACACTTTTTTACGGTGCCTTCCAAGTCAATCTGCTCAATCTGCGTAATCTGGCGCATACGCTCGCCGATAAATGGTCTATCGCCGAAACCGTCCAGGACTATCTTGACGAGGCAACCTCGGCCGGATTTGACCTGAAGGAGTTGAGCCAGCTTCTGGAATCAGTCGAATTCGTCCTGGATCGGGACCAGGCTAACGACGTTCTCAATCCTCTTTTGACGGCAAAGACTCGAGATCCGAATCGTTTCCGTGAGTTTGCAGAGAGATTGATGGAGACCAAATTTCCCGGCCAGTGTACCGGGACGGAGATAGAGGGCGTAAAAGCATACATCTTAAGAGCGAATGCAGCAGTGTCTTTTGTGATTGGGATCTATGGTCAGCAGCTTTTCGTTGCGACGAATGCCGGCGCCTTTGCTGAGGCGCTACGCCGTGCGCGGGCGCAGGATTGTCCTCTCGAGAGGAATGAGCAATACCATTCGACGGCTGCGCTTGTTTCGCCGCCGACAGACATTTTCGTTTATCTCGACGCGAAAGGC
>JBAUZZ010000437.1:0-12966 GCA_049585495.1 Chthoniobacterales bacterium | reverse complement strand
AGTTAAGAAGAACACGACTCCTCGCCGGCGAAGATCCGCACAATCCTGGGTACCTGGACACGCATCCTCTGGTTCGTGAATACTTTGGCGAACAACTGCGCAATCAGAAGGCCAGCGCCTGGAAGGAATGCAATAGGCGGCTATATAGTTATTATCGAACGCTTGCGCCGCAGCTGCCAGGTAGTTTCGGGGAGATGGAGCCGCTTTTATTAGCAGGCATCTGCGGTTGTAATGCCGGGTTATATCACGAAGCGCTGCATGAAGTTTATATCCCTCGCATTCAGCGAAGAACTATTTGCTTTGCAGCTAATGTGCTGGGAGCGCGGGGGGCATTGCTTACGGTCTTATCTCATTTCTTCGAACATGGACGCTGGGGGTCACTCGTGCGAACGGCTGCCAAGGGGCAGAGGCTCGCCCCGGAAGACCAGCTTTTCATTCTCATGCAGGCGGCGCTATATCTGACGGCAACGCGAGGAATGGGAGCACCAGAGGCACGAATTTGTTACGAACGCGCGGAGTCCTTGTCTAATTCGCTCGATAATCCCCAGCTGCAGTATCGCGCGCTGATGGGTCAGTGGCGCTATTCCCTGTTCACCGACAAGGGAAGTGCAACATTGCAGATTGCCGAACGAATTCATTCCTTGGCGCAGAAGCAAAATGATTCTGCGGTATTGGTTGGAGGCTACATCGCTTTGGCCTGCACGCACCATTTCCTGGGCGATTTTGAGACCGCGCGCGAAAGAGCGATGTGCGCTGTTCAGATTTGGCGCTCGGGAGCCATGCGGTCTCATCTGGAAGAGCCTATCGCGGCTGGCGTTGCTTGTCTCTGGTACAAGGCGCTTTCCGATTGGCATTTTGGTGAGATCGCGGCTTGCCACGCAACCATGGCTGAAGCGATCACAGTAGCGCAGGAGATGAATGATATGCACGGATTAGCCGCGGCATTATTTTGGGCGGCGGCTATTGGTCAATATGAACGTAATCCTGCGGAAGTGGAACGTCTCGCTTCGGATTTGATTGCACGGTCAATGTCTCACAATTTTCCAATTTGGCTTGCTATGGGAGCCATTCTGCGCGGTTGGACGCGGAGTGCATCCGGTGACACAGCTAACGGCATCTCGTGGATCGAGGCCGGGATACGAGACTTTCGGGCGACCGGTTCAATCGCGGCCCTGCCATATTTTCTGGCATTAAAGGCAGAAGCCTTACACCTGGCGGATCGTACTTCCGAAGCTCTTGAGGCAATACGAGAGGCACAGGTAGTGATCGAAAGGTTTGAGGAGCGCTGGTGGCTGGCAGAACTGCATCGGCTCCGGGGTGTATTCCTGGTGGCCATTGGTGCTGACGAGACCCAAATTGAGGCTTCGCTCTGCGCTGCCATTAGTACTGCGAAACAGCAGAAGTCGATTTCGCTAGAGAAACGCGCAGAAGCAACCCACGCCGAATACCACCGTCAAAAAGCGAGCGGGTCAGGAGGACGTGGATTGCGGCTACCTCTTTGACAGCTTACCTGGGTTCGGTTCGGACAAAACCGCCGTTTGATCCAGATTCCGGTATTCAGGCGGCTGACCCAGCCGCCCTACAAGCCATTTCGGGATTTGGGTTTAACTAACAGCTAGAGGCACAATTGTGACGGTTTACCCCAAATTCCACAGTCACCTTTGGAGGGCGGCGCTCTGTCGCCGCCGAATTTCGGATTTTAGGCGTAATTCCGAGCAACTAGTGCTTTTCGCGCTATCGAACGCCAACTTCATCCATGCTCGCACAAACAATCCGCCCATAACGACCGCGGATCCAGACAGATTGCTAATGAATCGTTGGCTGCAGCGTTGCCGTGCACGAATCCCAATATTTTACTGGAGTCAGAGCGATATACCGGTGCGCCACTGGTGCCTGGCGGCATTTTCTTATCCAGGAAGATCGCCGAGATGTTTCGCGTGCTGACAATAGCTGCGCTCGCCGATCGGTATTCATATCGGCCAATTTTAACAATTTCACGAATTTTACCGGTAATAGTCTCCACACGGATGCCTCCTCTCCGAAACGTAAGCCACTGGACGATGATCTTTTCGCCCTCATGTGCTTGCTCTGCAAAGTTCAACGATTGTATAGGCAGATCAGAGTCCACGGAAAAGGTACCCGCATCTGCACGCGGAAAGCATCGAATCAGTCTGAGTGCGCTCACTACAGCCTTCTGCCCATCAGCCTGATATAAGACGACGTTTCGTTGGCCGATGCATCTGGACTCGTCGAGAACGTGCAGTGGCGCCAAGAGCGATTCGTTCCAGACTATTCCCTGGCCTAGGACCGCAGGAAAAGCTGAGTCGCAAATCAAACGTAAAACATTTGGATCCATGGCGTCCCGGTTCCGCTACGGCTATCTCAGCTCCGCTCCCATCGTTTCAGACTGGTTCCTTAAAACGCAGCGACCGGAGCGTTAGGCCGAACTCTGGACATCTTGGATTCCTTTAGTGGATCAGCAGAAGATCGCTGAATTCCGGAAGGAGCGTGCCTGGGTGAGCATTATTCGAGTTCTGTAAAGCAGTGCCAAAATTTTTCGCCAAGGTACTCATAGCGTTTCTCGCGTTTGGGCCAACATCCGCATTCCTTAAACTCGTAGAAAAGTCGCGGCCAAATGCTCCCAAAAGAGCGTTTTGAATATTCAAATCCGTCCCTCCATATCCTGCGAACGCTTCCGTGATATCGCCAACAGGGTAACCATTGAAGTAGTCAATAAAGGCGGAGCCGAGCGTCTCCTCAAGCGCATTACGTTGTCCTTGCCCTGGTAATAATAGCGCTCCTTGTTGCGCTGGTTGTATTACTTGAACCGCCTGTGGGTCCGGTATCACCACCATATCTTCAAACCCCGGCGTAATTGCCTGAGCCTTATCTATGTCATTCAAAATTTTTTTGAGCGCTCTGCCCAAATTCTTGTACACAGCTGTGAGTGAGGAATTGTTCAGTGTGCCAGAAAAATTGCCTTGAAAAGCGCTTGATAGTACTTGTTCAACAACGGGCTGACCTGGATGAGTCGTTGCATTCTTACTGATCACCGCAAGCGCGCTGCGGAAATAGAGGACTGGATCTTTCACATTCGGGTTTTTCCAGTCTTCAAGATGCACCCAACCCACAGCCCTATCGAGTGCTGCACGCGCCTTTCGGCCTCCCGGGTAGCGTAGCTGTTTAAACGGCTGCCAAGGGTGAGGTTGGCCGCACAACTGGACTTCGGATAGGTGACTAATATGACGCATATCCTGCATTTCTTTCGTCTTAAATTTGACTGCGGTTTCGTTTTTTAAGAACGCTTCCACTACAGACTTCGACCTCAGAATTCTTCCCAACTTCCGGTCGCGGACCCTAGATATCACGATCCATGCGGAGAACTGAGACGACGACGACTACTCTTCCTAACGCCCGCTACCCACTGCTAAGAGGGAACCCAAGATATCACAGTTTCTGTAGAAGTCGAAAGTACCAAAATGGCTAAAAATTTACTTTCCCCCGGGTTTGGTCACAGCTGAAGTCGGGCTTCGCGAAAATCCAATCGTTTTAACGATTGGCGAAGCCGATTCAGAGGGCAGATTTAATCTGGTTGCCAAAGAACGCGAGCGAAAGACAGAGGGTTTCCAGATCGTGATCGGTTAAGTTAGTTGAAGCAGGTAAGCGCCCTGATGAAGCCAAACGCTGCGCAGCTTTTTCCGGTCCCAGCTCCAAACTAGATCGGAGTCGACTAGTTCGATTCTGCTGAAGGGCCTCGCCGGACGTCTCGAGGCATTCTATTTCGCTGTCGGCGAAAACGACTCTTATCCCATCCTTCCGTGAATCATCGGGCGAAGGTGTAGAAAAGCAAGGCAGCGCCGAGAGCAAAAACACCAAACAGATACAGCGCTGCGAAAACCGCAACAGACCCCTGAAGAATCACGGGTGCGAAGCGAAGCCACGATTCCTTCCAGCCGGAGATCGGTTCTGTTGCGCTCTGTTCCGCTTTTACCATAGCGGAGATGATCCTCGGCGCTTGATTTGCAGCGACCGCTCCGCTGGCTGAATCAATGCTCAAAATTGTATTCATGTTGGCTGGCTTGTTTTTACGTTTTACGATCTGAGATAGATCACTCTATTCATAACCAGACGCTGCCGTCATTAAGCAAACGAGCATTTCTTACTTACTCTAAAGGGTAATAACACCCCTGGACCCGCCATCAAAGCACCTTGACTGCGACGTGCCGACGGTTGCCGGCAATAACGGATGGATCACCCTGCAGAGATGTGAGCGCTTCGATCAGCGCCGTTTATTTATGCCCGTAGTTCGTTTGGTGCCTCTTTGCGAAGAGTGCGGAGTATTCTGGTAGTCCGATAGGAGCAGATGAATCGATGCCAGATATAAACGAGATCAAAAAGAGAGGCGGAGAGCCACCAGAGGTAAAGAAAAGCGGCATTTGCCAAGACCAACTCCCAAAGCGATCGATCCAGTACGGATGGATGCTTCTGGAGCAAGGTCCATAAAACCAGACAAGCTGCTATTCCCCCTAAACCAATCAGGGGTTTCATTCCCCACTGCGGTCTCCATTTGCTAAGACCTGCAGAGACCAAGCCAATCGTAAGAAACCACCAGATGATTCCATTAGGGATCCAGAATGCGGAGCTTAATAGCGTCTGTGTACGGGAAGACACAAAGCTCAGATATCCAATGATGCCGAGCGCGAGGGCCGCTGCTCCGATGACGCTACCCGGCCAAATTTTTTCGAGTCTAGGCATCCGGCTGAGCAGAGTGACTCCCGCTAACAGGCAGGTAATGCCGGACACATCCCCTAGTACGGGCACAGGGTCCGATTTAAAAAAGGCCGTAACTAGTGTCTTATAAAGCACATAGGTGCCGCCGGCAAGCAGTGCCAGGCACAGGACATATGGCACCACGCGACTTACAAAGACTGTCCACCAAATTGTGCCCGGCTTTGCAGCTCCTCTCTTTTCAAGAACCACTTCGTCGATGAAGTGGCCGAATACCTTGTCGTCATTCCAATAGTCATTGTGAGCCTTTCCCGGGAAAGGATAACGCGTGAACCCGCAATCATCGCCGTTTCCAAATTGGAAAAACCGCACTCCTTCTTTAGTCTCGTCCTTCAGCAGCCAGCCGTTTTCCTCCATCCACTCACGAGTGATTTCGAGGTTGAAGCCGACCGGATCTCCGTAGTCGTAGTAGTTACGCCAGCGGATAGGATCTCGGCAGGTTCTGCCAGGTGCGGGCTTGAGATCCTGCCAGAGCTTTGGCCACATCACTATGTGCTTGTTCAGTGGCGATCCGATCGTCATATAACCCTTCACTTTATCTACCCATGCATTATTCCGATTCTTTTGATCGGCCAGCGCTGTCACAAGCCCTTTGAATGAAACAACGGTTCCCTCGCTGTGAGCTACGATATAGATTTTTTCTACGTTCGGCATGCGCCGAACCATATTGTCCATTGTATTTGCAAATCTTTTAAAGACGTCACCACCATAATCCTTGAAGTCCGCGACGATTTGGACGTCTCCGAGGAAATCGGTTAGTAGTTGCCCGAGATTGAATTCAAACAGGCCCGCCTTCTTCGCGATGAAAAGGAGGTTCTCCAGCACCCTGATCGTGCCGATCATCTCCTCGACAACGGCGCTCGCTTTCTTGTAATCGATCAGATCCGATTTACCAGTGCTGCTCTGGTCGAGCACGCGAACTCGCTCCACAAGTGTTTGCGCCCAGGCTTTCGATTCTTCCGTGGTGTTTTTCGTGTCTGCTGCCCGTTCAGGAATATCCGCCCAAAACACTTCTGCGAAACCGAACCCGGCAAAGTCTTTCTCGAAGTCATTTGGGGGTTCGAATAGATAGGCGCCGAGTTCGGGCGAATCCGGCTTAGTAATCAGCTTAGCCGGATGGAATGCACCGAGCGGTTGCGTTATCGGCCTGCGGCAATAGGCAGCAAACCGACTGGCGACCGCTTGGACGGTTGAATAGCGAAATTGGTTGCCGATTCCATGCACCGCTACTACGAGTCGGGCGACTTTTAGATCTTCGGGTGTCGGCACGATTTTCGTCTCGTGCGTATTTTCAAGGGTTACCGGCGACTGGATCGCGGAGAAGCTCATTTGGTGTCGGATGTTTAAGCCAGAGATTGGCGTCTAGATACGAGGTATAATCAAGCACCATGAATGAAGCGAGATCTTCTGAACAGCCACCCATGCTCTGAGGCGACTCTGCCCGGGAGGTTCGAGTTCCTCCACTATGATTTGAACCGAATTCAGCAGATCAGGATCGTGCGCAGACAAAGTGTTCAGCCGAACATGTAAGCAGTCAAGACTGCGGTGCTCAATTTATGCCATCCAGCCTAAAGACACACTAGCGATGTACGATCTTATTTACATAGGCGTAGCCTCGAGTAGTTTGCCACGATGGCGTGGGAAACCTACGGGCGCCCTGAGAGGAACTAGGGCTATGGGAAATGAGCATTTCGGGCCATGGAAACGTTGGGTAGAAAGCCGCGATTTCGGGCGCAGACACTTCGAAATTTACGAGCACGAGAACGGGGACTATTCGGCGATGGCCTTTAAGCATGATCCTGAAATGGTAACGAGTAGTTATACCAGCGCGGACAAAGCGGGCATGAGGGGACGCGTCTACGTGTGGTGCTACCGGTTTCCCGATCTAAAGTCCTTAAACGAAGCCTTACCCCATCTCGCGGTCCGGTAGCTACGTCTGGAAACGGAACAACGCTTTGGCGCACGCCCGATGCAGAACACCCCGACGCGCGTTCTCGGCTCGATTGTCGCTTCGGCTATGCTTCGTTGGCTATCTACGCAGAGGAATACGGTTTGGATTTCGTGCTGCGTGAGTGAGAGTAGCATTAGAAAATGAAAGCAGTGACCATCAGTAAATACGGTGATCAAAGTGTTTTGACCTACACCAATATTGAGCGGCCCAAACCAAAAGCAGATGAGATTCTCGTGCATAATGGCGCGGCCGCCGTTAATCCAGTCGATTGGAAAATCCGTAACGGATTAGGTGAAGTGCTTGGCTTACACTTGCCGATTGTTCTCGGCTGCGAAATCGCCGGCACGATCGAAGAAGTTGGCAGCGATGTGCGAGATTTTCAGGCAGGCGCTGCCGTGTACGGATACGTCAGTTTGCAGCGCAACGGTGGCTATGCGGAATATACGATTGCCAGGCCGGATGAAATTGCGCCGAAACCGGAGAGCCTCGACTTTGACAATACAGCAGCGGTCGCAGTTGGCGCTTTGACTTCGTGGCAGGCGATTTTTGACACCGCGAATCTTCGAGACGGGCAAAGAATCCTGATCACGGGCGCGTCGGGCGGTGTCGGATCAATGGCAGTTCAGCTTGCCAAAGCGAAGGGGGCATTTGTAATCGCGACGGCTTCGGGCAAAAATGAGGAATTCGTCAGAAGCTTGGGGGCAGACGAATTTGTCGATTACACTCGGGAGAAACTCGAAGAGAGAGTGCGTGAGGTCGACGTCGTTTACGACACGGTAGGCGGGGATACTTTAGAGCGATCGTTTGAAACGATTCGGCGCGGCGGATGTTTAGTAACGACCGTCAACCCGCCGTCCAACGAAAAAGCGGAAAATTTTGGCATCCGTGCCTCGATGATCGGCGTGCAACCAAGCGGGCAGCAATTACGGGAAATAAACCACTTGATTGCCGCGGGTAAACTGAAAACACATATCGCAACGGTTCTCCCGCTAGCGGAAGCCAGAAAGGCTCATCAACTTTCCGAGAGTGGACGGACGCGCGGCAAAATTATCTTGCACTCGAGTTAGGCTGAAACGCGGCTTTCTCGAGAGTACTCGTCGAAGGCATTTGGGTTCAGCTGGCAATTCCCAGGGCATCACCCAGCCGTAAACGGAAAGCTTATGCGCCAGTTTTGCCGTCGACAGAAATCTCGGGCTGATCCACTAACTTGACGCGGAAGTTGAGTCTCTCCCTGTCGAACGTGAGAGGGCTCGATGCCCAATTGCTGCGGGCCGAGGGTCGGCCATCTATCGTGCTGGCTGATATGCGATCAGAACATCCGATTACTCCTTAAGGGTGCCTAAGATTATAGCATTTGTAGAAAGATTTTTATGAGATTAATCAAGCTTGCCGGTCCGGTCTTGGCCGGCGTTCTAACGCTGATGCCCGCGGCTGCGTTTGCTCGCGGGGGAGGCGGTCACGGCGGGGGACACGGAGGACACGCTTTTGTCGGTGGTGGCGGTCGCGCATTTGGCGGATTCACCGGCCGTGGCTTTACTCCGGGGTTCAGCGGGGCGCGAGAGTTTTCGACTGGTCGCGAAGGTCACGGCCGCTTCGGTGACGGTGGTTATTGGTATCCCTACGATCCTTACGATTACTCCTATTTGGTTTACGGACCGGATAACGACTACCAATATGGGGACAATTCAGCCGCGCCTGTGCAACCGGAATCCTTCGCACCTGCGGTGGACCATGGCTCAGTTGTCGTTAGCACCAGTACAGGCAACACCCGGCCCATGGATTCAAAGGCCAATACTGCGTACGTCAATAGTGGCTACAGTTCGACCGACGCACCAGGGCAACAAAGAATAGTCGTGCAGGATCCGAACGAGAAAATCGGACCGCGAGCCGATCCAACGACCTTCGTTCCTAAGGCGGTTCCGCAACCTACTCAAACGGCTGCAAAAGGCACTCAGACAACGCCACCAGCGCAGGCCGGGGTCTTTAGCAACCTTGTACTGGTCAGCTGGCTTGAGGACGCTGGAAAGGATGTGATCTATGTCCAAAATACCGAGACGAACGACGTTCAAAAGATCACCTCTGAGCCCAACCTGGACAATTTCCGGATCATAGAGTTACACCCAAACGCAGATCCGAAGCTGTTTGAAGCGATTATCTCGAACGGAAGCCAACAAGGAACGGTCAGGTTCCGTTTTTAAACTTCTATCGTACCGGCTGATATGGGATCAGAACACCCTACCGTCATTCCTTAGTTACGCCGACCCCCGATCACCTCATTTCACACGAATGAATGTTTGGTTGCGGCTACGCCGCGCTAAGAGCGATGCAGGCTAGGCGCGGGGCACCCAACCAACCACGGAAGAGGCAAACCATCCAGCTAGCTATTCGCTTTTGCTCTACTGCTAGCTGAGGTTGTCGCTGTGAAACCGGTTATTCTGATTTGTCTCTGCCTGACCATTCTCGGCTGCGCCGCAGGTAATGGCGTGGACAATCGCAACTTCGCTATTGATACCTATTTTCCGACCACGAACGAAATTCAGCTCGCCGAAGGGCGGGCGCGAAATTATTGGGATCGAAATGGGGCGCGTTTTGGGACCGAACCCAAATATTTGGCTGTGGAGACGTCAAAATTGTTTCCGTATGGGGGCCTTTATCCAAAGCTAATAAACTCTGAGACCACAGCCAGTTTCCTCTCCAGGGTCGATGAAAGCAATCCATACAGCGACTTGGCGCTTAAAGGCGTCATGATTTACGATACGAAGACGGGTCATTTCGTCGGCACTCAGGGCTATGTCTCAGTCGACACCCCGAACCCTGGCGAAGTGGCTCGGTTTGGCGACTATATGGCAAGATGGATCGGCACCGGCGGCTCGTCGTTTTTCTAAAGTCTCCCCGCTACGGCCATATCATTGCTTCATCATGTTGCCCTAGGAAGAGCTGTACACTCCTTTGCGACACAAGTAGGATTGGGGCCGGAAAACTCCGCCGGCGCTTTGGGAGAGCAACGCGAGAAGCTTTTTCAATTTCCCCGGCGAAGTGATTCGACTTCGGCTCTTCGATGAAAAAACTCAAAGGTCTTCGTTGGTGGATCGTCGGTCTTATCTGCCTTGGGACGATCATTAATTATCTGGCGCGTAATTCGCTCGCCGTTCTGGCTCCCGAGTTAGAAAAAAAATTGCAATTTTCGACTCAGGAATATTCGTTCATTGTTGGCGCCTTCCAAGTTGGCTATGCCGTGATGCAATCGGTATGCGGCATTGTGCTCGATTTTCTAGGCCTGAGATCTGGCTTCACGTTGTTTGCGGTGGCTTGGTCTTTATCGAACGTGTTGCACGCCTTTGCCGGAGGCTGGGGTTCTCTCGCTGCTTATCGAGGGTTGCTTGGCTTAACCGAGGCTGCAGCGATCCCCGCCGGTATCAAAGCAATTTCAGAATGGTTCCCGGCTAAAGAACGCTCTGTAGCTGTCGGTTTTTTTAATGCTGGCACGTCACTAGGTGCTTTATTGGCCCCACCGTTGGTGGTTTGGGTTTTATTGCAGGCCAACTGGCAAATGGCGTTTGTAGTTACTGGCAGTCTAGGGTTTATTTTTGCCGCACTATGGTGGATCTTTTACCGCCCGCCGAGAAGCCACGGATTAATCAGCGAGGGAGAGCGCACATATATTTTTGAGGGCCAGGAGCCCGACAAGGCTGCAGGCTCAGGAGATCTGAAGCCACCGCCTGTCAAGAAAATCCTTTCATCGGCACGATTCTGGGGGATCGCGATTCCGCGTTTTCTGGCCGAACCGGCCTGGCAAACTTTCAATTTCTGGATTCCGCTCTATCTGGTCACGGTGCGTCACATGAATCTCAAAGAAATTGCTATATTCGCCTGGCTACCATTCCTGGCGGCTGATCTCGGCGGAATATTCGGCGGCTATTTGTCACCTTTCTTGATGAAAAACTTAAAGATGGAACTGATTAGCTCCCGAATTGCCGGGATCGTGCTGGGTGCGTTCCTGATGATCGGCCCGGGTTCAATTGGTCTGGCCGGCAGCGCTTACGTCGCGATCGCACTGTTCTGCGTCGGGGGTTTCGCTCATCAGATGATTTCCGCGTTGCTCAACACCTTGAGCGCCGATGTTTTCGATGCGCACGAAGTAGCTACGGCAAACGGCTTTACTGGTACTGCGGCCTGGACCGGCGGTTTACTCTTCTCTTTGGTGGTCGGCGCTCTAGCGACCACCATCGGGTACGGCCCGCTGTTTGCGTGCCTCGCCGTATTTGATCTGATCGGTGCGGTTGTTGTGATCGCACTTGTGGGCAGGCCTCGAGCGAGACTCGCGACATAAATTCTTCTATAAAATTCGAAGAACGATAACTTCATGTCACTAGCTTCAGTCCCGAATTTTCAGTTGCTCGACCAGGCCGGCTCTCGGTTAACTCTCCAAAGCACGGAGGGGCATCTGGCTTATATTTTTGTTCTTGAAGAAGATATTTTGCGTGTGGTCGTGCTGACGAGTGGCAAGTTTAATTTCCCTCGCACCTGGGCAATCGCGCCGGGCTGTGAGGATGTCCCACTTGAGGGTCGAGACCGCTTGGATCTGGATGGTTTTGCGTTGCCGGCATTTGAAGTTCGAAAGGGGCCGGGAGTGTTGCAGGTTGCGACGTCTGTTGTCCGCCTGACGATAAAACTAGAAGGCTTATGTTGTCAGTGGGAAACAATCCGGCGAGGGCAGTGGCATGTCGCCGCCTCAGATCGAGCGACCCAAAGCTACAATTTCGGTTGGTGGGATGAACGCGTTTACCACTATCTGAAGCGGGAGTCAGATGAGATGTACTTTGGCCTCGGCGAACGCGCGGGCTCTACTAACCGCGCGGGTCAGAGCTATCGCATGGTTAATATCGACGCGATGGGCTATAATGCACAAACGACGGACCCTTTATACAAGCATATTCCGTTCTATTTAACCTGGAAGAAGAACAATCATGTCGCCTTCGGCCTCTTCTATGACACGGTCGCCGATTGTACCTTCGATCTGGGGCGCGAGCTGGACAATTACCACGGCTATTATCGCTACTTCGTTGCCGACTATGGGGACTTGGACTATTTCTTCATCGCGGGTGCCACCTTGGCGGACGTAGTCCGGCGCTACACCTGGTTGACGGGGCAGCCGGCGTTCCTGCCAAAGTGGAGCTTGGGCTATTCGGGTTCGACCATGACGTATACCGATTCACCCGACGCTCAGCAGCGCCTCAACGAGTTTCTCATCCGGTGCGAAGAACACGACATCCTGTGTGACTCTTTTCATTTATCTTCGGGCTACACTTCAATCGGTGCCAAACGTTATGTGTTCAACTGGGACCGGACGAAGTTCCCTGATCCGCAAGGCTTCGTACAAAACTACCTGGATCATGGCATTCGGCTATGCCCCAATATCAAGCCCTGTTTGTTGCGCGATCATCCCCGCTTTGGCGAGGCGGAAGCCAAGGGGCTCTTAATCCGAGATGAGGATGGAAAACCGACAATGGTGCAATTCTGGGACGAGGTAGGCGCATATCTCGATTTCACCAATCCGAATACGGTGGAATGGTGGAAAGCCGCCGTTGTTGAATCGTTGCTGAAATACGGCGTGGCCGGAACTTGGAACGACAACAACGAATTCGAGGTCTGGAACACGAAAGCCCGAATCTATGGTTTTGGCAATCCTCGCCGCGCGGTCGAATGCAAACCGCTTCAAACGCTCTTGATGATGCGAGCTTCGCGGGAGGCACAGCGCGAATTCGTACCGGCCACTCGACCTTTCCTCGTGACCCGATCAGGCACCGTTGGCATGCACCGATATGTCCAGACGTGGTCCGGTGACAACTACACTTCCTGGGAAACGCTGCGTTACAACATCAAGATGGGGATTGGTCTGGCTCTGTCGGGAGTTTCAAACCTCGGTCACGACGTTGGCGGTTTTTCCGGGCCACGGCCGGATCCTGAACTTTTTTTGCGCTGGGTCCAATTCGGAATCTTTCTGCCGCGCTTCAGCATCCATTCCTGGAATGACGATCAATCGGTCAACGAGCCGTGGATGTTTCCGGAAATTACGCCGTACATCCGTGATCTAATTAAGTTCCGGTATCGGCTGATCCCGTATTTTTACGACCTGATGTGGCGTGCGCATCGAGATTACGCGCCCATTATCCGGCCAACGTTCCATGATTTCCCGGAGGATGAACGGTGCTATGCGGAAAACGACG
>JBAUZZ010000436.1:0-3168 GCA_049585495.1 Chthoniobacterales bacterium | reverse complement strand
GATATTTCCAGGCCAATCGGCATTCACTAGGGCCTCCATTGCGGGTTTCGGAACAGACCGGATCCGCTTTTGCATTCGGCGCGAAAAGCGTGACACGAAAAAGTGAACGAGTAGTCGAATGTCCTCCCGCCGTTCGCGCAGTGGCGGAATTTCAATAGGAAACACCCTCAGCCGGTAGAAAAGATCCTCGCGAAACTGACTATTGCGGATCATGCTTTCTAAATCCCGATGCGTGGCGGCAATCAGACGAACATCAACCTGGATGGTTTTCGTACTTCCAAGGCGTTCGAATTCCCGCTCCTGCAGGGCACGCAGCAGCTTCGGCTGGAGCTCTAAACTAATGTCGCCGATCTCGTCGAGGAAGAGGGTGCCGTGATCGGCCAGCTCAAAGCGGCCTCGCTTCTGCATGAGGGCGCCCGTGAAAGCACCCTTTTCGTGGCCGAAGAGTTCGCTTTCCACCAGACCTGAAGGAATAGCCGCGCAGTTCAGCCGTACAAATGTCCGCTCGCGCCGCGGACTGAGAGTGTGCATGGCTCGGGCAACCAGCTCCTTGCCCGTACCGGTCTCGCCGTGCAGGAGCACAGTGGAACCGGTTGGCGCCACGATCGCGACCTGGTCCAGCACCTTGCGGATCGCCGCGCTCTTGCCGACTATGTCCTCGAAGTTGTATTCCGCATTGATCTCTGATTCAAGGTACAGGCGTTCTTCTTCCAGACGAGTCGCCGATGCGTTCAAGCGTCCGTAGGCGAGCGCATTATCCAAGGCAAGCGATATCTGAATGCCAATCTGCGACAGGAGGTCGAGGTCCTGTTGTCCGAACACCTCTGCCCTGCGGCTGCCCAATGACAGCAAGCCCAACGGCCGATTTTCGGTCGCCAGGCAAACGAAGGCTAAAGACTTCATCGATTCCGCCTTCAGCGGGTCTCGAAGACTCGCAGGTAGTTTGTCGAAGTCCTCCAGTGACCACATTTCGGTGGTGCGCTGACGCAGCCTCTCAAAATTCAACTCGGCGGCACTCAGGTCTGCGGAGGCGACTGCAGCCATGAGTCCATTGCCGCCAGGGAAATCGTGCAATATTTTTTGCAGCCGGCCAGTTTCCTCTTTCAGCACCCAGAAGGTGATGGAATCGCACCCAAAATATCTACGAATCGATGTCGAGGCTGAGCGAAGGACATCGTCTATGTCCAACTTGGCTACATGATTGTTCATTTCGAGCACTAGGCGAAGACGGTCCCGCTCGCTGGCGAGCTCACGCTGATACTGCTCTGCTCGATCTCTGGCCAGTGCGCACTCCAGGGCGACTGCAACGTGCGCCGCCATAGAACCGAGCAGTTCGACATCTTCGGGTAGAAATTGCTGGCCGGGCAACTTTGTTACGGCAAGAAATCCGTATTTCTTCTGGTATGTCGACACGGGAAACAAATAGGTGCTGCGTCCTATACACGCAGAGGCAAATGCAGCCAGGTCGGGAATCTTTAACATTTCCTGCGACACATCCGGCAGAAAAACTGGTTTCTGCTGCTCAAGTACTTCAGCCGCGAACCCCGTGCACGGAATTCTGCTACCAATCTGGATCCCGGGCGCGTCCAGTTCCTTGTCGAAGTCGAGCAGGCGCAAATTGTTTCCGTCATTGTCCAAGACATAGAGATCGGCGCCGTGCAATCTAGAAGTGCTGGACAAAACACCCCGCAGGCTGCTCTGGACAGCTTTGATCGTCGGCTGCTCTGCTAGAACGGTGGGGGCATCCAGCAAAGTGCGATATCGGCCTTCGCTGATTGTCATAATTTGCGTGCTCTACAGCAACTCTCAATTTCAAGATAAGAGCAGTTTGGTACTCCCGCAGTGAATGCGACAGGGAATGATTTCTCACCACGACAACTGCCACAGGATGGACGTCGCGCGTCTATCCGAGAATTGAATTCCTATCGCTCACTCGCCAGCGGCGCCGGAACCGTAGAAAGCAGCTCGTTAATAGCTATCTCCACAGTCCGATTCATCTCAGACACGACCCCAGGTACACTTCGTTGAGACACGGTTCCGACTTCGGAGACAGCATTGCTCCAAACCGTGGCGCCCGTTTTGACTCTGGTGATTTGTGCAGACATTGCAACTTCCACTTTCACCCCGGCCTGTGAATCCACTTCTTCCAGCTTTTCCAATTTGCCGCTGAAGATGTAGTCATTATCAGGACGCCCGTTATACGTCGAAACCATGGAGTACTGACCGCTGCCACGCAGATGATCGATTACTGCGCCGGTCACAAGCGCTCGCGGATCTGCCGCCCAGCGGTGATATTCGTAAAAGCCGATTTCCTCCGGAGTAGTTCGGAACACAATGGGCCCTTGCCGCAGATAGTTAGGCGATTGAAACTCTCGCACCGCGATTGAGGTTCGGACGTTGTCCGGCGCGGGCGGATCTGGCGGAGCCGGCAAATTAAGCGTGTAATAGGCCGGGTATCTTACCCGGCCACACCCAACCAGGGCGGGTAATAGCGCCAGCATCAATACGAGCACCGTAGGTATTCTTGTCATTTCGATTTTCCTCATTTTTGACCGACTCCTTATTTCGGAACCTGCCGGTCCCCGGCTTGCTTGGTGCGGATCAGGCTCCACGGGCGCTGCTTCAAAGAACTCGTGAACTGATTGAGGTTGTCAGTCGCCTCGCGCAGACTTTCCACTGTGTCGTCGATCTTGTAGTCGTTGGCGCGAACAATCACCTGCATGGACTGCAACAAGCTCCTCGCCTCCTCCAGCGTGCTCTGTATTTCAGCCAGATCTTTCCCCATGGGCGCGCGCACATCAGTTACCGTGCCATTTACATTTTGAATGGTGTCATCGGCATGCTCGGTAACTCGCGCAAGTTTGTCTGTAAGGCGCTCAATTTTCGGGCGCTCGTCGGCGACCAATCGATCGATGTTGTCCAGAATGGCTTGGACCTTTTTCTGATTCCGCGGACCGGTCATCGTGTCCAGATTGGCAAGGAGGTGATTCACGTTACCGCTCATGTCGTTGAGTTCCCCCTGCGCCTGGGTAATGAGCGTATTCGCGCTGTCCGCAACGCCTGCCAGTTTTCCGGCGATTTCGTCCAGGCTGGCGGCTTCTTGTGAGGCAATGGTTGAGTCTGGAGGAAGACGCTTGGCATCAATGCTCCCCGTTGTGATCGACAATG
>JBAUZZ010000435.1:0-21419 GCA_049585495.1 Chthoniobacterales bacterium | reverse complement strand
ACACTGAGATTTGCGGGCTAGGGTCGAGTGTCCCAAAGATCAGCAACGGCTTTCACTACAGGTTCCTCGGGGAGAAGGGTCAACCTCGAACCCGGCACACGCACAATCTCACTCGTCACTATCGCGTGAGAATACTCAGTTTCCCTGTGCCAACGCTTCGCGTCGGTATGGCCAAAAAGCGTTACACACTTCCGCTGAAAAGCTGCCGCAAGGTGGCTCGCTGATCCGTCGACGGTAAGAACCAACTTTGCGTGCAGAAGAATCGACAAATAGTTTTCCAGTGTGGTCAGTCCAGCGACGTTTTCAACCGGGTATTTAAGTAATTGGCAAATGCTGTGACAGTGCGCCTTTTGCCATTCTTGCTTCCCGGACGTCATGACTGTCGGCCCTATCCCGATCTCATTCAGGCGGGTGATGGTCCGAGCCCATTTCTCAGGCGTCCAATTCTTGCTTTTCCATCCGGAAGTCGGATTCACGCACAAGTAATTTTTCGACGAAAGTGGAAACTCCCATTCTCTGGGAGGCGCCTTTAGCCGGGGTGGCTTGAACTGCCCGGCCTCACCAACGTCAGTGTGTCGCCAGTAATACTCGGCGATATGAGATTCACCGATGTCGGGCGCAAAGATCTTCGAGAAGACCTTGGGATGGTACCACCGGACGGGCACTCCGGGATTGATCAGGAGATTTTTTTGCCGTGCCCGAGAAATAAAGGAAAAGAGAGCCGATTTTCTCCGGTCATCGAAACACCATAGAGCATCATAGGCTCGCAGGCTTGGTTTGGAACAAAAGTTGGCGCCCGGCATCAAGGAAACAAGAGGTTCAAACCCTGACCTCGTAATTAAATCAACAGCACGACCTGACGCTTGAGCCAGGCGCGTCAGGGCCGGCTCGAGGAGAACTAAATCGCCAATCTGTTTGTGAAAAATCGCCAGGCAGCGCCGCATTGGTTATAACCCGGGACGTTGGAGGCTTCCGTGGACTAAGGCCACCTAAAAGACCACCACGCCCGCTTCCTCATCGTACGCTCCCGGTCATTCCTCCACATTTCCCGGTTCTGCTTTCAGGGCATTCCCGACCGTCTCCACCTTAATCAGGTTGGTCTTACCGGGCATGTTAAACGGTGTGCCTGCAACAATCGTCAATACGGCATCCGGTTCGGCCTTTAATATTTTCGCTGCCGCTTCGGCACTCAGCTTCACCAGGTGCGCGGTTCCGGCAAGCGGGGGAACAAGCTCCGGCTCGACTCCCCAGGTTATACTCAGCCGCCGACAAATATCCTTGGAAGAGCAGAGTGCAATGACCGGCATCTTTGGCCGATGACATGCGACCCGTCGCGAGGTGGTGCCCGACGCGGTTGCCGTGACGATGGCACGAGCGGAAACTTCGCTCGCAATCATCTGCGCCGCGTGCCCAACTGCGGCGTCAAGGCCCGGGCTGTCCGGCAATGCCGGCAGAGCTGGCAATTCCCCGGTAATCCACGCCTCTTCAGCCCGCCCAGCGATCATCGACATCGTTGCAACCGCCTCTACCGGAAACTTCCCAACGGCCGACTCCGCGGAGAGCATCACTGCGTCGGTCCCGTCCAGGATCGCATTTGCGACGTCAGCCGCTTCGGCGCGGGTTGGCTTGTGGAAACCGGTCATCGACTCCAGCATTTGCGTGGCTGTGATCACCGGTACACCCGCCTGCCGGCACGCCGCGATTATCCGCTTCTGCGCGATCGGCACATCTTCAAAGCTCATTTCCAGGGCGAGATCGCCCCGCGCAACCATCACCCCATAGCACTCGCGGACGATGTTGTTGATATCATCAAGTGCGTTTTTTCGCTCAATTTTAGCGATCACTGGGATGCTCGCACCCCGCTCGGCCAGAGCCTGCTTGAGAAAGCGCACGTCCGAAGACGACTGCACGAACGATAACGCCAGGAAATCGAGCTCCTCCTCAACAGCAAAATCCAGGTCCTGATAGTCTTTCGTTGTCAGTGACGGGAGCGAGATCAAGCGATTTCGGAGATTGACGCCCTTGTTGCTTTTAAGCTGGCCGCCTCGAAGGATTTCGCACAGGACTTCGCCGGGAGGCCGAATTTCGAGAACCTGAAGTTCAATGTTTCCATCATCCAGGAGAATGGTCGCCCGGTGAGCCACGTCGTTCGCTAAGCCGCGGAAACTGACACCGATCTTTTCTGGCGTTCCGATCACCTTCTCCGGCGTAAGGACTATCTTGTTTCCCTGCGCCAATTCGATCGCACCATCCCGCATCTCGCCAACCCGGATCCGGGGTCCTCGCAGATCGCCCAGAATACCAACAAAAACTCCCATCTGATCGGCTACCTTCCGGATCCGTTCGACCAGAGGCTTCGCTTCCTCGGCGGTACGATGGGAAAAGTTCAAGCGGGCAACATCCATGCCGGCATCCACCAGGCGGCGCAGCATCTCTTCACTATCACTTGCCGGACCAATGGTCGCGACAACCTTCGTCCTTTTGGCAGGTCGAGCCATCAAGCGCATAGTGACCTAAGCTTTTCCGAAGAACAACATCGAACAGTGCGTTTCGAGTTCCGGGTTCGGCGTTCCGCAGCTAGAAGCTGCGCCTACTTTGCTGTTCGGTATTTTTCGGCCCAAAGCACAGTAGGCGCACCTTCCAGGTGCGGAACCCTGAACTCGGAACGCGGAACTCCGAACCAGCGACCCGCTCAGGCCAGCCGGCGCCGGAAGAACAAGGTCGAGAACGAAAGCGTGGCGGCAGCTATCAACGCCATTGGCCAGATGTTAGCGAACACGGCCTCCGCAGGCAGGTCTTTTAGAAAAATACCTTTGCCGATGACCATGATGTAACGCAGCGGGTTCAGATAAGTCACCGGCTGCAGCCAGCCCGGCATATTTTCAATCGGACTGGTATAGCCTGACATGACAAATGCCGGCAGCATGACCAACATCGTGCCGAGCATGGCTTGCTGCTGAGTTGAGCAAATCACGGAAATCAGCAAGCCGATCCCTACTACCGAGCTAACAAAAATGATGAGCGACAGGTAAAGCAAGGGAATAGAGCCACGGAAAGGAATCTGAAAGACAAAGACCGCGACCAGAATGAAAATCGTGGCATCAAATAAAGCCAGCAGAAAGGCCGGAATCACTTTGCCAATCATAATCTCGATTGGCTTAAGCGGTGAGACGAGCAGCTGGTCGAACGTCCCCATTTCGCGCTCCCGAGGCACAGACATGGTTGTAACATTCATGGAGACCTGAAGGGTGATGATCACCACCAGGCTCGGGACAGTAAACCAGAGATAGTCAAGGTTGGGATTGAACCAGTTGCGCGGTTCGACAAACACTGGGTTGGTTTCGCTGTTGACCCGCTGGTTAAGGTCCTGACTGAATTGATCCACGATTGAAGATATGTAGCCTTGGGCAATTTGCGCCGCCGTTGATTTCCTGCCGTCCAGCACCACTTGAACTTCCGGGTTATTGTTTGTGGATAGGCGTCTCGAGAAATCTGCCGGCATCCGAACCCCAAGAATCGCCTGCTGCTTATCGATCAACTCTCGGAGTTGTTCCGGCGACTGAACAAAATAGACCCGCGTAAAATTCGGAGAAGCCGCCAGGCGCTGGGCCAGCTCGGACGCAGCCTGCCCGTAGTCCTCGTTAAGAATGCCGATCCGGATATTCTTTACCTCTTGGGTTCCCGTGAATGAAAAAAGAAACAGTTGCAGGAGAGGTGGGGCGATGAGAGCGACCCGGTTCCGAGGATCGCGCAACACCGCGAGGGTTTCCTTGATGACCAGCGCCTTAATTCGATTCCACATGGTATTTCAGGCCAATCGCTTGTGAGTAACTCGCGCGTTGAGCAGAAAGAGCAAAGCGGAGAATCCGACCAAGACCAATCCATTCGACAACAGGATCGGCAGCACGTCACCGACCAGGAAGATCGATTGCAGGCCTTGGACAAAATATCTCGCGGGAAAAAGATAGGTCAGCCCCTGAATCGCGAGCGGCATGCTGGAGATTTCGAAAATGAACCCCGAAAGCTGAACGGCCGGCAAAAATGCAAGCACCAACGCGAACTGAGCAGCCACAAACTGGCTCTTGGCCAGCGTCGAGACCAGCAGCCCGATCCCCAAGCACGTGAATAGAAAGAGCGAGCTAAACAAGAACAATGACAAAAACGATCCGCGAAAAGGCGTCCGGAAAACGAAGATCGCCACAATCGTACAGAAAACCATCGAGCCTAGTCCCAGGCCAAAATACGGCAACAGTTTTCCCAGGATGATCTCCTGAATCCGCACCGGTGTCGCCATCAGGGCTTCCATCGTCCCGCGTTCCCATTCCCGGGCGACAACCATGGCCGTCAATAACGTGCCGATCATTGTCATAATGATCGCAATCGATCCTGGCACAAGGTAGTTCTTGCTCTCTAGCGAGGGGTTGAACCACATCCGGCTTTCGATATCGATCGATGCCGGCATCGGGGAACCCGACTCCAGTGCTCTTTGCTGAGTCCAGAGCGTGATCAGGGCCCGGGCGTAGTTTTGAACGAAGTTTGCCGTAGTTGGTTCGCTGCCGTCGGCAATAACCTGAACAGGCGGCTCAGCGTCGTTCCATTGCCGCTTTCGGGAAAAATCTATTGGCACGATAACCATTCCCCGGATGGCTCCGGCTACCAGGTCCTTTTCAAGCTCCTGCCGCGAAAAGCTGACTTTCAGTTCAAAATATTTTGAGTCCCGAAATGCCGCCAGCAGGCTTTCCGTTTCCGGACTGCGATCTTCGATCGCGAATCCGATCTTCAGCTTCGTCGAGTCCAGGGAGACGGCATATCCAAACAAAAACAGGAGGAGAATCGGTAGAACGAAGGCTATAAGTATGCTGCTTGGATCGTAGACGATCTGGATCGCCTCTTTCCAGATCAATGCGCGCAGCCGGCGCCAACTGAAGTTCCGTTTTGGCATGATGTTAACAGGCAGGGCACTGCCCACTGTTTTAAGTTTGCTTTCTCGCGTCCGATTGTTGAATCAGCGCGACAAAGGCGTCTTCCATCGTCGGATCGGGATGGTCGTGCGACTGGACGTCGCGCTTCAGCTCGTCAGGCTGTCCCAGCGCAATGACCTTTCCCCGATAAATCAGAGCCAGCCGGTCACAGTATTCGGCTTCATCCATGAAGTGCGTCGTGACCATGACCGTTCTCCCTTTCTCAACCAGCGCATTGATATGGTTCCAGAATCCTCTCCGCGTTATCGGGTCGACGCCCGAGGTTGGTTCATCGAGAAAGAGAACGTCGGGCTCATGCATCAGCGAACAAGCCATCGCCAGGCGTTGTTTGAATCCGAGGGGGAGCTGCCCCGCAGACATAGGCGCGTAGTCTTCCAGGCCAAAGATTTGCTCCATTTGGTCGACGGCTTCGCGCTGCCGTTTGCCAGTCAGTCCATAGATCCCCGAAAAGAACTGAAGGTTTTGTCGAACGCTGAGATCGCCATACAAAGAAAACTTCTGAGCCATGTAGCCGAGGCGGTTTCTTGCCTGGCTCGCCGCCTGCTGAAGATCAAACCCAGCGACTCTGGCACGGCCCTCGCTAGGCCGAAGTAAACCGCAGAGCATTTTAAACGTAGTGGATTTTCCAGCACCATTTGGCCCGAGAAGCCCAAAGATCTCACCACGCTGAACCGAGAATGTCACCTGATCCGCAGCAACAAAGGCACCGAAGCGTTTGGTCAGCCCGTTACATTCGATCACCGGCCTTTCTTCCTTGGGAATTGCCTTCAGCGCTTTCGCCACGGCGGACTCACCTTTGGGAGCGCCGCCGAGCGCGTCGATGAAGGCATCTTCAAAACGAGGGGTAACCGCCTTAAGTTGCGTATTCGCCTCAGCGCCTATCGCAACCGCGTCAAATCGGGGCTCCTTATCTCGGAACACAAGGCGAAGGTTTTGCCCCTGTACAACTCCATCGATGACCGATTCCAACCGCAGCGCCCGTTCCAGGACTTTGCGCCGTCCGCTAGTCACAGGTAAGGAAAACGTCCTGGATTCCACCCTTTGAGTCAGCTTGCTTGGCGGACCGTCAAAAACCTTTTTACCTTCGTGGAAAAGAATAACTTCGCCGCAGCGCTCCGCTTCGTCCAGATAGGCCGTGCTCCAGACAACGCCAATTCCTTCGCTCACCAGTTCCTGAACCATTCCCCAAAGATCTCGTCGGGAGAGTGGATCGACTCCGACACTTGGCTCGTCAAGGAGCAATAGCTCTGGCTTGCTAAGTAATGCACAGGCTAGTCCGAGCTTCTGTTTCATCCCGCCCGAAAGTGCACCCGCCTTTCGATCCGTGAATCTTTTGAGATCGGTGAATCGCAGGAGGCGCGCATAGGTCTGCCCGCGCTCCGTATCGGATAACCCTCGCAAATCGGCGTACAAATCAAGGTTTTGAATGACGCTCAAGTCCTCGTACAAGCCGAACCGTTGCGGCATATAACCACAGCGCTCTTGAATCTGCGCTGCTTCGCGCGCCGGATCAAAGCCAAGGACCTCCACTTGTCCCTCGCTGGGTAGAAGGAGCCCGGCAATGATTCGGATCAAAGTTGTTTTCCCGGCGCCGTCCGGTCCCACGAGACCGGTGATTGTTCCGCCGCGGATCTGGCCGTCGATGTGATCCAGGGCGGCTCTCCCCTCCTTGGAGAATCGTTTGACAAGACCACGAATCGTTACAAGCGAGCGAGCCTCATTTCGGGATGGCTGAGGTTCCATTGAAATTCCCTCCGTCGATCAATTTCACCGTCACGGGCATTCCCTGTCGCAAATACTTGTCGGGTTTATCGATGATGACCCGAAGCCGGAATACGAGATCGGTGCGCAGTTCCCGGGTCTGAACCTCCTTCGGGGTAAACTCTGCAATCGGTGAGATGAATCCGATTTGACCTTCGTACGGCTTGTTCGGATTCGCATCGGTGTAGATAAGCGCTTTCATTCCCGGGTAGATCCGGCCCAGGTCAGGCTCGTCGATGTACGTTCGAATCCAGATCGGTTCGTTCAGCGCCAGCGAATACACAGTCGTTCCAGAGTTGACAACCGCGGAGCTGACAATTGCCCCGGGCTCGACGGCGCGGGTTATAATAACGCCGTCCGATGGCGCCACGAGACGGCAATCGGAAAGGTTGCGCTCTGCGTTTTCGAGGTTTGCCTTCGCATACTCCAACTGTGCCCGAGCAGCATCGATGTCCTCCCGGCGATTTCCGGTCAATTCTAAGTTGAGGTTTGCCGTGGCCGATTCCTCCTGGGCTCTAGAGGTATCGCGTTGCGCTATAGCGTTATCTAAATCTTGTTTCGAAATCACATTGGTTTGTCTCAGAGCATTCTGTCGTTGGAAGGTCAGCTCCGCGTTAGTAACGTTTGCTTTCGCTTGCGCCTGCTGTGCGCGCGCCTGATCAATCTCCTCTTTACGGTAGCCGTTGACCATTTTTGCGTAATTCGCCTGAGCTTGTTCGTATTGCGCCTGTGCGATATTAACCTGGTCCTGGTAGGGACCCTGATCGAGCAACGCGATGAGGTCTCCGGCCTTTACCGGGTCCCCTTCCTCCAGGCGCATCTCCTGGATCCGACCGCTGACCCGGAAGCCCAGATTCACCTGGCGAATATCGACGTTCCCGTAGATCTGCAGCGGCTTGGACTGTCTAGCCTCGAGCTGCTGAAACAAAATCCAACCGCCGGTAACGACTACCGCTGCCACTACCAGAATGATTAGCAGTCGCCGTTTCGTCTTTCTTCTCCTGGCATTTCGCACCGCAAAAGGTCGAGCTGCTCGCCTAGCGCCTGCTGGATTTCCCGCACCTCCTTGTCTGTGTACCCGTTCAGGTTCAGCCGGCGGCGAATCGTTTCTCGGCCGGCGAGAAAAATCAGAACCTGGCCGACCAGCATGTGGGCCCGAAGAATGACTTTGGGATCAGCAGGTTTTCGGCCAATGATCGTGCCCACCAACAGCGAAACAGTCTCGTGAACTCGCTTTATTGCTCCTTCGTAAAGCAGGTCAAATCCTGGAGTTGGCTGCATCTGTTCCCGCATGATGATCCGGGCCCAAGTGCTGCTCGCCCCCCTGGTGAGAACTAACTCGAGCATGGTTGAAAGCAGCCTCTTGAGCAATTCGAGCGCCTCAGATTTCGAAAGTTTCCCGGCGGTGAGCCGCTTCCGAATTTCGACAACGACCGGTTGGATCAGGGTAAAGTTGGCCGCGAACAGGTGCTGAACCACGGCGAGGTAGAGGCCTTCCTTTCCGCCAAAATAGTACGGAATCGCTGCCTGGTTAGTGCCCGCGCGTTTGGCCAGCTGCCGGGTCGTCGCGCCCTCGAGATTATAGACGCCGAAGATCTCCAGGCCGGCCTCAATTAAGCGCCGTTTGGCATCGGGATCTTCCTTCTTTGGCCTGGCCTGATTCATCTTGGACAAGCTATCTCATTCATTTGAATAAATCAAATGAATTGATGGCCGCGCCATTCCCTCGCCGCAGGAGAACAACCCTCGAGCGAAGCCTGGGGAGCTAGCCGAACGGCGAACCCGATCTTCAAGGGCCCGGCGCCGTTTGCTCTGCTAGAGTTCGTGCCCGGTATTCTAACTGGATGTAACGACAATACGCGATGCGCCTGAACCGCGAATGGAAGCTTCGCGGTCGTTTCGGAGAAACGACCCTACCAACCGCGGGCGGCACGATTCCTCTTCCCCACTTTTTTCTCCCTTATACAATATCCGGGTTTAGTGCGCCTGATTCAGCCGTTTCTTCGCCTCTGCTTTGAGATCATCGTCGCCGGCTCGCTCCACGGCCGCTAGGGCTTTGAGCGCGACAGGCCGCTGCGCAGAGTCCAGCAGGGCATCGGCAAACTGAAGAGCATCCGCCGCTTCATTCCGCTCCAGAACCACGTTCCCGAGCAAGCTCTCGAAAAGGACGCTGGCACGTGGAGCAGTCGCCCAGTCAGCGAACAGGCGCGAAGCGTGTTTCAAAGTGCGTGGAACAATATCCGGCCTTCTTTCCAAGGCAGCCAGAGCAGGACCGGCAGCTCCTTCCTCCTCCCAACGATCGATGCAACTCACCCATAAATCGTCTCCGATATCCTGGGGCAAGTAGTCGGTCTCCCCCAGCCACTCGTCGGACAGATTAGCCCGGGCGACTAAGTGAAAATACTCTTTAAAGATCGCGTCGCTGCGCAGGATATGAGTATTTCGCAACACCCCTCTTGCCTTGCTGGCGTTCCCATCGTCCAACAAAAGCTGCGCATACTGGAGCCGCCATTCTGGGTGAACTTGATCGGGATCTTGTGCCAACGCGGCCTCGAGTGCTACGCGAGCAAGCGAAGGCTGCCCAACCGCGAGGTAAAACGAGGCAATTCTTCCCTGGAGGTCAGGATGAAAACACGAACGGCGAGCGAGCCGGTTCAGGATCTGGCTTACCGTCTCTCGGTCTCCTGCAGCCCAAAGGTCATGACACCAGGCAAAATAGCGTCCGAGTTCGTTGCGATCCCGTTCAACTAATTCCTGCGTGACGCGCCCTGCCAGTTCCGGTAAGTGCGCTTGATTTAACGTGACCTCGAGCCGCGAGAGAGCACTTTCCGGGAGCGCGTCACCTTTCAAAAGAGCATCGATCACCTGGATTGCCGCCGGTTGGTTTCCGCGGGACAATTCGACGCCTGCGAGAACTTCGCCGGCGAGGACATTGCCTTCCTTCCAGGCTTCGCGAAGCCGACCTACCGCTCCAGGATTTTCCTTCTTCGCCAGACTGCCGAGCGTTTCCCAAAACGTGGATCGGAGATCCGGATGGGTTTCGGCGAGGAAGGAGAATTGATCAAGCTCGCGATCAAGGCCGGGCGCAGGCAGAAACTGGGTTAGCATTTGGGATTCCAAGAAAGCCTTCGCGTGCGCATCAGTCGCTTGGCCAGCCGACGCTCTAAGCAATTCGATGGCCTCGTTCGAGTGCCCGAGACGCCTCAGTTCGGACGCAATGCTGACGACGTTCGCAGGGGCGCCGTCGCGCAGGTAGGCGTGCGCTTGCCGAATTAACTGATCTGGATTGGCAGGAAGCTCTTCCGGAACAGAGCTTCCATAAATTGACTCCATTTCACGAACGGCGCCTGAACCTCGATCTTTTTCCGCCACCAATTTAATTGCGTCGGCCTGGCGACCGGATCGTGAATAGAGATTCGCCAATCCCTGCAGGTAGTCCACGCGGTCCGGTTGGGAGGCTAGGAGCCGCTGCCACAACTCTTCGGCTTCGCGCAATGGTGTTTGCGGAAGTCTGGCCAACGCCTGAAGATATTGAGCGTTCGTCGGTTCAGCCTGGAGCGCCTCTTCGAGAAACGCCCGCGCACGAGCCGGGTGACCACCCTGTTCGGAAGCCTCGGCCAGCCTGAGCACGATCTCGGATCGCTCAATTCCGCTCGGAATTGGGCGCTCGCCCGCAACGATGGGGCGAAGAAAGCTCTCAAAGAGAGCCGGGTCACCTGCGCGCTGCATGACTCCGATAACAGATCGAAAGGCCTCGGCGTTGTCAGGGTCTGAAAGGTACTGCCGCTGGTAGGCGAGAACGCTTAGTCGAAGCTCGTGCGCCGTCTCAAGCTGCGCCGCCAGGATGCCCAGGTTTGGCATTGCTCCGTCCACATTTGTTTGAACCTCATCCAGGATTGTTTCAGCTGCGCCGGGCAGAACTCGCGCGAGTTGAATCTGAACCAGACGAAGGCGTATATCTCGAACAGCCGCTTTGCTCTGTTCGCCTTCCAGCTCAATCAGCGCCGGGTCACTTGTGGCCCTCAACCAAAGATGCTCAGCCAAGGCCTGCAATTGGTGATCGATCAGCTGCCGGCCAGAGTTCAATACGTATTGCCATGAGCGTGAACCTGGATTCTCGATAAACTCCCAAGTCTCATCCCCAGACCAGGCCGGCTGACTGAAGAGCTGATCAAGGAGTCTTTTCGCGGTATCCATGTCCCCTGCCCAACCGCAAATGAACGCAGCCGGGAACGCATTCTGGTTATACCCCTCCTGAGTACGCAGGCTAGCCAGGAACCGGGCTGCAAATTGCCGTCGTTCCGGCTGAGACAACAAATTGAAATAGCCGTGAAGACACAGAATGTAATCATCTGTTTGACGTTCCTTTGCACGGCTGATGGTCGCGGCAAGAATATTCTTCGCGTCCTCGAACTGATCGATGCTAATACACCATTGGGCGATGTCCTTGGCGAGCTCGCAGGGATGAGTAATCGTCTGGGCGAGAGCTCGACGTCCGAGCTCGATCGCAATCTCAAACCGATTGGAGGCGGCCAGGACGCGAGCGGCATCCCAGAGCATTTGTCGCAGAGCGTCATCACCCTGGAACACTGCGTCGACGAATCCGGGCAATGTGTCATGTGGCCGGGTCTTAAGAAAATGACCCAGGACGGCTAGTGCAAGAATTCGCTGGTCAGCGGTGCCCGATTCAAGCCACGGCCTCCACAAGCGGTATTCGCCCGCTTCGAGCGCATACCAAAGGTGTGCTTGCGCGAGGATCGGATCTGAGGCACTGGCATCGATCAGCGGGCCGGTGACTGTGAGTATTCGTTTGTAGTCACCGATGGCGGCATAGGCGAAAAGAGCTGCCGTCGGCTCAAGCCGCTGGCGGCCCTCCCAAGTCCGGGCGGTAAGCTGTCTCCAATCGCTGGGGTGGAGCGCACGAAGGCACGCCACCCAGCGAGCTACGCTATCGAGCCGGTGATCAAGGTCGGTTTCGCCGACCTGCCCAGGATCCTTCCAAAAATTCCGGACGGCGTCTTCAACACTCGAACGGCTTGACCACTCGCCCAGGTGAAACGCGGTTTCAACGCCGAGGGTGTTTCTGGCATCGTCCGGTCTTGGGAAACGCTCGATCAGGTTTTCCTTTTCCAGTCCAGAGCTTGCCGAGACCGCCTGGGCAAACGCCTTCTCAGCCGCTTCGATTTTGCCCTCCCTTTGATAAATTGATCCGAGCCGATGTAGCGCCGCGACACCAGCCGGATCCAATTCGATGACTCGCTGCAAAATCTCGGCGACACGGTCGCTCTGTCCCTGCCGCTCAAAATAGTCGGCCGCGGCTTTGAGTACTCCCGAGTCTCTGGGAAAGCGGGTAATCAATGTCTCCCAGGTTGGCCTGGCGTCCGCACAATCGGCTTGCTCCAGCGCAGCTAGTTTCAAAAGCGGCTCGGAATCGTCAGCGCTTGATAGGAAACACAATTTTCGCTGGTTGTCACGGGCGGCCGTCAGATTCCCGATGCGTTCGGCCTCAGCTACCAACGATCGAAGCGCTGCCGGCACATCCGGGGCGCCAAAGAATGCCTTCTGCATCAGACTGAAGGCCTCGCCTTCGTGACCTGCTTGGCGGAGAACTGCGGCGAGCGCGACTTGAAGAAAGTAATCGTCGGGGGTGGCGGCCTTGCGCTCCTGGATGTTTTGTTCCAGCCAATTCAGCAGCGCATTACGCGAGCAATGATCCAGGAGATCGTCGAATGCCGTCTTGCGCGCGGCAGGTTCAACCTGTTCATCGAAGTAAGCCAGAAGAAGACGAGCCGCCTTTTCCGCCTGCCCAAGACGGGTTAATAGACGCGCTTCCAGGTCGAGCGCTTCCTTCCTCTGAGCGCCCGCCGCTTCGGCATAGGCCAGTTGCCAGACTTCCAGCGCTTCGTTTAGACGATTCGCGCGTTCGAATCCGGACGCGAGTGCGACCATCGATTCGAAGTCGAGCGAAGCTGCGCTCTTGAGCTTGCGAAGATAAACGAGGCCTTCGGCCAAATCGTTCCGGTTGAAGGCGAGGTCAGCCAACTGTCTGTTGTAGCTGACGGACCCAGACGGATTCATCTGGAGAAGCTGTTGCAGTTCCTCGGCGGCTAAATCACTCCGATTAGCTTCCGCGGCGAGACTTACCAATCTCTCTCGGGCGTCGACGCTCTTCGGATCGAGCGCAATCGCCTTTTGGGTTGCGCGGACCGCTCCATCGAGATCGCTTGTCCACTCGGACCAGGTCGCAAGTCGAAGATAAGATTGCGCGTCGTTGTTGGTTGTGGCCTGCCTCTCGAGGTTGGTTATAAGCGCATCGAGTTCTTCTGAACGGAGTTCGATCCCATACCCGGAAGAACCGCTCAATCGCGGGTCTCGCGCGGAGGACAGCAGACTGAATACCCTGCGATCCAGTTGTGTCTTTCGCGCGGAATCGGTCGCTGAGAGATAGGCTGCACGAACGAGTTCTCGCACAGCGGCAACATCTTTGCGGGCCTCGAAGATGTCGAGCAAAGCGTCGATCGCCTCATTATTCCGCGCGTCCAACTGAACGGCTTCGCGCAGCAGCGCTTCTGCTTCGAGCGAAAACCCGAATTCGCGGAAGCCAGACGCGGCCTGACAATAACGTGCGCTCTGCCCTTTTAGCCAGTGCTCAAGGACGCTACGTGCCGCCAAAAATTGATGATTTTGCAACCGGAAACGAACTAGTGGCAGAGTGTTACCGTCGCCATCAAGGCGCGCCGATTCTTCAAGGAGTCTCTCTGCGTCTTGATCCAGCTTAGAACGGGTAAAGAAATCAATCGCTTGTTGGCGAACGGCCTCATCCTGGGGATGGTTTCTCAGAAACGCTGTAATGCGGTCCTCCGCTTCCGTGAGATGCCCGGATTGAATTTCCAAACGGGCCCGGTCAAACTGGAACTCCGCATCGGCCGGTTGTTGCAGGATCAAGTCATCGTACAGATCGCTCGCCTCATTGAGCTCGCCCCGAAGCGCGAGAAGCTGCGCCAACCGGCTCTTGGTAGCGCTTTGGTGTGGAGCCAAGGCAACGATTCGTCTCAAGGTGTGCTCTTCGCCATCTGGATTTCCAACGCGTGCATAGAAGGTTACGAGGGCCTGCAGGACACCCAGGTCTCGAGGCTCAGATTCCACTGCAGCAATCCACTTCCGTTCGAGTTCAGTCCCACGACCGGCTTCCTGATAGAGGTCAATCAGCCGAGATTGCAAATCGGGGCGAAGCCAGTTGCTCGGCCCAGTGAGCTTGATTCCGTCCTCGAGTGCCGCAGCAGCCCCGTCAAAATTGTTGCGCGCTCGCTCGAGGCGCGCAATCTCGCGATAGGCTGTCGCGCGTTGATACGGAGAGCCACGAACGGCAACAACTCGATATTGTACCAAGGCATCGCCCACCTGGTGATTCTTTTCGCTGATCTGCGCCAATTGTGAGCGGAGATCGAGATTTTCGGGCGCCAGTGCAGTTGCAGCTAACCATGCCTGTTTCGCTCGTTCGAGTTCGCCGAGGCTCTGCCAGAAATCGCCCAGCTGGATCTGCCAATCGATCTTTCGCGTGTCCGACTCGGGCAGCAATAGCACCGCCTTTGCCAGAGCTTCCGCAGCATCCCGCTGCTTTCCACGTTCGGCGTATAGATCGGCCAAACTCCGCCAGGGCATTGCATCGGAAGGAGCGAGTTCACTGGCATTACGATAGGCAGCAGCCGCCTCATCGAAACGCTGAGACCGCTTCAAAAGGTGGCCGAGAATCAAACTGTTGGCAAAGTCGTTCCGAGATACCCTGGCGTAGCGCTCGATCAGCGCATCTAGAGCGTTACGATCCCGGTACCATGTCCAGACTCGTTCAAGCGGGGTACCGTCGGCCGGATTAGCGTGAAGAACCTGTTCATACCGCTCTATGGCTTTCTCCGTTTGAGCAGAGACGGAAAGCGCACAAACCCAATTGCACGCCAACCCGACCAACCACATGCCCTTCACGTTGCCTAGCGTACTTTAAACCAGAGCGGACGCAACGCCCTGCAGGACAAATGACAAATGACAAATGACAGATGGCAGATGACAGGCAACGAAGAGAACGATCGATTTGTCATCTGTAATTTGTGATTTGTCATTTATTCGGCTGGGCCCGCTCCAACAACTCCTTCACTCCATTCGTCGCCGGCAAGGCGCCAAACACCATCCCCATGTCCCCGCTTAGACGCGCCGAACAAAATAAGTCGGCGATCGCAGCATACCCGGAGCAAATGAGCACAGAAGCTTGGAGCGCCAATGCATATTTGGTCACCTGAATCCGAGCGGCATACTCCGAATCAGCCTTCCAATCTTTCTCAAGGCTTTGCCAGAAGCGATCGTAAATCTGATTCGACCCGGCAGCTTTCACGAGTTCTCCTCGCAGGACGTCGAGCGTGTCAGGATCCTTGCTGATCGAACGCAGAACGTCCAGGCACTGGACATTTCCCGCGCCCTCCCAGAGCGAATTTAACGGCGCGTCCCGGTAAAGCCGAGGAAGGGGAGACTCTTCGACATAACCGTTACCACCGAGGCACTCCAGCGCCTCGGCGATCAACATCGGCGCCCGCTTCGTGATCCAAAATTTTGCGATGGCGGTCGCAACCCGGGCGAATCTTTGTTCTTCAGGATCTTCGCGGGACCGATCGAAGGCGTGCGCCAAGCGCATCGCCAGCGCTGTAGCTGCCTCCGATTCCAGGCAGAGATCTGCCAGAACATTTCGCATCAGGGGCTGGTGAACGAGGTGTTTTCCGAATGCTTTGCGGTGGACCGCATGGTGAATTGCTTCGGCGACTGCCCTTCGCATGGCGGCTGCCGAGCCAAGGGTGCAATCCAGGCGAGTATGTCGAACCATCTCCATGATGGTCGCGATTCCGCGCCCCTCTTCGCCAATCATCCGAGCCCAGGAACGCTGGAACTCCACCTCACTGGAGGCGTTTGACCGATTACCCAGCTTGTCTTTCAGTCGTTGCAGATTGAACGCATTTCGGCTTCCGTCCGGGCGCCAACGAGGCAATAGGAAGCAGGCAATTCCGCGCGGGGCCTGGGCCAACACGAGAAACGCATCGCACATCGGGGCCGAACAAAACCATTTGTGGCCGGTTAAGGCATATTCACCTCCTGGCCCGCCCCCAGAGATTGGCTCAGCCCTGGTCGTATTGCTCCGTACATCACTGCCGCCTTGCCGCTCGGTCATAGCCATTCCGAGCAGAACGCCGCCCTTCTGCGGGGCCGGGATCGGCCTTGGATCATAAATCGCGGAGAGCGCACGCGGCTCCCATTCGCGCGCAATTTCCTCCTGATGGCGCAGAGAAGGGATAGCGGCAAATGTCATCGTAACAGGACAGCTCGTGCCTTCATCGACCTGGTGTCTGAGCATCACCAGCGCGGCCCTTGCGACGTGAGAACCAGGGCGACTATCAAGCCACGGGAGAGCGTGTGTCCGCGCCTCGATCCCAAGACGCATCAAGGAATGATAGGCTGGATGGTAGCTCACCTCGTCGATCCGATTTCCAAACCGATCATGAGTGCGAAGTTCTGGCGGGAATCGGTTTGCCTGAACTCCCAATTGCAGCGTTTCCGGTCGGCCCAAAAACTCTCCAAAGGCGCGGGCCTCGGCTTCGATCCATTGGCCATCGTAACGACGGATCGCTTCCTGAAGGGCAATGTCACTCTCGAAGAGATTATAATTTTCGAGCGACGGCGGCTGGTTAAAGACGGTATCTGGAGGTAGACTCGATTGGTCGGTCATAAGAAGTGGCGGCTTGTGCCTAGAACCAAGGATCTAAGCAATTAATTAAGCACCGACGACGAGCCACTAGCAAATACCACCTTTGCTGTAGGGCGCCTGGCCCAGCCGCCGCAATCACTGCGCAAATCCCGAGAAAAATATCTCTTGTGCCGGGCAGGGCTGGCCAGCGGCTGAGCCAGCCGCCCTGCAAGACAATTCACCTCTCACACATCTTCAACCACATCGAGGCTAGTCGATTTCAGAGCTCTGATGGCGGTATCCAACTGTTCGTTTCTAACCAGGATATAATCGGTTTCGTAACTGCCGACTGGCAAGATCGCGATTCCCGCCTGGGCAAGGGGCGCCGCAACCGAGACTAGAATTCCAACCAGATTCAGGTCCAATGGTCCCTCAATTTTCAGCGCGCGCCACCCGCGGCTAGCATGAACATCCGCGGGAACCCGGTCGGTCCTGCAAATTACGGTTAGACCGTCTGCGGTACGCGTTGCTGAGCAGAAGCCACCTGCCATCGCCCAGTCCGGCAATACGCTATCGGGTTGCAGCCGGCAGACGGCCAGAGAGTCGGTCAACAGCGCTATTTGCAACTTAGGAGCTTCCATGGGACCGACAACATTGCAGAGAGACGGCCCTCGCGCCACTAGGAATGTGGGCGTTCCGGGTTCCAGGTTCCGAGATTCACCTGCTCCGTCACAGCGAGAGCCGTGCAAGTATTCAAGTCCAACCGGTGAGATTGTCGCGCAATCGGAGCTCGCTCTCGGAACTCGGAACGACGAACCTCTCTTTGCAATTCTCCCGTTTCGATGCATCCTTTTCGACTCCCGGCATGGACATCCAAAGGCTTCCTGGTTTTCGTGACTTTTATCCAGAGGACTGCGCCTTTCGAAATTACATTTTCGATACTTGGCGCCGCGTTGCGAACGTCTTTGCGTTTCAGGAGTATGACGGGCCGACCCTGGAGCCAACCGATCTGTACAAGAAAAAGAGTGGCGAAGAACTGAAGACCCAGCTGTTACGCTTCAGTGATCTGGGAGGTCGCGATGTTTGTCTTCGACCGGAAATGACGCCAACCGTTGCCCGGCTCGTAGCCACCCGGGAACGCGACTTCAAGAAGCCAATCAAATGGTTCAGCATCTCGCCGTTTTTCCGATTCGAGAAGCCGCAAAAGGGCCGCCTGCGTGAGTTCTACCAGATCAACTGCGATATCTTCGGCGATAACTCTGCTGCAGCCGATGCTGAGCTGATCGCCTTGGCGATTGAGCTCCACCGCGCCTTTGGTTTGAGTGAACGAGACTTCTTTGTCAGGCTTAGTAACCGCAATTTATGGGCGGGCTTTCTGCGAGAGCGCAATGGACCGGAAGATCGGCTCACAGAATTTCTCGCCATTATTGATAAACTGGAGCGCGATCCAGAGGAACTAACCAAGGCTAAGCTCGTCCCCTTCGGACTGGGACTCCAGGAAATTCGCGACTTCATGCAAACACCTCCCGCATCGATCCCCGGTTTCGAACCACTTCTGCGAGAATTGCGCTGGCGCGGACTTGAAGGGTTCGTTGAAGTGGACCTGACAATTGTTCGGGGACTTGACTATTACACCGGGTTAGTATTCGAGCTGTTCGACCGGAAAAAAGCGAATCGGTCCCTGGCCGGTGGCGGTCGGTATGACGATCTGGTCCGCATTGTTAGTGATGGATCGGTCGACCTTCCGGCCGCCGGCTTTGCGATCGGCGATCTGGTGTTAGCAAACCTGATCAAGGAGCTCGATCACGCCAGGCAAGCCGCGATTGAGGCGTTGGAACGACGGCAGTTAGCCTTCTTCGTCGTCATTGCCGATGAAGGCCACCGTCCAGAAGCGCTCCAGTTAGTTTCAAGTCTGCGTCGCAACGGCGCCTCTGTCGATTTCGCACTCCAGGCTGCGAAAGTCGGCAGACAATTTCAACAAGCGGAAGCGGTGGGAGCCAGTCACGCGATCGTCGTCGGTCAGGAATGGCCGGAGATCCGTTTGAAAACCTTAGGGGACCGAACCGAGCGAGTCTTATCCTCGGAACAACTGTGTAAGAACTGGAGAGACATTTTCGGAAGCGCATCATGATTTCGGTAACCTTTTCGAGCCGCTCCAGGGGCGGAAATGCTGAACATGTATCGAACGCATCATTGTAACGAACTGCGCGCCTCAAACGTCGGTCAGCGTGTCACTCTGGCAGGTTGGATCGCAACACGGCGCGATCACGGCGGTGTCCTGTTCATAGACTTGCGGGATCGCGAGGGTCTGACGCAGGTTGTATTCCATCCGGATCAGTTCCCGGAGATCGCGAAAGAAGCTCAATCCTTCCATGACGAAGATGTGATTCAGGTCTCGGGCATAGTCGTTGAGCGCCTCGAGGGTACGCAAAATCCAAAGCTCACGACCGGCGAAATCGAAGTAGTCGCCTCGGAGCTGACGATCCTGAATCGTTGCGCGCCGCTCCCGTTCCAGATCGATGCCAGCGTCAGCAACGAAGATCTCCGGCTCACCCACCGATACCTCGATCTGCGGCGACCGGGGATGCTCCGAAACCTGAGGGTTCGACACCAACTCACGAAGGTGACTCGCGATTACTTTGACCGTCACGGCTTTCTGGAGATTGAAACTCCGGTCCTCTCGAAAAGCACGCCGGAAGGCGCTCGCGAGTTTCTCGTGCCGAGCCGGCTCAGCGGTGGTCATTTTTATGCATTGGCTCAATCGCCCCAGCAGTACAAGCAGCTCCTGATGGTCGGCGGGGTCGAGAAATATTTCCAGATCGCGAAGTGTTTTCGAGATGAAGATCCACGAGCGGACCGGATCACGGAGCTGACGCAGATCGACCTGGAGGCTTCTTTCATCCAAAGCGATGATATCTTTGTTTTGATCGAGGGGCTCTTGCGCGAGATCTTCCAGGCAACTCGCGGGGTGGAGATTCCGACGTCGTTTCCGCGGCTCACCTATCGGGAAGCGATGGATCGCTACGGGAGCGATAAGCCCGATCTGCGTTTCGCGCTCGAACTGGTTGAGCTTAGTGAACTCTTCGCCCAATCCCAGTTTAAAGTCTTCCGGACCGTTCTGGATGGTGGTGGGGTGGTCAAGGCGATCAACGCTAAGGGATTTGCCGCTATCACGACCGGCCAAATCGAAGAGTTAACCAACCTCGCGAAAGTTGCCGGTGCGAAAGGCCTCGCCTTCATCAAGGTCGAGAACGGCGAGTGGAAGTCGCCGATCGTAAAATTTTTCACAGACCGCGAAAAAGCCGGCCTCCAGAGCAAATTGGGTATTGAAGAAGGCGATCTCGTTCTCTTCGGGGCCGACGCGTGGGAGACGGTGTGCACGGTACTTGGCCGCATCCGTCTCAAGGTGGCGGATATGTTACAGTTGATTCGGGATCCGAGTGACCTGAAGTTCCTGTGGGTGGTCGATTTCCCGCTGATGACTTTCGATCCGGCAGCCAACAAATGGAGCGCGATGCACCACCCATTCACGCGACCGAAGATCGAAGACATCCCGTTACTCGAAAATCGTGATTTTGGAAAAGTCCGGGCTGAAGCCTATGACGTCGTGTTAAACGGGGTGGAAATCGGCGGCGGCAGCATTCGAATCCACGAGCGAGCGCTGCAGCAAAAAATGTTTGCGGCGTTGGGCATTCCCGCAGAGCAACAACACGCGCTCTTTGGCCACCTCATAGAAGCTTTCTCCTATGGTGCACCCCCCCACGGGGGAATTGCGCTGGGTATCGACCGGCTGACCATGCTGCTCACCGACACGACAAATATTCGGGACGTGATCGCGTTCCCAAAAAACAGCCGAGGCCAGGATCTGATGATGGAATCTCCCAGCGAGGTCCCGGACCGCCAATTGCGCGATCTGCATATCCAGCTCCGCAAGCCGTAACCCGATTGAAAAAGTAGACAGTAGAAAGTAGTCAGTAGACAGTAGAGGTTCTTCCGGGTTTAGCGTGGGATCTGGAAAAGGCTTGTCTGGGGATCAGAACGCTGCGCTACGCTCAAGAAACAATCCGGCATAAACGGATTACTTCCCACGCTTCGCGCGGGCCCCTTCCATTTATTCCGTTTCTTTCTGGCGCTCCGCGCCACGTTCTGAAGAAAGTCGCTGTCACTTTTCTGCCGGAAAAGTGCTTTTCCACCTGAACTCCGTGTTGATTGACCCTTCATTTCTGGCAGCTGGCTTCAGGCATCAGCGAAAGCTTTCCGCAACAGAACAGAATCCGCACTCGATAGTTGGCGAAGCTACGAAATCCACGAGCCGCGTGGCGCAGCGCCTGGATCTTGGAGTTAAACCCTTCGGTCACCGCGTTGGTAATGGGATGAAGAATGTAGTTGAGCAGTCGCTCCAGATGGCTGCGCAGCATTCTGGCCACGGCTTTGAGCCGTGGGATGCGACTGCGGATGGTGCGCCCATACCAGAACAAAAAGAACTCCCGGGCTGAGTCGACATCCCGATTTTGCCAAAAGGACTCGAAGAGCTGCTTGGCCATCCAGGCACGCGCCGCTTTGAGCTCGCTGCGCACTAAGCGCTCAAAGGGCTCCTTGCAGTCTTGGGAGAGATTTTCCGGCCGCCTCAACCAGCACTGACGAGTCCCGCCCAGCCGGAGATCTCCTTGACCCATCAAGACCTGGTGCTCCTGACGTCGAATGAGATCAAAAATTCTTTCTCATTCACCCTCCAAAGCTATCGATCCCCGCTTGCCCATCACACGCTTTTCCCCGAAGAAGCGTCAGTAGACAGCAGTCAGTAGAGTGCGCAGCATAGCACACTAGTCCCAAAATAAGCGAGTTCCGAATGCGACGCGACGAACTTCCCGTTCGGCCGGGCAAATTCCTAGAAAATGGTGCAAATCCGGTTGGTTCTGGCGACCGAAGGCCCAGGTTTGCTTTTCGCAGGCCAA
>JBAUZZ010000434.1:0-4103 GCA_049585495.1 Chthoniobacterales bacterium | reverse complement strand
CGACCACAGTAAGCCGCAAGGTCGCCGGGTCCGTATAGGTAGAGAATTGGGGAAAGTGTTCTGAGAAATCTGTGCTGGCTCAGCCTGAAATGGAGAGGTTACGCTTTCCGTTAGATGAAGATTCCGCCCCTTCGGGGCGGGGATTTTCAAGGCATAAGGGTCTCTCGCCCGATGCCAAGTTCTGCTTGTGAATACACAGCGCGAGAGGGGGTTGATTCCCGCGCTGTTTCGCATCGGTTCGATGAGCCCTACCAGGTCATCCCTCAGCATGGTTGCATCCCTGCAGAGCCCGCTTCTGTTTCACCTGGCGAAGTCATTGTAGCTGCGTTCGAGGAATGTACAAGCAGCGATGCCTGCTGCTGTCGGCGGAGTTGTCGCTGGCTACGTGCTTGCTCCAGCTTACGATCGCGTGTGGCGTGGATCTCGGCCTGTCGTCCAGCAAGCATATCGTGCGGTGTCACATAGCCGATCGCACTGTGCAAGCGTACCCTGTTGTAGTGATCCACGTAGGTTTGAATCAGGCGCAGCGCATCGTCCCTGGTCAGTGGTGTCAGGGGTCGAATGCACTCCGACTTTAGGGATTTGTGCCAGCGCTCCAATTTGCCGTTCGATTGCGGATAGAAAGGCGATGTGCGTACGTGCGTCATACCCGCGATTCGAATGAACTCCTTGAAGTCCCGGGCGATGAACTGTGGCCCATTGTCGGAAATGATCCGCGGTTTCGCTTCTGGATATTTCTCCCGTGCTCGTTCGAGAATGACTTCGATTTCTGCTTCGGTCATCGACTCCCGTAGATCCCAATGAACGATCGAACGGCTATAGCCGTCCAGAACGCTGCATAAGTAATAGAAGGTACCGCTCACGTTGATATAAGAAACATCGATATGCCAATGTTGATGCGGATGCGGTGGCTGCTCGAAACCGGTCCCCTTGCGCGAGGGCTTTCGCTTCCATCGCAACAGCAGTCCGGCTCGTTGCAGGACCCGCCACACGCTGGAAGGGCTTACGGCCACAACGTCGGCATCCAGCATCATGAACGTCAACCGCCGATATCCTTCCAGCGGATTGTTCAGATGGAATCCGATGATCGCTTCTTTCTCCCACGCATCCAGCCAGAAATCACGGGGAACCCAGCCGTTGTGCTCATTCACACGCCCGTAACGCTCTCGCCAGGCATAGAACTTGCTGGCCCGCACGTCCAGCCAATGGATGAATCGCCCGACGCCGATCTCGGTCTTCTCCGACCAGCGTCGGACGAAATCCACCACCTGGTCTCGCACATCGTGCGGAACCCACACCTTGGTCAGAGTTCCCCAAGACTTTTTTTTAAGGCGATGTGCTCGGCCATCAATTCGGCCAGAACCTCGTCCTTGGTCTGCACTTTTTTCTCCAAGAACTCGATCCTCTTCTGCTTCTCTTCGACCTGAACAGCGGGGCGTTCTTTCGATTGGAAGGCGGCGGCTCCATTCTCGAAGAACTCCTTTTGCCAGCGGTAGAATACCGTTGGCCGCAGGCCCAGTTCCTCACAGAGATCGGAAACCGGCACTTTATCCAGCAGGTGTCGTCTCAGGATGGCAACCTTCTCGTCTGAACTGTAGTGCTTTCGTTCCTTTCGCATGCGTCCTCTCCGTATATCTTAACGGAAGAACGCTCTTCTCCATTTCCAGCTGAGGCGGGACAGTTACATCCGCACAGTTGAGGATTTTGCAAAGCGATTCAAGCGTTCTCCCGATCGTTTGGGTCCTGAACACATTCGCGAATACCAAGCTGAGCTGTTCAAGAAGAAGTTGTCGCCCGGCACCATTACGCAACGTTTGGCGGCTCTGCGGTTTTTCTACATCAAGACTCTCAAGAGATCCTGGAGCGTCGCCGAGACTCCCTACCCGAAACAAGGATTTCACCTACCAACGATCCTCAGCCAGGAACAAGTCGCACGACTCATCGACGCAGCTCAGACTCCCTACCATCGCACTCTGTTGATGACGCTCTACGCCACCGGAGTACGACGCGCTGAATTGACACACCTCAAAGTGAGCGACATCGATAGCCAGCGCATGGTGATTCACATCCGGGGCGGCAAGGGACGCAAAGACCGCGATGTGATGCTCAGTCCCAAACTGCTCGAGGAGTTGCGTGCGCACTGGCGCCGCTTCAAGCCAAGTACCTGGTTGTTTCCCGGCAACCGCTGGCATACCAGTGATACCCCGATCGACACCAAGGTGGTCTGGTACGCTTGCCAGCAAGCTGCCCAGCGAGCAGGCATCCAGAAAAACGTGCATCCTCACACGTTGAGGCACTGCTTCGCCACTCATCTACTCGAAGCAGGTGCGGATTTGCGCACTATCCAGATGCTGTTAGGCCATCGCGATCTGGAAGAAACCACCATCTACCTCCATCTCTCTGAACGTCACCTCAGCGCGACCGCCAGTCCTCTGGACTTGCTGAAGCGGAAAGACGAATTACCGCAGGCCGGCTAGATGTCCCGGCCACCGCTGGAGGTGGCCGATCTGATCCGCGCTGCAGGAACTGCCTTCATCGAACGAAATCGCCACTGGCTCAGTGGGAAGCATCTCAAAGTCCTACAGGCCATTCGGCGCTGTCGCACCGCCGCACTCGGCGGCCATCTCGATCAATACACTCGCTGCGGGCATCGCGCCATCTCTTACAACTCCTGCCGGAACCGGCATTGTCCGAAGTGTCAGGCCAGTGCCCGCGACCGTTGGCTCCAAGCACGTTGCCGGGAGCTTCTCCCGACACACTACGTCCATGTTGTCTTCACCCTTCCTCGTGAGCTGGCACCGCTGGCTCTCCAAAATAAAAAAGTCGTCTACGACCTATTGTTTCGCAGCAGTGCGGAAACACTCCTGGAAGTTGCTCGCGATCCTTCGCATCTCGGTGCCGAAATCGGTTTCTTCAGCGTGCTGCACACCTGGAATCAGAAGCTCGGGCTTCACCCGCATGTCCATTGCGTGGTTCCTGCCGGCGGACTCTCCTCCGATCACACCCACTGGATCAAAACCCGCTACGCCTTCTTTCTCCCCGTCAAGGTACTCAGTCGCGTCTTTCGCGGCAAGTTTGTTGCGGCTCTCAAGCGCGCCTTCCGCGACGGCCGGCTAGGATTCCATGGAGACCTGACGCTTCTCGCTCAGTCAAAGACTTTCTCCTCCTGGCTCAGAAAACTGTTCCGAAACGACTGGGTGGTCTACTCCAAACGCCCCTTCGGGGGGCCAGAGCATGTGCTCCACTATCTGGGCCGTTACACTCATCGCGTAGCCATCTCCAACCATCGGCTCGTCTCGTTAGCGGATCAAAAGGTCACCTTTCGCTGGCGCGACTCGGCTCACAACAATGAACAGAAGTTGCTGACTTTATCTCTCGATGAGTTCCTGCGCCGATTCTTGTTGCACCTGCTTCCCAAAGGCTTCGTGCGCATCCGCCACTTCGGATTCCTGGCCCATCGCCGGCGTGCCGTTTTCCTGCCGCTTTGTTTTCACTTGCTCGGCTCAGCGCCGAAGGAACCACAGATCGAGCAAGAGGCTTCGGCGGCTGATGGCTCAAGCGATCTTTGGTTCTGCCCCCAATGTGGTGGACCGATGATAGTCCTCGAGAGGCTTACTGCCGATCAGATCCAGCTCCGTTCTCCGCCCCTCATGATCTCGGCTGTCGCATGAAGAGACTCTCCACAGTTCGGAAACCCTGCATGCTTCGGCACGATCGGTGGCTCTCCGCCTTGTCGTCGAACAAATCTCTTCTTCCTACCTCGCCACGCTTCCAGTTCGCGGCAATATTGCCTTGCCCTAACTCTCTCCTCGGTCTTTGTTACATTTCCTACTCTGCCGGGCGGCTCTCCCCGCCCCCAACACCGTCGCTCTACCGTATTCAAATTGCATAGCGCCCGCGCCTGCCGCACCCCCGGGCGGCTTCCTTCAAGTCGCTCCATCGAAAGCGCGCCGGAGCGCCTTGCTCCCCTCCTGATTTTCCCGTTGATGCGCGCTTCCGATACAGCACTAGGACTAGTCGGGAGTTAACCTTCAATCATTGCGCCGGTTGCCTAGTTAAACCGTTTAATTTTTCCCTTCGGGATGTGGTGGGCGACCAAATGG
>JBAUZZ010000433.1:0-1722 GCA_049585495.1 Chthoniobacterales bacterium | reverse complement strand
TGGCCGTGCTTTCTACGCGGCACAAGCCGCTGTTTCAGTATTTTCTCCAGCTTTTCGCACAGGTCTCCAATCCGCCGCTCGACTATTTGCGCGAAGAACTCGTCACCTCGTTAGAAAGTCACATCGGGCGCGAGCACAACATGCTTGAGGAGACACCTGGACATTGCCGGCAGCTTTTCCTGGATTCACCGGTTCTCACGCATGCGGAAATCGCCGCGATCAAGAACCTCAACCGAAACGGAATCCGATCGTGCAGCGTCGACTTAACCTACGCGTGCGGCACGCCGCTCGAAACAGCCATCCACGACCTTCGCCAGCGCGCGGCGCAAGCGGTCAGAGAGGGCTGGGAAATTCTGGTCGTCTCGGACAGAAACATTGGCCCACGGCGTGTAGCAATACCGAGCTTGCTAGCCATCGGCGCGCTACATCATCACTTGATTCGCGAAGGCCTACGAACGCGGGTCGGACTTGTGCTTGAATCGGGTCAGCCATGTACGGTGCATCACTTTTGCACACTGATCGGTTACGGCGCGGACGCTATCTACCCGTGGCTCGCCTATCAGAGCATCGTCCAGCTTGCTCGTGAAGGTTGGTTCGCCGGGGATGGCGGCGAAGCTGTGCAGAAATTCAGAAAGGCGGTTGAGGGCGGCATGCTCAAGGTAATGTCGAAGATGGGTATTTCGACGCTTGATAGCTACAAAGGTGCGCAGGTATTTCAAGCGGTCGGGCTCAACTTCGATTTGGTCCGGGAATACTTCACAGGGACGACTGCTTACCTGGAAGGAGTCGGCCTCGAGCATATTGAGGCCGAACTACTGGAGCAACATGAGCTGGCGTTTGGAGAAAAAATCGCGGGCAATCTTCCCCTGGATCCGGGCGGCGAACTCTATTGGCGGCGCGATGGCGAAGTCCATCAGTGGAACCCGCTTACCGTCGGGAGGCTGCAACACGCTGTGCGCACAGGGAGTTTCGAGGCCTATCAGGAGTTTGCGAGCTTTCTGAATGACCAGGAGGAGCGGCTGCAAACGATCCGCGGCTTACTCGATTTCGAGATAGACGAGCAGGTGCCGGTCGAAGACGTCGAACCGGTCGAAGAAATATGCAAGCGTTTCTCGACCGGCTCGATGTCACTCGGCGCCCTTAGTACTGAAGCGCACGAAGCGCTCGCCATCGCAATGAACCGCATCGGCGGAAAATCGGGCACAGGTGAAGGCGGTGAGCAGGTGGCACGATTTGGAACGGAGCGGGCATGCTCAATGAAACAGGTTGCGAGTGGCCGCTTCGGAGTAACGATCAATTACCTCGCCAACGCGAAGCAGATCGAAATCAAGATGGCTCAAGGAGCGAAGCCGGGAGAAGGCGGAGAACTGCCCGGCCCAAAAGTCAACGAAGATATAGCGTCAGTGCGGTTCACGACCCCTGGTGTCGGGTTGATCTCACCACCGCCGCACCACGATGTTTACTCTATTGAGGATCTGGCACAGCTGATCCACGACTTGAAGTGCGCGAATCCCGCAGCGGAGATTCACGTGAAGCTGGTATCGGTTGCAGGCGTGGGCACGATTGCTGCCGGCGTAGCCAAAGCGCGGGCAGACGCGGTGCTTATCGCGGGCGATTCGGGAGGCACAGGAGCGGCGGTTAAGACCTCGATCAAGTCTGGAGGAGCGCCTTGGGAACTCGGTTTGGCCGAGACGCAGCAAGTTCTGTTGGCCAACAATCTGC
>JBAUZZ010000432.1:0-4320 GCA_049585495.1 Chthoniobacterales bacterium | reverse complement strand
GCTCTGGTGACCAGATGGCGAACGGTCATTTCGTTTCGAGTGAGAGTGCCGGTCTTGTCCGAACAAATGACCGTTACGGAGCCCAGCGTCTCCACGGCCGTGAGCTTGCGCGTGATCGCGTTGCGCTGGACCATTCGCTGCACGCCAATCGCCAGGGTGATGGTCATGATCGCAGGCAAACCTTCTGGTATCGCGGCGACGGCGAAGCCGACGGCCGCCGAAAAGAGCTCATCAAGACCAAAGCCGTAGAGCAGCCAGCCTATCAAAACCATCACGACGGCCATCCCGATGATGACGAAGGACAACACCTTGCCGAAAGCAGCCATCTGCCTAGTGAGGGGTGTCGCCAAGCCTTCCACCTCGGCCATCATCCGGCTGATCCGGCCCAACTCGGTCCCCGCCCCGGTTGCGGTAACGACTCCCATGCCGGTTCCGGCTGAGACGAGCGTACCGGAATAGGCCATACAACGCCGGTCGCCGATCCCGGCTTTGACGTCCACCGGCTCTGCTCTTTTATCCGAAGGTACGGATTCCCCGGTGAGAGCAGATTCTTCGATGCGAAGGTTGACCGCGTTGATGAGCCGTACGTCGGCTGGTACGCGGTCGCCGGAGCGAAGCCGCACGATGTCGCCCGGCACAAGGTCTGCCGCGTCGAGTTCGATCCACTCGCCCTCACGACGGGTATGGGCACGAAGCGAGAGCATCTTACGAATCCCTTCGAGGGCCTCTTCAGCCTTACCTTCCTGGATGAAGCCGACGACTGCGTTGATCACAGCCACAGCGATAATTACACAGGCGTCAACCCAGTGCCCGAGAAGCGCCTTCGCCACGCCGGCGACAAGAAGAATATAAATTAGAATGTCATTAAAGTGCTTGAAAAAGCGCTTTAACGGCCCTTCTTTCGGCGGAGCCGGGAGCCGGTTTGGGCCAACGGTTTTGAGCCGGTTGTCGGCCTCGGCACCAGAGAGGCCGTCACGATGGCTCTGCAGCCCGCTCAGCACGTCATCGGCCTGCAAGGCGTACGGGTCAGTGACGCTTGGGGTAGTTTCTGCAGCGAGGTTGACCGAAGTGCTCGAAGGTTGACTCATGATCTTTCTATCTTTCCGGTACGCCCCTCACCTCCGGCGGTCTCAAGGTACCTTGGTAGTAAACTCGAGATTTGAGGTCAAGTTCGTTGGTAGCGCAAAGGGGGCTGACCAGTCACATGCATCAAAGTCTCTGGAATTTCAATAATGGATTCTGCTGAAGAACTGCGCCGGCTCAGCAGGAGCTTCGCCCTACCAACGATTTGCCAGGGAAGCGTCACCGGTAGGGCGAGCCTCCTGGCGAGCCGCATTCCGAGTGAGGGACGTTCTTCAGCAGAATCTAATTTCACTATGAAATCGACGCGCATATTGCGGTCGGCTAAGAAATGGCCTTCGATGATTAATTCTTATATCCAGGAAACTTCCTGCTTCCCCTACTTGCAGCGCAACGGATTACCTGGGAACTGATGGATCTTTTTTTTGCCGCCGTTCCAATTGCGTTCTTGATCTTCGTAATGACGAAGAAGAAGGGCCTTCCTTCAACGGCCGCCTTTGCCCTCGCGGCGCTGCTAACTTACGTCGTTCGGATCTGGTACTTCAAGACGAGCCCGAACCTGGCTCACGCCGCGATCGTCAGCGGCTTGCTCAGTGCGCTCACGCCAATTTCGATCGTGTTTGGCGCGATCCTTTTCTTTGTCGCGCTGGAGCGCTCCGGTGCCATGCAAACGCTAAGGTTGTGGCTCGACGGTGTGTCGAGCAACCCGGTAGCGCAATTGATGATTGTCGGCTGGTCATTCATTTTTCTCATCGAGGGTGCCAGCGGGTTCGGCACGCCTGCTGCGTTGGCCGCTCCAATTCTTGTCGGGCTGGGATTTCCTCCGCTCCGTGTTGCCGTCCTGTGTATTATCATGAATGCGGTTCCGACTTCGTTCGGAGCGGTCGGTACACCGACCTGGTTCGGGTTTGGTTCGTTGGGATTGGCGGAATCGCAACTGCTAGAGATCGGTCTGAAAGCCGCGCTGATGCATGCTGCCGCTGCGCTGGTTATCCCGGTGATCGCGCTGCGGTTCGTCGTCGATTGGAAACAGATCCGCCGGAACCTGCTTTTTGTTGAGCTTGCCGTGTTAGGCAGTGTTCTGCCCATGGCTGCCGTGGCAACGTTCAACTATGAATTTCCATCCGTGGTAGGCGGCATGATCGGTTTGCTGACGACGATTTTTCTGGCGCGAGGCGGCATCGGGCTAGCGAAAAAGGAGGCGAATACCGTGCGTTCGGTAGCGCCAAACTTCCAACCGGCAAGTCCGCAAGCGTCGGAAACGAGTTCACTGCATCGCGGTGATGTCTTGAGGGCATTGGCTCCCTTGCTTGCGACAGTTGGAATTTTACTCCTGACTCGAATCCCGTTTTTCGGGTTGCGACAGCTTCTGACCTCCGAGGCGGACTGGGTGTCCATTCGGCTTGGTCCGCTGGGGGTATTTTCTCTTAGTCCTTCTCTGGTCTTTCAGTTGCGGGGAATTCTGGGCCAGGACCTTCACTGGTCGTACGCGCTTCTGTACGTTCCTTTCATCCTCCCGTTTTTTGTCGCTGCCGCGCTGGCCCTCATCCTTTATCATCGGCCGCCAAGAGTTTTCGGGGAAGTCGCGAAAGAAACCTTTGCGCGTCTCCGGAATCCGGTTATTGCGCTTTTCGGGGCGCTGATTTTTGTTCAATTGCTTAGTATCGATGGACAACGGGCATCTACCAGGATCCTCGGGGACGCGCTGGCAAACGGAACCGGCGATCTGTGGATTTACTTCGCTGGGTTTCTCGGTGCTCTCGGCAGTTTCTTTTCGGGTTCGAACACCATTTCGAACCTCACCTTCGGACCGATTCAGCTAAGGATTGCTCAAGACCTCGGGGTATCTACAACGACAATGCTGGCCCTGCAAACAGTTGGAGCCGCGATGGGCAATATGGTTGCCGTCCACAACATCGTTGCGGTATGTGCGGTCCTAGGTCTGAAAGACCAGGAGGGTGCTATTCTTAAAAAGACCTTTATCCCGACCCTTGCGTACGGAATCATTCTGGCAGCTTTGGCCGGGATTTGGTTCGCTGTGTCCTAAGCCCAAGTTCCGAAGTTTTGGCGGCTGACCCAGCCACCCTACAAGCTAACACGATTCATAAAAACGTTTGCGATTTAGGCTCAGCAAGCTTCGCCCTACCGACATTTCTGAATTAACTAAGCTGAGACACCGATTAACCCAAATCCCGAAATTCGGCGGCAACAGAGCGACCCGACTGAGCTCGCCGAAGTCGTCGCCCTCCACAAATCACGGGCGGAAGCACTGTTGCAGGTTCTGGTCGGAATGGAGAGCAATCTCGATTTCCGGCAGACAGTCGCGGGAGGATAAGACGGTGTAAAAGTCCGCCTTGATCGACGGCGCGACGCGAACTGCTTCCAGCCATTCGGCACGGTCAAATGGATCGCTTGCGATGGCGCGCCAGAACCCGGTAGCAACGAACAGGGAAGCGATGCGGCTGGAGTTCTGACCTTGGAGGAGACTAATCAGATACGTGGCCACACCGACCTGCAGGCCATGAAGGCGTGGCCGTTTGCTCACGCTATCAAGCGCATGCGAAATGAGATGCTCGCTTCCGCTGGCTGGGCGGGAGGAACTGCAGATCGACATCGAAATGCCGTTCAACAATAGGGCGGTGCCGAGCAATGTCATGCCCTCGAGGTCTCGCTTGGGTCGAGCCAGAAATTGATAAACGCTAGCATCGGAGAGCAAAGCGGCAAAATCATCGACCGGAGTTCCAGTCGCGTGAAAGGCCAGCTTCCAGTCAGTCACGGCTGTGAATTTTGAAACGAGATCACCGACCCCGGAATGCCAGAGAATTTCCGGAGCGTTCAGGCAGACCGCAGTGTCGAGAATGACGCCGAACGGCATGGCAGACGGTAGCGGATAGCGGTGATCATTTATGGTGAGGCTGGATTGAGGGCTGCAAAAGCCGTCGTTCGAAAGCGACGTCGGCACCGAGAGATAGGGAAGCCGGCAAAGAAATGCGATGTATTTGGCGACATCCAGTGCCTTGCCCCCGCCAAATCCAATGACGGCATCGGCAGTTCTTGGACACTGGTGAAAGAGTTCAGTCACCTTTTCGAAACCGATAGACTCCACCGGCGTCTGTTGGAGAACTTGAATATTTTGGGACCGGAGCGAACCGGTCAGAAGCCCAAGCAGTCGGTCGTCGAGATCCTGGCTGAAAAACAGGACCACCCGCCTGAACTCATGGCGTTCGGCATAGATGCCCA
>JBAUZZ010000431.1:0-8727 GCA_049585495.1 Chthoniobacterales bacterium | reverse complement strand
GAAACTGCCAGAACGTATTAAAATAGATCCAGAGATTATGATGGGTAAGCCCTGCGTCAAGGGAACTCGGATCCCAGTTTACGTGCTGTTGCAGAAGATGGCGGCAGGCGAGACTGCGGAACAGCTTCTGGAAGTCTATCCTCAACTAAGCAAAGCGGATCTGATGGCTGTCTGGGATTACGCTGCGCGTGCCGCAACTGAAGAGGTTGTGCTTGCGGAATCCTAAGTGCGCCTCTTATTCGACGAAAACTTGAGCGTCCTTTCGGCGCAGTGGACGAGGAGTACCCACGCTGTCGATGTTCTAGACGCGCCGTGCCTTCGCGGCCGGTACGTTCAATGTGAAGGGCGATCCGATGAAGATGGCTCAGGCGATCGACCCGACGCCAGCACTTGGCGAGCCGGAGCAAGACATCGGAGACGCTGCCGCGAAAAATGACTGGGGCCAAGATCTGTCCACGCGAGTTAAACAGCTGGCCGAAGCCTGCCACGCTGACTATACAAAGTCGGCGACTTACGCTCGTCTCGCGGCCTGGAACTGTGGCATCTTCCACACCGCCACAGGAGCCGAGCCGCCAGGAGGAGTGGACGCGGACGAATTGCTCAAGTACGCGACCACCGAGCCCGGGTAGTTGTAGCGGCCCGAGAACGTAGATGCGCTGATCCGTTAAGATCGGGGTTCGACAAAACGATCGTTTTTCCAAACTCTAGGCAGATCACGGTTTTTCCCTCTAAAACCGTGATTTTAGCGGTCCGAAATCCTGGTTTCGAAAAAACAAAGTTCGTTTTATTGGAGCCAGGTGAGTAAACTGAACTCCGTCGAGAGTCCGAAGAAAGCAATCGAAAACTGACAGGAGCCTCTTTTCGCCTGAGTATCTCGCCACAGTTATAACGCGCTGAATTTTTCCTTTGGTAAGGTGACGACCCCCCCCGAAGTCGTTCTCCGCGCTTCGGGACGGACGGTGTGTGCAAGACGAAGCGTCTAGTCGATTTAGGATAGCTCGCCTTTTTCGACGGGTGGGGGAGGGCAACTTGAGCGCATAGCGCCTTCCTGCCGGATTTATGGAAGCATTCCGGCCTGCTCGAATGAGAAGTAACCGGGCTGCGATTACCTTGCGGCTGGAATCGCTGCGTCGCGAGATCTGCAGCTTTGGCCCCACATTAATTGAGAACGGACCGATTACATCCGCTCCGGCCCACATTAAAGAGAACTATGAAATTCATTCGGCCACGCTGGAATCGCCACTCCAGAGAAGCGCGTCGATAAAAGGCTTTCGAAAATATACCGATGCTTAGAGGCCTTACGTCTGATTCCGAGCGCCGCACTGCGCGATGACAAAGTGGTTGGACGTAAACCAAGCAATTCGGGCGCGCCCTCTTTCGCGTAAATTTTCCCGGCGCTTTTCGCGAGGGCTGTTTTGATATTGGCGCGTTGCGATTCCAACCATTGTTTTTGCGTTTGCAAAGTCGGTGTTTCCAAAGGAAATAACTCAAACGGAAATATAAGTCCTGTCGAAAGCGCCCAGCTGCAACTTCACGCGGTTCCGGCGGGAATATTGCTGTCCTCACGGGTTCCGACGGTAAGCTCCTTGTTGACGCCGGCATAACAATCTCCGTTTGAGCGTGCCGAATGCTTCGAAAAGGCGCAATTTTTGGACATGTTAGCACTGAATGTCTTCGTCAGGGTGAAGCTCGAGAGCCGCGAGGAGTTGCTGGAAGCTGTGCGGGCGCTCTTCGATGAACTTGCCAAAGAGCCAACCTTCCTCGACGCGTGGGTTCACACCTCCGTGGAGGAGCCCGATTTGATCGTCATCTACGAGCGGTGGAAGGAAACGAAGGAATCCTTCGAGCGGGAGCTGTTACCGAAACCCTTGTACAAGCCCTATCTCTCCGTTCTCGAGCGGGTCGGCATCGAACGCAAGGCTCACTGGCTGGAGACCCGCTATGCGTGGCGTGCCTAACAAAGAGTAGATCAGTTCGTTGAAAAATAGACGCCATGGCCGACAAATACATGCAACTCGTGCTGACGCGCAGCGTGCAGCAGGCCCAGGACAAATACTTCGGAAAGCACCGAGTCGTGGAGAATGCACCCGAGACAGACGCGCTCACGCCTGACGAAACTGGCTTCATCGCCTCGCGCGACAGCTTCTACATGGCGACCGTAAGCGAGACGGGCTGGCCCTACGTGCAACACCGTGGCGGTCCACCAGGGTTCGTAAAGGTTCTGGGACCGAATCTGATCGGCTTCGCGGATTTCAAGGGCAATTGCCAGCTGGTAAGCACGGGCAATCTCGGCGCCACTGATCGGGTTGCCCTCTTCATGATGGACTACCCGCACCGCAGCCGGCTCAAACTGCTCGGCCACGCCCGCGTGCTCGACGCCCGCGAAGATTCTGAGCTGGCCGATCAGCTCGCCCCCGAATCGCTCCGCAGCAAGGTGCAACGGTTGTTCCTCATCCAAGTCATTTCGTACGACTGGAACTGCCCTCAATACATCACTCCGCGCTTCACCGCGGCCGAGGTAGAAAAGCATGCCGCGCCGCTGAAGGCCCGCATCGCCGAGTTGGAAACCCTGCTCGCCCCACGCGAAGGCCCAAGGCTTGGGGAGCATTGATGACAAAGAAGTCCTGCGACCCTACTTTGGAATCCACACGACAACTACAAATCAATCACCGCCAATTAAAAAAATGACAACAGACAGCCCATTCGTTCCTAAGCAGCATCCAGTGCGTTACAAGACCGTTCGTGTGAATGAACTGGACATCTTCTATCGCGAAGCCGGCCCACAAAACGCCTCGACTATCCTGCTTTTGCATGGATTTCCGACTTCGTCCAACATGTTCCGGAATCTGGTCCCGCGCCTTGCCCCATCATTTCACGTGGTTGCACCAGACTATCCGGGTTTCGGCCAAAGCAGTATGCCGAGTCATAACGATTTCGATTATAGTTTCGAGAACCTGACCAATGTGGTGGAACAATTGGCCGAAAAACTTGGACTCGCCAAGTACTCGCTTTACGTCATGGATTATGGGGCGCCGGTGGGTTACCGATTGGCGTTGCGGCATCCCGATCGGGTGCAGGCGCTGATCGTGCAGAATGGTAATGCGTACGATGAAGGTCTCCGGGAGTTCTGGGACCCAATCAAGAAATACTGGAACGATCCAAGGCCAGAGAATCGAGAGGCTATCCGCTTCCTGGTCGATCCGAAGTCGACACGATGGCAGTATGAAAACGGCGTGCCCGAGCGCACGCTATTGGATCCGACGACCTGGACGTTGGATCAGGTCGGGTTGGACCGCCCCGGGAATGCCGAGATCCAGCTGGACCTGTTCTACAGCTATCGAACCAATGTACCGCTTTATCCGAAGTTTCAGGCATTCTTCCGGCAGTATCAGCCGCCGACCTTGATCGTCTGGGGCAAAAACGACTTCATTTTCCCGCCAGAAGGTGCGGCGCCCTACCCCAGGGACCTGAAGGACGTGGAGACCCATTTATTGGACACGGGTCACTTTGCGCTTGAAACCCACGGAGAGGAAATCGCGAGCCGGATCGAAGAATTCCTCAAGGAGCACAAACTGGCGCTTTGATGCGATTTTCAGAAAGATCGGGCTGGTTATCAAACCGGCTTCGGTGACCTGAAAACTTTAACAGGAGATAACTATGGACATCCGTCGGGAAGACACCGCAGTTGTATTCATCGATCCGCAAAACGACGTCTTGAGCGAAAAAGGCCTCTCTTGGCCTCTCGTCCGCGAAAGTCTTCAAGAAAACAATACGATTGAGAACATGGAGCGAATCTTCAAGGCCGCGAAAGCGCATGGATTCGAGGTTTTCATCTCTCCTCACTATTTCTATCCCACGGACAAAGGATGGAAATTCAACGGACCGCTGGAAACCGATGAGGCGACCTCTGGTCTGTTCGCTCGCAAAGGAGTCTTAAATCTCGATGGTCTCCAAGGGTCCGGCGCCGACTGGCTGGAGCGCTTCAAGCCCTACATCGAGGACGGCAAAACCATCGTAGTGGCGCCACACCGCGTGTGGGGGCCAGAAACCAACGACCTCGTTCTTCAGCTCCGCAAGCGCAAAATCAGCAGGATCATTCTGGGCGGAATGCTCGCCAACATGTGTGTCGAATCTCACTTGCGCGAATTGTTGGAGCAAGGTTTCGAGGTCGCTGTCGTAAAAGATGCGACGGCTGGGCCGAAGCATCCCGAATGGGGCTACGGCTATACCGCGGCGCTCATCAATTACGCGTTTCTCGCACACGCGGTCTTGACAACGGACGAAGCCGTCAAGGCGATGGAGCACGGTGAGACGTAGCGCGCGGCATCAACAGTCGAGCCCACTCTCGAGTCATGAATGCCCGAAGAACTTAGGACACCTCCAATACAGAAGCCTAAAATAAAAATTACCCGCTCGTTGTATGCCGTCGTCGCCTTCGGCTTGGCCCTGTTTGTACCCACTGCGAGTTCCTTCGCAGCATCCGATGCAACGAAATCTAGCCCGGTCACTAAACCGACCATCGTACTGGTCCATGGCGCATTCGCCGAATCCTCTAGCGGAGTATGTTAGCCCGTAGCTAAATGCACCCGCGGTTCAACATTCCAAAATTTTAAACTTCACGTTTGCTCCATGAAACCAAATTCCTCGCAAGATCAAGCGAAACGTGCGGCTGGGATCCAGGCAATTACGACCTACTTGAGAAACGGCATGAAAATCGGACTGGGATCCGGTACGACCTCGCGCTGGTTTGTCCGAACCTTAGGTGATCGGGTTAAAGAAGGGCTCGAAGTATTGGGCGTGCCAACATCGAATTCGACGCGTGATCTCGCGATACAATTTGGTGTGCCGGTGGCAGATTTAAATGATGTCGGCGAACTCGATTTGGCAATTGACGGTGCTGATGAAATCGATTCAATCGGGCGAATGATCAAAGGAGGAGGTGGCAACCTTCTTTGGGAGAAAATCGTCGCCTGCGCGGCCGTGAAAATGGTCGCATTGGTTGATGAGAGCAAGGTAGTCTCAAAACTCGGGAAATTTCCGTTGGCGATTGAAGTGATTCCCTTTGGTTGGCGAGCAACGGAACGTCATTTGAGAAAACTATTCTCTGATTTTGGTTGGAGTGATGTTCCGATCAAAGTGCGGGGCGGTCTGTCAACTCCGTTCATAACCGATAGCGGACACTACTTGCTTGATTGCGAACTACGCGAAATAGCCGATCCCGATGGCATTGCCTCGAAGCTGAATCAGATCCCTGGCGTCGTCGAACATGGCCTGTTTATTTCAATTGCTAAAGAGGTGGTGATTGGTCGCGCGGATGGATCGGCTGAAGTTCGGGTTTTTTGAGAGGAGCCAGAAAATATCTGAGCGCCAAATACCCCCGAAGGAATTCGAGTAAATAGCTTCGAAAGCAACATGAGAAATACGGTTCTACTTACAGGGACCTCATCCGGCATCGGGAAGACCGCCACCAAACTTTTTACAGATGAGTGATCCTGAACAGTACGATGCCATTGTCATTGGAGGCGGCAAGGGCGGCAAGACGCTGGCGATGTACCTGGGCAGGCTGAATTACAGAACGGCCCTGATTGAACGCGACCCCATGATGATTGGAGGCGGTTGCATCAACGTCGCTTGCATCCCGACAAAAACGTTCATCGCCAGCGCTCGACTTGTTCATTCCATTCGGCGAGCCGCGGAGTACGGCATTGAGGTGGAAAGGGTTTCGGTCGACTGGCTAGGCGTCCGGAAGAGGTGGTCTCGGAGATGCGCGCGTTGAACCTCAAGAACTTCACCTCGTTTCCAAGCCTCGATTTCATCTTGGGAACCGGTCGTTTTCTTGGCCCGCAAGCCGTCGAAGTGGCGCAGAACGACGGCGTGGTCCGTCAGATAACCTCCAAGCGTATTTTCATTGACACAGGGACCCGGCCCGCGATTCCGGATTTGCCTGGCTTGCCGGATATCCCCTTTCTGACGAGTGACACCATCCAACAGCTGGACGCCGTTCCTTCACGCCTGTTGGTGCTCGGCGCGGGATATGTTGGTCTCGAGTTTGCTCAAATGATGCATCGGTTCGGGAGCAAGGTTACCGTCCTTGAGCGGGATGGCAAATCTTGAGCCATGAAGATGCAGAGGTTGCCGAGACACTAGCAAACTGTTTGCGAGGAGAAGGGATCGAGATCCGGCTCAACGCGGCCAGTAGAAAAGGTTCGTAAGCTTTCTGAGGGTCAAGTGGGTGTTACCTTCCGGACGGGTAGAAACGACCCCTAGGGTTTTATCAAAGTCAATGACCGCTTAGAGACAAATGTCTCAGGCGTCTGGGCGATGGGTGATGTGAGCGGGCGGACCTCAATTTACCCACGCGTCCCTTGACGATTTTCGGATTGTTCGAGACAACGTTTTCGGGAACGGCTCCCGCTCCAGGAGCGATCGGTACGTGCCTTCCACCCTTTTCACCGATCCTGAACTGGCGCATATCGGCCTGACGCAGAAGGATGCAACGGGCCGGGGATTGGAGTTCCGAGTCCTCCAGGTTCCGATCACTCCGCTCACCGTGCCACGGGCAAGGACCACCGGCCAAATGGATGGTCTTCTGAAGGCCACGGTCGAAAAATCCACTCAAAGGATTCTCGGATGTACCATTCTGGCTGCCGAGGCGGGTGAGATGATTGGAACCGTGCAGGCAGTAATGATTGCGGAAATGCCTGCGACCCCGCTCCGTGACGCGGTGCTCTCCCATCCAACCATGGTCGAGGGGTTCAACGCCCTCTTTGCGGCCCTCTGAGCCACCGCCACAGCGCTCTTCGGACGTCTTGCTGCCATATCGCCGTCAACAAAACCGCACCTGCGTTCGGAGGCCGCCTTTCGGCGGGCAGGGTATGGTGGTAGTGAAAGAGTGACCGCGCTCGCAGCGGCCTTCCGATCCAAGATGAAGCATCTCGTCGATCTAGAATAGCCCCGGCTTTAGGCGGGGTGGGGGAGGGGAAGCTGCAACGCGCTTTCATGGAAGCATCCCCGCTTACTTGAATGCGAAGTAACCAGGCCGTCCGTTTGCCGGGGCGCCCATGACGATGTGATCGAGCATCTGGATTTGCATCAGGTGAGCGGCTTCGCTGATTTTGCGGGTCAGGCGGATGTCTGCTTCAGACGGCGAAGGGTCATCGCTGGGGTGGTTATGCGGTGAGGACGAAAGCGAAAGCTGAATGGCAAACAGCGGCTTTAAAAATCCCTCGGGGATGAGCGAGAGACTCATTGACCGTGCCTTTCACGAGGCACGAAAGCATGGTCGCTATAGCGCCTTTGGCCGGGTTGAGGGACGATTCGAAACCTGCGGTCGAGATCAAAGGCGGTTCTTAGTATTAAATTCACCACATATGGATCCGAGTACGAAAAATCTCCTATATTCCGCGTTGCGGGGCGATTGGAAACCTGCGGTCGAGATCAAGAAGCAGTCGCAGCTCAAAAGGCGAACAGCAGATACGGATTCCCCCCAAGCGATAGAGATCTCTCCAGATCAGGCAAAAGAAGCAGTAAAGACTCTGCAGGAGTTTCGAATGTCCTTGATGGCTCCTGCCCCATAGAAGTTCCGCTCCTTCGTCGCGGGGTTTCTACCCACTTCTGCTCTGGTTGCTATTCCAGGGCAATATCGACCAAAGCGGGCGTCCGTTGGCTGAAGCCTGGAAACGAAGCGGCACCAATCCATGCCCTACTCAGGATCGAAGGCGGCCATGGCAGGGTTGGTTACTTTTGGATTTTGCGCATTGTTCGAGGGTCTCGGGGAGGACCGCAAAAACTTGAGCGGATTAGCCAATGTCGGATAAAGTGCTGAAATGAAACTGCCAGAACGTATTAAAATAGATCCAGAGATTATGATGGGTAAGCCCTGTGTCAAGGGAACTCGGATCCCAGTATACGTGCTGTTGCAAAAGATGGCGGCTGGCGAGACTGCGGAACAGCTTCTGGAAGCCTATCCTCAACTAAGCAAGGCGGATGTGATGGCTGTCTGGGAGTACGCTGCGCGTGCCGCAACTGAAGAGGTTGTGCTTGCGGAATCCTAAGTGCGCCTGTTATTCGACGAAAATTTGAGCGTTCTTTCGGCGCAGTGGACGAGGAGTACCCTCGCTGTCGATGTTCTAGATGCGCGTGGTGCAGGCTTAGGCGGGAAAACAGATCGCGAAGTTCGAGAGTTTGCGATCCAAACTACAGCGCATTCTTGTAACGTTGGACTCTGACTTTGGCAACTTGGTCCGATTTTCTCCAGCCGGGACGCCCGGCGTCATTTGGCTCCGACCACGACCGCCAACCGAAGCAAGAATTCGATCAATTCTTGCAAAATGGCTGCACAAACTCAGTGAGATTGATCTTCAGGGACAACTCGCTGTCGTGGAGGAAGACAAGCTTCGCATCAGGGGAGCAATCGAAGATAGCGAATAACACTTGGGCGTCACTCATAGCATCCTACCGAATCTCTCCCTGGACGCCTTCGACAAAGATGAGCCTTCTTTTAAATGCTTTCTGGCCAACGGCGAGCGCCTTGCCGTACTCGGGCGAGTGATACCACTCCCGCACCTTCTCCATCGTTGAAAATTCAACAATCACGATGTTTAGCGGCTCGGAGTCGCCTTCGACTGTTTCGAATGCGCCATCGCGAACGAGATAACGGCCACCGTATTGTTCGATGGCAGCCTGCGCTATCGATCGGTGCTCCTCCATTAGCCTGATGTCGAATAC
>JBAUZZ010000430.1:0-2715 GCA_049585495.1 Chthoniobacterales bacterium | reverse complement strand
CTCTCGCAGAGCCTGAAGCTGGTTGCTTAAAATGGTAGCATCTGATGCAATCAAGGTATCAATGGGCGTCCCGTTTAAGGAATGTTGTTTTAGTGCCGTTGTCACGATGTTGACCGTCTATAACGGGTCTGCTAGCTATTACGGTAAAATGCCGTTAGATTAATAAAGAACAGTAACAACGGTCAATCACAAAAGTTACGTTTCGTACCAGCTGACAATGCAGAATTCGTTGGAGCAGCCGAATGTCCCCGCTTCGTCGCTTTTCTCGGGCTGCGCGATATGTTCATATGAACATAGTAGACTCCTTTGGACGAACTGCCTGCGTTAGGGAGGGCATCTTGGCAGTATTAAGCAAAGGCTTGAGTGAAGTGATAGTTGTGAGGGCGTGGTTGACAGCTGTCAACAACAAGGGAGGGTCGTGCCAAAGAGATCGATTCTAGGGAAAGGTTTTTTCGTCGCGTAGAAAATTGATTCACAGAATCGGGAATTGCGGCGGCAATTTATGGCTTTCTCATACCGGCTCATCGGGTTTGGTCAAATAGAAGGAGAGGGAACAGATAGAATGCGTGCCTTTGGATAGCGAGGTTGTTGACAGCTGTCAACGGAAGGGCAACTCTCGTCTACAACTTTCGCCTTGCGGCAGATATTTACGATTCCACTAGGTAGCAATCCGCTGGACGTCTTAGGCCAATTCGTGATGGACTTGGCTGCTGATCAACTGAAAGACTGGCTGTGTCAACAACAGCAGCGAGCATTTACTTCGAATGCTGCAAGCATTTGGTGATAGCATCGGTTCTCTATCGCGGAAGTCTCATGCAATTTACCTACGGGCCGCGAGGCGGGTGCTCGTTTACTGTGGCTCCGGAGACGATACAGAATCATCTCCGGAGCAGGTCTTGAAAGTTCTTGAAACAATGCCTCGAGAAGAAAAGCAAAAACGATTCGGTCGAGTGCATAGGTTTGAAGCCTTTCTTCGCGGAATCGTTTATTCGGTGAATGATTTGCGCATAAGCAAAACCATGGAGCTTTTGCAGCGCCTTCAGTACAAGCCTCTTAGTGGAATGTCTGCGATCCGCGACTGCGCCATCCTGGGCATATGGGTCACCGTTGGCAAGGGGAGGGGAGTTTCGGAAGTCACCTTGGACGAGGTCCACGATATCAGTTCCGGATTGTGTATTGGTAGAAAAAAGGCCGCACCCGTTGCTGATAGGGCGATCAGACGATGGTTACAAATTCGGTCCAGGGCTATCCGGCCAGAGCAATATCGGATATTCAGGCGATCGAAAAGGTGGGCGGAATCTCCGCTTCTTTTTCCAGGCGCCGGCGGCAAGAAGCTTTCCAGAATGGCTCTATATAACGCGCTGCGCCGCTTTCAGTCCAAAGATGTCTGAGAGAATTGAGGCACAACCTCCGCGGACGGAGAGGGGAGGGAACGCGTTTGTTCCATCTGGCGCTGCAACCTGATTTTCTCTTTAAGTCCAGCTCGAGCCAATACGTGCTCAAGTTGCTCTCCTTTGCGGCTTTCAAAATAAAGTTCTAGTTCTCGCAGCTCACTGATTTCGGTATGGGAGCGCATGCCGAGCGCAAGAAGCGCCCTTGGCCTGGCACGCCAGCAGCTAAAGGATTTCGCAGGATCGCTATAGATCAGGCGGTCGGTCGCGAGGGCCTGAAGGATCGTGTCTACCTCTCGGAGGGGAAGAATCTCCAGCAACCGGGTCTTGCTAACGCCGCCCTTTTTGCGATGCCCGATAATGACCAACAGAACTGCTTTCTCATCGTTGGAAAGGGTCCGGCCAGCGGGCATCCCGGGCACATTTTCGATTGCGGCCAAGACCATTGACTTGGGAAGGAGAAACCACTCACGGCCTCGTTCTACGAGCGCCCAGGGCAAAAAATCATTCTGGGCTAGGTGGGTCTCAAGTTCGCTCAAAGCCAGGGTCACCGTTCTGCGCGATGCTTGGAACCCCAGAGCAGAGAGTTTCCTTTCTAGCTCTCCAACGGTCCACCGGCGACCGCCGTTCCCTGTAAACGCCGCTAGGATAGCAACGGGAAGGGGGGTGCTTCTCACCTCGCGCTCGATCGCGAGCTCTTGCTCGTCCAACAAATCCGGCCCCGCTTTTTTGCTTTTCCGCGCCATTTGAGGTACGTAAAATACCAGGGACCATTAAAAAAAGGAATCATTAAACGCATGCAGGAGAGGCGTCATAAAGGCCGTTATGACGCCTCATTGCCCAACTTGAGTTAAAAGGCGGTTTTTGTCGGCGGGGATGCGTGCCGCGGGCGCGGAATAGGACATTGAGCTAAAGTGCGGGATTCATTTAGAGCGATCCCTTCTGGAAAAGTGAATTTGCGAGGTGCCAAGGGATAGACTAAGTTTAGTCTAGTTCAACCAAGAAAACCGTTAACATACACCAAGCAAAGACTCAGCTTTCTCGCATTGTCGAGGAGGTTGCGGCGGGTGAGGAGGTAATCATAGCCAAAGCAGGAAAACCGGTAGCCAAACTTGTTCCGTTGAAGGCCGCCCCTAGGAAAAGGCAGCTCGGCATCCTGCAGGGGAAGATTACGGCCCGGCCGGACTTCGACGCAACTCTACCGGATACGGTCCTGGAATCCTTCGAGGCAAAATAATGAAGGTTCTGCTAGATACCCACGTTTTAATTTGGGCACTAGCCGAGCCCGGTAAACTCTCAGAGAACGGCCGGCTGGCTCTTGAGG
>JBAUZZ010000429.1:0-5131 GCA_049585495.1 Chthoniobacterales bacterium | reverse complement strand
CAGATAGTAACCCACCCCGCTCTGTAGCCCTTCTTCTTTGGCGTATTGTGGCAGGAATCCGAGAACACGGCGTCCTGCACCGAGCACATAAGGAAGATAACAAACGACGATTGTGACCGCAAAAGCGATTGGCAATTTCTTGTCCCATCTCTTGTAGATCGCCGGTAGCAGAATGACAGGAAAGAATTTGACTAAGGTCGCTGCGCCAAGGGCGAACCCGGCGATCCCAAATTTCTGATGCGCGCGTGCAAACAGCGTAAGGGCTATGAAGCAGATCATGAGCGCATCGATATGCCCCGCCCCACTAAATTCGAAGATTGGTAGCGGATGCCAGGCATAGACGATCACTCGTTCCGCCGGCTGACCGATCGCTCTCAGAGTGGCCGCCACCAATCCCATCGTCACGAGATCTAACAGAACGAGTACGCCTTTGAATCCAGGAATGCTCTGCGTCACCCGCACCACAATGGAAAAGAAAATTTGCGCTACGGGTGGGTAGATCGTGTGCGCATATTCTCTGCGGTTAATATTTGGATAAATCGCATGGTCGCGCAGTCCGGCGAGTCGGGGATCAACCGGAACATAGAGATACGGATTGATACCGGCTCCCTGGAGCCGTCCATCCCAGATGTAGCGATAAATATCGGTTGAGAGCCGGGGAGGATCGAGTGGCACAAGGATCGATCGAAACAGCGCTCCACCAATCACAATGATCAAAAGAGTGTTTGCTGGAAATTCCTTGCGCTGGAACGTCCACCAGACTGCAAAAGCAAAAGGAATCCCGGAAATCGACAGCAAGATGACTACCGGATAGAAGCGGTTGTGACGATGCGCCCCAAAAATATACAGCTCGATAATCAACAGGAGAGCCCCGAGCCCGATAAGTACCCCAAGCGATTGCTTCTCAGTCGAATGCTGGATGGGTCGATGGCAAGAGATCAACTCTTCGCTCATACAGTTCGTACCGAGGCGGACGCCCGAGGCCAGATTCGGCCGGTACCTTCTTCTAGCAAAATCTGCCGGAGGAATTCTTTCGTGTATCGAGAGGGCGAACCTTCTGGTACCGCCTCATTTGCGCGTTCTGGGAAGAGCTCAGATAACAGGCGGTTCAACGAGAGTTGATCATCCACGTCGTACCAGGCAGGCAGCGTGATGGCCGGCAGGTTGATCTCCTTCGATCTTTCGACGGTCTCGCAGTAAACCCGGTCAGTGTTCCAGGTGATGTCTTCAAAAAGCCTTTTGTGCGCGTGTCGCAGCCCTAACAGGTAGTACCCTCCATCCCAGCATGGGCCGATCACCATTTGATCTTTAGGTCCTTTGAGAAAAATTGACACGTCGCGCAAGCAATGAAACGGAAGCGTGGGACTGTCAGAGCCTATCAGGCAGACTGCGGAAAATCCGACAGAAAATAGATCTTCGGCTGCACCCAACAGGCGGGTGCCAAAACCGACTTCTCGCTGCGCCATCATTTTGAATCCTGGCGGCAAAAGCTCCCCAAGAGCAGCCTCGGACCCGACCGGCGTGTAAATCGCGACCCCCACCACGAAGGGATCTTCCTGGCTTAAGGCTTCGATCGCCGCGCTTGTATCTTTTAGGAAGCAACGGCTGATACCTGCTGCTTCTTCTAGCGACAACGGCGGAGAAAGGCGGGTTTTCGAAAAGCCGTTTCGAGGCGTTTTCATCATAACGCCCATCGCGCACTTGCCCGTTAGAGCGGGATTCCGGCGGTCAGCAGTCAGTGTCTCAAGTTTCATCGTGTGGCGTACTGGAGAGTATCTCGTTCTGCTTATGACGTGCTGCCTGGTATTTTTTTTGAGAGCCATTGTGAGCGTTCGCTATTTCCGGATCCTCATTCGTTCGGGAAGAACAGCGGTCCTCTTTGTCCGTTGTAGGCATCGTAGACTTAAGCATTTTGAGGCACGTTTTTGCAGTTAAATCGTAGACGTCATGATATCGACACCGAAGAGCTTGAAAGCCGAAGACTGGACCAGAGCGATGCCGGCTTCAGTTGCAGCCCGTCTCGCCCCTTTGCTACGCCTTGTCAGGGGGAGATGACCGCAATCGCTGTGCTTGCCCGAAAAGGAGTGTTTGTGGTTTATGACCGCAAAGTCACCCGAGAGCTCACAGCCCTTCTGTCCGGCAAGCCCGCCGCGCCGCTTGGTATCGAGCGCGAAATTGTGACAGGAATACAACCGGGCTCAGGCTGAAGGCGGCACTAGCTATTCCGCTTGGGCGAGGTGGCGGCATACTCATCTTCTTCCTTGCCCGTCTTGAGAAACTCCTCAAGCTCACTAGCGAGCTTCGGGTTCAATCTCTTGAGAGTAGCCAGGTCCTTTTCTGCGTTGGCTTTCCTACCCATTTTTGCAAAGAGCACTCCCCGATACTCATAGGTCTCGGCCATACTCGGTTTGAGTTGAATAGCTTTGTTGTAATGCTCAAGGGCTTTCGAATAGTTTTGTGGGCCTTGCTGACGAAGGGTAAATCCGAGGTTATTATGCGCCTCAGCAAAGTTCGGATTATCACGGATTGCTTGTTCGAACTTAATCTGGGCGGCAGCCCAATTCTTGGCGTGCATGAGAGCGACGCCTTGATTATAAACTGTGAAAGCTGGGGCGCCAACTTCCTGTCGCAGTGGGTTCCTCTCAACCGAGCCACCGCCACCACCGCCGCCGCCGCCGCCGCCTCCCCCACCTCCGCTGCCGGAGCCCATCGCAGCGACTGTCCCAATAAAGATTACACACGCACTGAGATAGAGCTTCCGCTGCGGGGAATCATGCAGCCGGTTACGCGAGAGGGGCCTATGAGTTGCCGCAATCGAGGAATCTGCTAATTGATGGAATCTCATTTCGGTATTCTTTTTCTTTGATGAGCTCTAAAACCTCGGAACTCAAACAGGCCCCGCCGATCCTAGCTGAACGAATTAGGCGGTCTCAAAATCGCTCCAACCTTGTCGACCGAAAAACGGCAGATTTATTCCCAAAAAAGCACCTTGGGGCGCGACGATTTTCCGGCAAATGCCGGTTCCTTAGCGCCGGAGGCGCGAGACAATAGAAGCCAGGCGCCAGCCCTGGGTTAAAAATAAAAAAGAGCGGCGTGCACTGAAGGTCCAGCCCGCAGTCGCTACGCCCGCCCGCAACGTTGTCGCGTAGCGAATGCGGGCGAGGCGGCGGGAGTGACGGCCCCGTCGGGCTATTTCTTGAAGCTGACCGCATCGTCGGCATCTAAGTAATCGAAAAGCGTGGAAGTTTCGGGCGTGAGGCCGAGCCTGGCGCATTCGCCGGCAAACCAATCCTTCCTCTCAGGGTCGTCAAACGGGCGAAACGCTTCCACTCCGTCAGACCATCCCTTGATGTCCTCAGCGGTCTTTTGGGTTCCCTGCTCGTTGAACCAGATCACGATCTGCTCGTCGCTGGCACCGGACGCGAGGAGCTTCTCTACGTCACCAACCTGCACGCCTTTGAGGTCGAAGAGCATCTGATCGAGCGGACAGGCAAAGTGGTATTCACCTACAGTGCCGGCAAGGGTCGCCCGACCCTTATCGGCCATGCGAGCCAAGATGACGTAGCCACCTAGACGCCTACGGGGACTACGAGGAGGTTCTTTGGTGAGGTTTTTAGCGGTGCTCATGATCTATTTTCTCTTTGGTTAAGCTTAATCGACATCAGCAGTAAAACAACATATGTCGGTAATACAGCATTAGACGTATACCCGTCAAATGCTATCTTCCTTCTATGAGCGCCGAACCCGTCAAAATTGACCCCCGGATCCGTCGTACGCGGCAGATGCTTTTCCAGGCCGTTCAGAGTCTTGTGGCCGAGAAGTCTTTCGACTCAATCAGCGTGCAGGACATCGCCGAGCGTTCGACCCTGAACCGCGCCACTTTTTATGATCACTTCACCGACAAGTTTGCGCTCCTTGAAGCGATGATGGGCGAAAGAATTAGCGCGTTGATCGCCACCCGGATGAAACAGAGCACTGGGGGATGCGAGGCAGCCTTGAGACAGCTCATCTTAGCCGCTTGCGATTTTCTGGCCGAGGTATCGTCCGGTTGCCAGAAGCATCAGCGACAATTCGAGCCGTTGGTGGAATCGCAAATGAAAGCCGTAATGTGCGAGACACTCTTGCCGGCGCTCCGAGCCCGCGGCGTCGAAAATCCGGAGCTCAGGGCGACCATGGTTACATGGGCCATCGCCGGCGCAGCGCTACAATGGAGCCGCCAAAAGAAGACCTCTGTCGAAGCATTCGCCGACTCCATTTTGCCAATGGCCCATGCCCCTCTGACTACAGTGGACCGTCCGCCGAGTCATGTCGCTCGGAGACGCGTGAGAAGTTTCGCGCCACCACGCAGTTGACAGCGTGCGAGACGAAGTCAGCCGCTGGACTTCCGCGTTCGGACTTTTGCTGGAGTCGATCGTCTCGCTCCTAGCCTCGTCAAGGGATGAAGCCGCCCGAAATGACCCGTAGTTTCATTCCTAGACTCCGCCTACTTGGCTCGTTTCCATACGACATGAGCGGTCCCCCCGCTTGCGCCGGGGCTGGTGTACGTCAGCTTGTCCCCGGTGATTGTGAAAGATCGCCTTTGATCAGTTCCGTTCCAATTTGGGAACGAACTACTCTCAATATGAAAGTTGAGCGTGTGATCTGCTGCGTCGACCGAATAGGTTCCAAAGTAGCAGAGCACACCCTGTACAATCGCTTTGTTTTCTTCCTGGGTTCCTTCCTGACGGTTGTTAGATGCGAACTTGGGAAGGCCAGAGCGCATCAGCTGTGAAGACATGCGGCCATTTTCGTCGAAAATTAGCATTCCGATCGGATTGCCCCCTAGTGGTTCGAATTTGGTGCCATCTGGACGTTCGTTTTAGTTTGAGACGAGCAGCCAAGTTCCTACCAATTGCTCTTTGAGCGGGCGTTGCGCTTGTTGGCCAGTTGCCTGGCCAGCAGGCAAGGCAACTGTCAAAAACAGCAGCGCCATTGCGGTCAACGGGTCAATTTGGCCTCTGCTTCTAATGGCTCATTGTGACCTCATACCCCGCGAAACGCCATTACCCGATCGAATTATAAATTCCTTGCGCCAGCTGGAAAAAGAGTCGCTATGCGGCCCTGGTCGAGCGCTCGACCAACCCTGTTGATT
>JBAUZZ010000428.1:0-2885 GCA_049585495.1 Chthoniobacterales bacterium | reverse complement strand
GGCTGCCGCGCGTGGGTCATCAAAAAGCCTTGTAGAGATCGTTGGTCCCGCTGGAGGTCGTCTTCGCAAGGCAGGCTTCCTTGCTTTATCGACGCCAGGGTTGATCTTGGGATCTGGTTTGCTCAAGTTCGAAGCGCGGCAGATCGTCAGGTGAGGCCTTCCTCAATGGTGATTTGAAACCCGGTTCACGGGAACGGCTCTGCACCTGGCAATGGCTTATAACCCCATCACACCGTGAAACTCTACGTTGGAAATATTTCGTTCACCATCACTGAAGCTGACCTTCAGCATATCTTCGAACAATTTGGGAGCTGTCACAGAGATTAAGGTCGTAACCGATCGAGAAACAGGCCAGCCACGAGGTTTCGCATTCGTGACGATTAGCACTGAACCGGAAGGCCGCGCAGCCATCAAAAGCTTGGATGGCAAAGAGTTCGGCGGACGGTCGCTTAAAGTCAGCGAGGCTCGCCCTAAAGAAGATCGGCCCACACGATCCTCGTCACGTCCACGCCGATAGCGGGGATCCCTCTGGGACGATTACACGGGTCTGCGCGCGATCGTCGCGGCGGAGATTCATGAAGCTCGCCACGGACTATCTATCGTGCTACCCATCCGATTTCTCCACCCTGCGCGACCTTAGAAACCGCGAAACGGATCCGCCCGCCAAAACACGAGAAGGTTACCTGGCCGTCCATCGCCACAACAACATGCTCTATAAGCGCTTGGAGCCAGAGGCTTTCGTTATCCGCACAGCGCTGAGCCGTGGCGTAACGCTCGAAGATGCCTGCGCCGAAGCATTATATATGACAAATTAATATACGTAATCAGCAACTCACAAGAAATCTGAATCTCCTTGAATCTTTGCACCAGAGCCGTCCTGACAGCGCATCTTGACTAAGGGCCTGACGTCAGTATTGGCGGTAACTAATGAGATAGTCAGTCTCGCGTCCTAAAACGGCGAACTGGTGAAACGCCAGTTCCACCCCCAGGCCGGAAACTTTAAGGGTTAGACGTGATTACGGTGGAGTGAGGAGCCTTCGCAGCCATCGCGGCCAAAGCGGCAGAATTACCCGTATAAATCTTTCCGTTTTTCTTCACTGCGCCGCTAAATACCAGATTTTGGAGTTTCTCATAAGCGCGTAATCGCAACATTTCCTCGCCTCCGTTTGCAGCATTTCTTCGTCGGAGATTATCATGCACAACCTCGAAGAGTTGTTTGAACTCGTATGACCTCTTTTGAGATAAGACAAACACAAGTTCTTCGGTGACTGTGTCGGGTAGGCGGCGAGAAAAAGCGTTGTTCTTATAAACTGCCATACCAATAATGAATGTAACACATGATAGCGCGTAGTGCCCGAAAGATGAACCGGTGGATTGAACGACCTGATCACAGCGGCGAGGTCCAGAGTGCCGTTGGTATTTACATTAAGGAGGCCCATTCTCCCCAGTTGAAGATTTTCACCGGAAGCGACTGGGAATCTTGCTACAGGTTGTTGTGATCAAGGGTGTCAGACCGGAGTGATGGGCCCGAGCGGTTCAGCAAGATGCAGGTCACAGAGGAAGTGGAGAGTTGAACTCGGGGCAATGGCTCCGTGAACACGCAATGGCCCTCCGGGAGTTTGCAGGAAGACTGCCCCTGGGAAAAATGGAATTGGAGGAGCTAAGAGAGTAGATATGGCTGACGTTGCAAACAGGTATCCGCAGAATGTGGCTGGGCGCTTTTACGTGGATGACCAATGCATTGATTGCGACCTTTGTCGCGAGACCGCGTCTGCTAATTTTACGCGCGACGACGATGGTGGTCACACCTACGTGTTGAAACAGCCGGAGACCCCGGAGGAAGAGGCGCTTTGCAAGGAGGCAATGGAGGGTTGCCCGGTTGAAGCCATCGGTAACGATGGAGAATAGCTAGGACCACGCCAGGGATACCGCAAATTTACGAGCCCCAACCGCAAGGACGGTTCTGCCAAGTTCCAACCAACGGAAGAAAAGCGCTCAGGAAGCCGCACCTACAAGGTGGGCGAACCGTCCCGGTTTCTAGTGCCGACGTGGACGCAACCCCGAAATACGTTTAGTGGGAAAATGACGACCGGGAGCTTTCGTAGGGATGGGCGATTTTTCATCCCGCGAGTTGTTCACCTGAAAGGACGAAGCGGACGCAGAGACAGGTTTCGAGAATGGGCAGGGAACCGTCAAGCTCGTCGGAGAAACCTGTGAGCAACTCGCTTTTTTTCGGGCCGTTTACTTTTGATACAAGAGGTTCTCTAAAGCTGGCAAAGTTTTGTGCCGGTGCGGAGTGGGCAAGGGGAGGATGGAGCAGGGGAGCGCTCGTTGAAAAAGCGGATTTTCTCAGGTCACTACAGTTACGTTTTCACCAGGTAGAAACTGGCGCTACTGAACCAGGCTATGGAATTGCATATAAACAAGGACACGCAGCTTTGCATGTCGCTCGCGGCGCGTCCGGGAAATTTTGGAACCCGATTCCATAACTTCTTGTACCGTGAGCTGGGCCTGAATTTTATTTATAAGGCATTTACCACTCGCGATATCGGCTCGGCAATTGGTGGAATCCGCGCACTTGGAATCCGCGGATGCGCCATTTCGATGCCATTCAGGGAAGCATGTATCGAATACTTGGATGAATTGGACGCCTCCGCGAAGGGGATCATGTCCGTAAACACCATCGTCAATACCGATGGGTATCTAAAGTCATGCAACACCGATTATACGGCGGTTTCTAAGCTCATTCGATCGAGTGGAATCCTGTCCAGTGCTGGTTTTGCCCTTCTGGGCAGCGGTGGCATGGCGAAGGCTGTTGCTTGTGTGCTCAGGGATGCAGGATTCGCGAATGGTTTGATCGTGGCCAGGAATGAAGCAACGGGGCC
>JBAUZZ010000427.1:0-15792 GCA_049585495.1 Chthoniobacterales bacterium | reverse complement strand
GAAGAACTGCGGCGGCTCATCCGCCGAGGCGGATTCGCCCTACCAGTGACATATCGGTGGCAAAATCGGCAGGGCTCTCCGCCAAGGCGGAGAGCCGCATTCCCGGTGAGGGCCGTTTTTCAGCCATCAAGGTCGAACCCCAAGTTTCAGCAGAATCAAGCTTGGGCAAACTCACTTCCGCGACCTTGCACCAGCCAGCCAACCTAGTCGCGCCGACCGCCTAACAACGGCAGCAAATAGAACAGCAGATAAGTCAGAGACATCACAAAGGCAGCGACGTAGGTCAACGCCGCGGCATCCAGAACCTTATTGACCGCAGTCGCTTCGCCACTACCACGGATAAATCCCATCTCCCCCAAGATTCTCTTCGCCCGAGCTGACGCATCGAATTCAACCGGCAGGGTGATCAGATTGAAAAGCATGATCACGCCCCAGGCAACTGCCATTACCATCAGCCCAGTGTACCTCGACAGGATTCCGGTAAATATACCGACCAAGGGCAGCCAGAACACGATTTGGCTGGCAAACGTCGTCATACCGACCGCGGCCATGCGCCAGTTAAGCGGTGCATAGGCCAGCTTGTGTTGTACCGCGTGCCCGCACTCGTGCGCGGCGACGCCGACCGCCGCTGTCGAGGTGCCCCGGAAGTTCTGCGACGAAAGAACCAGCCGCTTGTTTAGCGGATCATAGTGATCGCCCATTGGCTGGTTACCCTCGTAAATCTGGACGTCGTTAATCCCGGAAGCTGCAAGAATTCGTGCTGCGACCTCGGCGCCGGCCATCCCCGAGGAGGCCGGAACCTCACTATACTTGGCGTATGTCGCCTTGACTCTCCATGAGGCCCAGAGAGAGAGCCCTAAAACCCCGAAAAAAAGCAGAAAACTTAAAGATGTCATTGACGGGAAAATACTCCTATCTCGGCTGCCAGCAAAGTCTTCGCGGCAGGGAAATTTTCCTTTTCGGTACTCTCAATCCCCATTAGTTTGCCAAATTTATGGGCAAGCTGTTCGTGGGATATGAGCCGGGTTCGTTTTTCGACGAGATGTTTCAGGGGCCAAGTCAGATTCGGCCGCATTATCAGAGATTGTTCGATCGGTACAGCGGACTGAGCCTTGAGGAGTTCGAGCGGAGGCGAGCCGTTGCTGACAAAGCTTTTCTGACTCAGGGTATCACCTTTACCGTCTACAATGCCGACGAGGGAACGGAACGGATCTTCCCGTTTGATCTTCTTCCGCGCATTATTCCCCGCCAGGAGTGGGAACATATCAAGAACGGCCTTTCACAACGGATCACCGCGCTGAATTTGTTCCTACACGACATTTATCACGATCAAAAAATTGTGAAGGATGGCGTCGTTCCGATCGAGATCATTCAAAGCGCCGTACATTTTCGCCCCGAATTTATGGGATTCAATGTCCCAAAGGATATCTACATCCACATCTGCGGTACCGATCTGATCCGGGATCGAGACGGTAACTATCTTGTTCTCGAAGACAACGGCCGCTGTCCCTCCGGCGTTTCTTATCTGCTGGAAAACCGTGCGGCCATGAAGCGAGTATTCCCGAATTTGTTTTCGCGTTACTCGGTTCAACCGGTCGACACCTATTGCCAGGAATTACTTAGCCTCCTACGCTTCATCGCGCCGCGTGCCAATCCCGAGCCGACCGTCGTTCTTCTCACTCCGGGCATTTATAACTCGGCTTATTTTGAGCACTCGTTTCTAGCAAAGACCATGGGCATCGAGATCGTTGTGGGTGCCGATCTGGTGGTGCAGGACGGGGTCGTCCAGATGAAAACGACCAAGGGACTCCGGCGGGTCGATGTCGTTTACCGCCGGATCGACGACGACTTTCTGGATCCTCTGGTGTTTCGCAAAGATTCACTCTTGGGAGTTCCCGGTATCGTAGATGCGTATCGCCGAGGCCATATTAGCCTGGCCAACACGATCGGTACCGGCGTGGCCGATGATAAAGTCACCTACTATTTCGTCCCCAAGATGATCCGGTATTATCTCGACGAGGATCCGATTCTTCCGAATGTCGAAACTTACCTCTCATTCTTTGAGAAGGATCGCCAATATATATTTGAGAACCTGGATAAACTTGTGGTCAAGTCCGCAAACGAGAGCGGCGGCTACGGGATGTTGATGGGTCCGCAGGCGAGCGAAAAGGAGCGCGAGCTCTTCCGAGCCGCCATTGAGAAAAACCCGCGTAACTATGTTGCTCAACCGGTTGTGCAACTTTCACGTTCGCCTTCCTTCTCTGATGGTCGATTCGAAGGCCGCCACATTGATCTGCGGCCGTACATCCTTTACGGAGAAAAGATAACGATCATTCCTGGCGGGCTAACTCGCGTCGCCCTGCGCCGGGGATCACTCGTCGTAAATTCGTCACAGGGCGGCGGTAGCAAGGACACCTGGGTACTGAGTGAGTAGACGGTTTTGGGTTTTGAGTTTTCGGTTTTGGGTTTTGGGTTTTGGGTTTCCGCTGCCCAACTCAAAACTCAAAACGCTAAACCCAAAACGCCAAACCCAAGAACGCTAACTCTGAAAACTTGAACTTTGATGCTATCACGAGTCGCTGACGCACTTTTCTGGCTGAGCCGCTACGTCGAGCGCGCAGAAAACAACGCCCGGATGCTGGATGTTAATCTCCAGCTGATGCTCGATGCCCAGATGCTTCATAACCTGAGGAATCAGCAGCACTGGGAATCAATCATCTTTTCACTGGAAGATACGAAGCTCTTTCAGACGCTCCATCCCAGGCTGACCGGCGACGCGGTCGTTAAATTCGTCACGTTCGAGCGCAAGAATCCGAATTCGGTCTTTTCGTGTTTCTGTTTCGCCAGAGAAAACGCTCGCACCGTACGTGAACAGATTTCTACCGAGATGTGGGAACAGTTGAACCGGATGTTTCTGGTGTTCCGCTCGGGCGAAGCGCTGAAGATTTTCAGCTCCAGCAGCTATGAATTTTTTAAGTGGGTCCTTGAAGGGTGCCAACTGTTCCAAGGTATCGCGGACGCGACCATGGCACACGACGAGGGCTGGGAGTTCATCCAACTCGGGAAATTTCTTGAGCGTGCCGACCGAACCTCCCGCATTCTTGATATCAAATATCACATTCTGTTGCCCAAGGGCGAGCAGGTCGGGGGGAATGTCGATACGATTCAGTGGATGGCGCTCCTCAAATCCTGCAGCGCCGTGGAGCCCTACCGCAAACATTACCAGGGGGAGGTTGCTCCCTGGAAGGTCGCTGAGTTCCTGATCAAGCACCAGACCTTCCCGCGTTCGATTCGTTTCTGCGTCGACTCGCTTGACGGCTCACTTCATTGCATCACCGGCGTGGAGCGAGGCGATTTTCTCTACCGCGTGGAGGCCGAACGGCTATCGGGCAAGCTGCTTGCCGATTTGTCGTTTGTCACGATCGCCGAGATTCTCCAGTTCGGCTTGCACCAATACCTCGACGCGATTCAGTTCCGCCTGACTGAGATCAGCGATGCCGTGTACAAAGACTTTTGCGAGTGGCTGGAGCAGCCGGAGAGCCGGAGCAGTGATCAGTAAGCAGTGATCAGTAAGCAGTAGTCCGTAAAATGGTGAAACGGCCGGTTCACAACTTCACCACATTTACCGTTTTACCGTTTTACTGACTACTGACCACTGACTACTGGCCACTGACCACTGATTCCCGATCACCGCTTCTCAGATGGAACGTTCCACACCCAGACTCGACCCTCGTCGCCGGCCGCAGCAATCCACTTTCCGTTGGGCGAAAACGCCACCGACCAAACTGCTTTTGAACTCTGAATCAATTGAATGCGGCTCTCCGGCTGCGAGAACCGGATAAGATTGACGCGCCCGTCCTCGCCGCAAGTCGCCACCCAGTCCGATCTTGGAGACCAGGCAACGCGCCGCGCTCCTCCCGCACCGGGTTCGTGGAGTTGAGCGGCAAGCACTCGTCGACCCGAGTCCGCGGCCCGAATGACTAGACGTCCGTCCTGTTGCGTGCTCGCAATCCATTTCGTGTTTGGCGAAAAACTCACACCGTTTACCTCATCCCTTCCGTACCCAAAAGGCGGCTGATACCCCCTCGGCACCTCTTGGTGACGCCAGCGCAGAGTCGCGTTGGCCGCGTCAAAGAGAGAAACCTGGCTTCCATCTCGCCCGGTGCTCACCGCAAACGCTTTTCCCTTCGGTGACCAGGAAACCCCCAGCCCGTCACCGTCCAGTTGGATAGCCGCACGGACAAATCCGCCAGCGACATCCCACTGTTTTGCTAACCCGGAATCGTCTACCGCGACCAGCGAAGATCCGTCCGGATTCCAGCCCAGGTCGAAGATCCAGGCCCCCTGGACAAGTCTTTTCACTAGCCGCGCATCATTCCATAAACGAATCGTTCCGTCCTGCCCGCCGGCGGCCAAAAACTCTCCACTCGGCGACCAGGCGAGTCCCCAAATCTCGCCCTGATCGCCCGGCAGCGAGCCCCGCTCAACGAAGTCGGGCGTTCCATACAGGGATACCGTATCGCGCCCGGCCGCAGCCAGCAGTCTGCTATCCGGGGACCAAGCGAGACTATAGAGAGCGAGTTGCGGCTTTCTCGACCAGGTCAGGCCGACTGGCAACGGTTTTATTGGCAACAGCGGCTGACCGGACCCCGAACCGGCGAAGCTGAGTAAACCAGAGAACGCAAAAAGGATCTTCCCAATCATAAGCTGTGCCTTACGACCGGGACTGCGGGTAGCTGCCAGCGCTTCCCCAGTTTGGCTAGATTTCGTACTCTACAACATCCAGTTGTACTCTCGGGATCAAGAATTCCAGCAGCCGATGCACACTCTGTTCCACAGGCTCAGAATCGGTTCGGATCGTGATCTCGGGATTTTCGGGCTCCTGGTACGGTGCATCGATCCCGGTGAAATTCTTTATCTCACCCGCGCGCGCTTTTTTGTAAAGCTTCTTTGGATCTCTTTGCTCGCAGACATTCAGAGGCGCAGCCACATAGACCTCGACGAAGTCTACACCCCCGCTCAGGATGATCTCCCGAGCCCGAAGACGGTCGATACGATAAGGCGAAATGAATGCGGTGATGACCACCAGGCCTGCGTCGGCCATGAGCTTTGCCACCTCGGCTACCCGCCGGATGTTCTCAACACGATCATCGGGGTCGAAACCAAGATTTGCATTCAAACCGTGCCGAATATTGTCCCCGTCCAAAACATAAACCTGCATTTGGCGATCGAATAGTTCGCGTTCCAACCCATGCGCTAAGGTCGATTTTCCGGCTCCGGGCAATCCGGTGAACCAGATCACAATTCCGCGATGCCCGTTGCGCTCGACGCGAATTCGGGGTGTTATAGCGCTTTCAGACCAAGAGATGTTGGTACTCCGGACTCTTGCTCGATCGAGGTAGAGTCCGCCAAAAATGATGCCTCCGCCGCAGACATCCCGGTCCTCTACCAAGACAAACCGGCCAGTCGCCGAAACCCGGTCGTAGTTGTCCATCACCACCGATGCCCGCGCGTGAATCGTTACCTCCGCCACTTCGTTCTTCGCTACCGATCGGCGGATACTTGAGATAGCTTCAAGCGTGGTCGCGTCGATAAGCCGATCGATTGAAGCGAGTTGGCACTCAACCTCCTGGGTCAGGAGCTTCACCTTGTAACGCTTACCCAGAGTCAGAGGTTTTTCGCCCATCCAAAAGATTCGCGCTTTAAATCGATTGGTCTCAATGGGGGTCGCGCCCTCATGGGAGGCGACATGACCGCGCTCGACAAATATCTGCTCCGTCAACGTTATCCCGATCGATTCACCCGCTTCGGCCCGGGTTTGCGCCGGGGCATTCCAGCGCTCGATAGAGGCGACGGTTGATTCTTTGTTATTTGGAGCAAATACAAGTCGATCCCCGACATTCACAGTTCCCGATTCAACGCGACCGGCAAGGATGCGGCGTTGATCGAACCGATACACGTCTTGCACAGCGAATCGCAGCGGCTTATCTGCGACCGGACTTGGAGCACTTAGGCTGTCCAAAGCCTGAAGGAGCGTCTTTCCACGGTACCAGCGCGTCATACCATCCGCGGTTACCGTCAGGTTGATCCCATCTTTGGCAGAAATCGGAATGAAGGTTTGCGGACGAACCCCGAGCTTCGCCAGAAACTCCCGATATTCGCCCTCAATTGCAGCGAAGACGGACTCATTGTAACTCACAAGATCCATTTTGTTCACGAGAACAATCACCCGGTCCACGCCCAGCATGCTCAACAGGTAGGCGTGTCGCCTGCTCTGCTCCTGGATCCCTTCATTTGCGGCAATCAGCAAAAGTGCGGCATCCGCCGTCGCGGCCCCCGTGATCATGTTCTTGAGAAATTCTTTGTGCCCCGGCGCATCAATGATCACATAAGATCGAAGCGCGGAGTAAAACCATATTTGAGAAACATCGATCGTCACGTTTTGATCGCGCTCGGCCTGCAGCGCGTCCATCAAGAAAGCCCACTCAAACGGCATGCCACGCCGGCGGCAGACCGCTTGAATCTGTTCGAACTTCCCCTCAGGTAGAGAGCCTGTATCATGCAGAAGCCGCCCGACCAGCGTCGACTTGCCGTGATCCACATGCCCGACGATAACTACACGCAGCGCGTCCCCGCGATGCAGAACTGGCGCGTTCGGCGTTTGGCGTTCGGAGTTTGGCGTTTGGCGTTGGGGGTTCGGTATCATGTAATGGCGATATTCCCGGGCAAATAACTACCAAATCGGCGTGACCAACTTGGGCTGGCTTTGTCCCTCGGGACAAAGCATCTAGCCTGCATCGCTCACAAATCTCTTAGAGATTTGTGAGCGATGCAGGCTCACATGTAGCCACTCGCCCGCAAACGCTCAAAGGCGTCCTCGGATTCCTGATCCTGAGCACGCGTGCTCCGCTCAGAAATCTTCGTGGAACGCAGTTCCTCGATGATCGCCGGAACGGAACCTGCCTCTGATCGGACCGGTCTGGTGCACGGAGCGCAGCCGAGGCTCCGGTAACGCATCCCGTTTCTGGAAAAGTAGAGGTCGACGACCGGGATCTGTTCGCGATCTATATATTCCCAAACATTCAACTCGGTCCAGTGGAGCAGTGGATGAATCCGAATGTGCGTCCCCGGATCAAAATCGGTCTTAAACTGATCCCACAGTTCCGGCGGCTGGTCTCTAAAGTTCCACTCAAAATTTCGATCCCGCGGCGAAAAGTACCTCTCTTTCGCCCGAGTTCCCTCTTCATCTCTTCGAATACCTACAATCACGGCCTGGTAGTCCTTTTCCTCAATGATCGCCTGGAGCGCATCTTTCTTGAGAAGGCCACAACACTCCACCCGCGTAATCCGTCCATTTGGAAAGGTTAGTCCCTGACTAAGGGCCGATTGATTTCGGCCAAGCACCAGATCGAGTCCCCAGTCCTTCGCCAATTTATCCCGGAAGGCAATCATCTCCGGAATTTTATAGCTGGTATCCACATGGACACAGGGAATTGGAACGTATCCGAAAAACGCTTTGCGCAACAGCCAGAGCATTACTGACGAATCCTTCCCAATGCTCCAGAGCATGGCAAGTCGCTTAAATTTTCGGTACGCCTCGCGCAAGATGTAGATGCTCTGATTCTCCAGTGCGTCAAGATGAGGATAGTGTGATCGCATTCCTAGACTTCCATTCTGCCTGAGATTCGGCTGCTGGACCATCGGCAATGCCGGGCAGCACTCCGGTGCCGCCCCGGCCCCGGCGACGCGGCGCTCTCCAACGAGCCCGAATCTTTAAATGTTCTCTCCCATGAAGGTATGAATGCCGCACTCGATTTTTTCGAAACCGATCCATCGGCCGGCGCGTTCATCCTGCCCGGACACGACCGCTCTCGTGCAGGGTTTGCATCCGATGCTGCGAAATCCGCGGTCATGGAGCGGGTTGTACGGGATGCCATGCTTGCGAATGTACTGCCATACGTCATCCCGAGACCAAACGGCCAGGGGATTGATTTTCAAAATCTGTTTTTCGCGAATTCGGTCAAATTCATAGAGCTCGAGGATTTGCGTTCGCGACCGGCCACTTGATTGATCGCGGCGCACCCCGGCAATCCATGCTTCGAGCTCCCCAAGTTTTTTCTGTAGAGGAACGACTTTGCGAAGGGTGCAACAGAGATCCGGCTTCCGCTCCCACAACCTCGGTCCCAACTCTGCCTCCTGTTGCGACAGAGAAAGTTCCGGAACCAACGCCTCGATCTGGATTCCGAAGAAGCCCTCGAGTCGGGTTTTAAGCTCCATCGTTTCGGGGAATAGCAGGTCGGTATCGATGGTGAAAACGGGTAGCGGCAAACCTGCGGTCACCGCGTGATGAATAATTACCAATCCAGCTCCCTGAAAACTGGTTCCAATGGCGGCCCGGAGCCCAAATTCTCGCCAGGCCCACTGCAGGACGTCATTTGGCGAAGCCCGCTCGAAGCGCTCGGAGCGGGCGCGCAAGGCGCCAGGGTCTAACGAGAGAGCTGCCTGCATTAGGCTAATTCTCTATATGCATATAGAGAATTAGCAAACGGATTTTGCCGGCCCTTAGCCCAAACTCTGCACTGCCTCCACCACCCGGTCCGCTGTCATCCCCAGTTCTTTCATCACCGCTCCTCCCGGCGCACTGAGTCCGAATCTATCGATTCCGACCGGTTTGCCATTCAGACCCAGATACTTATACCAACTCGATGTGGTTCCTGCCTCAATCGAGACCCGCTTCAAACAGGTCGGCGGTAAGACTTGGTCCTTGTAGGAGTCGGGTTGCCGATCGAATCGCTGGAAACATGGCATCGAAACCACTCGCACGCCGGCACCGAGTTGTTTCGCCGCCGCAACAGCGTGCTGCACCTCGCTCCCGGTTGCCAGCAAAATGACCTTCAGGTGGCCTTGCTCTTTTTGGAACACATACCCGCCTCGCAGAACTCCCTGCCGGCGAGTCTCCGCCGGTACCTCGTTCAAGTTCGGAAGGGTCTGGCGGGTCAAAGCCAGCAGCGTAGGACCGTCGATCCGCTCGATCGCTGCGACAAATGCGCCAGCGGTTTCCTCCGGATCGGCCGGGCGGATAACGTCCAGGTTTGGTATGAGGCGTAAGCCGCTCACCGTTTCAACCGGCTCGTGCGTTGGTCCATCTTCTCCGACGCCGACAGAATCGTGCGTGAAGATGTAGATCACCGGTAGCCGCGCCAAAGCTGCCAGCCGAATCGATGGCCGGCAGTAGTCTGCAAAGACCAGAAATGTCGCTCCGGAAGGTCGCAAGATACCATAGTAGGCGATGCCATTCAGAAGAGCGCACATGGCGTGTTCGCGAATACCGAAATGAATATTGCGCCCTGCCCGGTGCTCGCGATCGAAATCACCGCCGCCCTTGATATAGTTTAGAGTCGACCCGTGTAAATCAGCGCTTCCGCTTATCAGCAGCGGCATTGCTTCGGCAATGGGCTGAAGAACATCGCTGCCGGCCTTACGGGTCGCAATCTTGCTTTCCGGATCAAACTTCGGGATCTTCGCCAATAAATCACTTGGGGTGGTCCGGCGTAGCCCTTGCTCGAGGGTTTTGGCCAGCTCGGGATTCGCCATTCGCCAAGCCTCGAAAGTCACCTGCCAGGCCGAATACCGTTTTTTGAGCGCTTCTTTTCGTTCGGCGAAATAAGCGCGCACATCCTTCGAAACATAAAACTTTTCGTCGGGCAAACCGATCCCCTTCCGGGCCGCGTCGACGAACTTTACTCCCGCCTCTCCATGGGCTTTGTTCGTGCCTGCCACCTCAGGAATCCCCTTCCCGATGAGCGTCTTCGCCAGGATGAACTGCGGTCTGCCGCTCGTAGCATTTTTCGCCTTGTCGAACGCGGCCAGAAATTCGGCCATGTTATGGCCATCGACAGTTGCAACGTCGAAGCCGTAGGCACGAAAGCGTTCACCGGTGTCCTCGCTCTGCGTCACCTTTGCCATCGCATCGAGGGTGACATTGTTTGAGTCATAAATCAGAATCAGGTTGTCGAGTTTCTGGTGCCCGGCGAACGCAGCCGCCTCAGAAGCAACGCCCTCCTGCAAACATCCATCTCCGGCCAGGCAAACGATCTTATGGTCGAAAATCCGATGAGTCGGGGTGTTGAACCTGGTCTCGACCATTTTGGCGGCGACTGCCATCCCGACGGCGTTTCCGACCCCCTGACCGAGCGGCCCGGTAGTGGCCTCGACCCCGGGCGTCTCGCCAAACTCCGGATGTCCTGGCGTCTTACTGTGCAATTGACGAAATCGCCTGATCTCATCAATCGGGAGATCGAATCCACTGAGATGCAACCAACTGTACAGAAACATGCTCCCATGCCCGGCAGAGAGAACAAATCGATCCCGATTTATCCAGTGCGGGTCGTCCGGATTGAACCGTAGGGCGTTCCCGAATAGCACAGCACCGATCTCGGCGTCCCCGAGCGGCAGGCCAAGGTGTCCCGAGTTGGCGGCTTGCACTGCGTCCATGGCTAAGCCGCGGGCATCCGTCGCAGCTTTCGAAAGAATTTCTGTGTTGAGTGTCATAAGATCTCCTTCACTTGATAACCACGGGAGGCAGCAGTTCGCAAACGTCAGAGCCGGAAAAAAGACGGATTGGCGTAAAGATTTTGCTGGCCAGACACTGGCGATGCGCGTAAGTATGGCGCCCTTTTTATCGCGATGAGCCAACGCCGTCTTTGCATCGGTCTGCCGTCAGGAAGCCTTCAAGAGGCCACTCTCGACCTGTTCGTAAAGGCCGGCTATCAAATCACCGGGACAAAACGTTCTTACAAGCCGGCCGTGGATGATCCTGAGCTCGACGTTCGCCTGCTCCGGGCCCAGGAGATCAGCCGGTATGTTGAGCGGGGCTTCCTGGACTGCGGGATCACGGGAAAGGACTGGGTCGAGGAAAACGGTTCCGACGTTGAAATCCTGGCCAAGCTTGAGTACAGCAAAGCAACTTCCGGCCCGACTCGGTGGGTGCTTGTGGTACCGGAGGCCTCGCCTATCCGGTCGATTCAAGATCTCCAGGGTAAACGAATCGCAACCGAAGCGGTGGGATTGACGACCCGCTACCTCCAGAAACACGGAATTAAGGCAATTGTCGAGTTCAGCTGGGGCGCCACAGAGGTCAAGGTCCCCGAATTGGTAGATGCCATCGTCGACATTACCGAGACGGGAACTTCATTGAAGGCCAACGGCCTGCGCATCGTCGATGTGATTACGGAGTCCTTTCCACAGGTGATCGGGAATCGCAACGCCATGCGGGACCCCTGGAAGAGCGCTAAGATCGCGCGGCTGATGCTTTTGCTCCAGGGAGCGCTGAATGCCCGCAACAAGGTTGGGCTTAAGATGAACCTGGAATTGTCTAAGCTCGCTAGCTTGATTCAGCGATTGCCCGCTCTTCGTAATCCAACCGTCTCGCCGCTTTCGCAGAGCGGGTGGGTCGCCATCGAAACAATTATTGACGAGAAGATCGTGCGCGAGATCATCCCAGAACTAAAGGAGCTGGGTGCCGAAGGGATCATCGAGTATCCGTTGAATAAAGTAGTTTATTAGATATCAATTCACCACCGGGTGCTGGCCCGGAATGAGCTCACCAGCGTTTGGTTGCTATCATTTATGGGTTCACTGAAGAAGAGAAGGAAAGCGAAGATCGCAAAACATAAACGCCGCAAACGCATGAAGGAAAACCGCCACAAGAAGCGTTTGCGATACAAATCGTAAGCCCTAGAGTAACTCCATGAAGAGCGGAGGGGCGGTGCGAGTGCAGCACTTCGTTAGCGCCAGCGCCGGTGTCGTCATGGTGATTTTTCTGGACTCCGGCGAAGCTGCGCAGCAGGGAGCGGCTTCCGCACGGGCGCCGGCGAAATATCGCAATCTGGAGCAGACGTTCTATTCGGAAATCCGGACTGCCACCCCGGACCAACAGCTCTCCCAGACTCTCGAAAAGAAATCCGACGCCGAGGCCGCCTATATCCAGGGAATGATTCTGGAGGATGAAGGGGATTACGAAGAGGCGTTGGCTACTTATACGCGGTCCCTGCAGCTTGATCCCGGCGGAAATGCGCAGCTCGCCGTTCGCATCGCCCACGAATACGCCAAGCGAGGCGACGTTGCGGCTGGGATTGATATTCTGAAAGATCTGGCAAAGGCCCGCCCAAACGAACCGACGGCCTATTTGAATCTGGCTTACTTTTACCTGCGACAGCTGAAGAAACCCGAGCTCGCGGCAAAGTATGCAGAACAGGCGGTTAAGGTAGCGCCGGATAACTTCGTTGGCTATCAAACGCTCTTCGAGGTTTACCTTGCCCTGAAGCGCAAGCCGGATGCCGAAGCCATTCTTGACCGGGCTCAAAAACTAAACAGCAAGGATCCAAGCTTCTGGTTGAGCCTTGTCGACCTCTCAATCCGGCTTTATCGAACCGAGAACGATAGTTTCCCACCCAATAAAGTAGCCGTCATTGACCCGCTATTGCAAAAAGTCGTCTCCCTGGCCGGCAACGACGGAAGTGTCTATTCGAAGGCGGCAGACAGCTACGTACTGATCAACCAGATCTCGAGCGCGATCCCTCTTTACGTGAGGGCTCTCGAACTTAACCAGGGAAATGCAGAGGATCGTTACAAGCTTGCTCAAAGCTTTCTCAAAACGGGTCAGCGGGACGAAGCCATTAAAACGCTGGAAGAAATGGTGAAAGCCAACCCGATGAAGTTCGAAATCTACGAATTTCTGGCGCGGCTATATGAGGACAGCGGAAACCTTGAGCGCGCCTTGGCCAACTATCAACAAGCTTTGCTGCTGGCTCCGAACCAACCGGAGAATTACCTGCACACCGCAGAGACTCAACTCCAGCTTAAGAAGTACGACGACGCCATCGGTACTCTGCAGGACGCCCGCAGGCGCTTCCCGATTCCGCAAATCACCTACAGCTTGGCAATTGCCTTAAGCACGGCGAAACGCCACAATGACGCGCTTCCCGTGTATGAGGCGGCGTTGCAGGAAGCTCGATCGACGCAGGAGGATTTGGTCGACGCAACGTTTTACTTCAACTATGCCGTCTCGGCGGAGCAGGCCGGATTCCTTGACAAAGCGGCCACTCTCCTCAAGAAATCGATCGAGCTGGATCCTTCCAAAGCGGCTCAAGCTTACAATTATTTGGGATTCATGTGGGTGGACCGGAACGTGAACCTCGATGAAGCCGGTTCCTTTATCAAAAAAGCGCTCGAACTAGACCCCGATAACGGCGCCTATATCGATAGCCTTGGCTGGTACTATTACCGGAAGACCGAATTTGGAAAAGCGCTAACGGAGCTGCTTCACGCCGCAGACGTTTTGAAGCCCGAAGACCCGGTTGTTTATGAACACATCGGGGATACCTATCAGGCCGTGGGGAACGCCGCCCAGGCACTGGTTTACTGGCAAAAGGCGGCCCATCTCGACCCGCAAAATTCGGCGCTAGCGACAAAGATTGATCAATCAAAAGCGAAGTTGACGGCAAATCCAGGCAGTTCACCCAGTCATATGCCGGCACCGCAGCCGAGTTCATCACCGGAATCAGCGCCATCGCCGAAGCCGGGCACTACACCGTAGCCTGCATCGCTCCCAGCGCGGCGTAGCCGCAACCCAAAGAGGGGGAGCTCCGCATTGGCTAAGGACATCCGGCGGCTCAGCGGGAGCTTCGCCCTACCGAGTGACGTTTCCTGGCCGGTGATGGGTACGATCCGCCAAGGCGGAGAGCCGCATTGGCATCCTCCAGGCCCGTTAATGTCTGACGCGCTAACAGGCGATTTTTTCCGTACGAAATCCTCCCGAGAAACAACGAATTTCGGAGATAGTTATACAAATCTCTCGGGATTTGTGAGCGATGCAGGCTGGGCTCATCTCACATGAACGAGGGAATACACAATGATTCGACCTCTCGTGCATCGGTTATAACCGTTCCGGAAGCTATACGCTTTTTCCTGTTGAACGAAGATGGCGTTCGCACCTGCCTGCGCGGCGATCTGCCGGACCGTCTGGAAGTTCCGATCGACGTCTACGGCGGCATCCTGGAGGATGGTGACCGCACCAAGCTTGTCGTAGCCACCCCGGGGAACACCGCTGAGCACCTGAACCGCGTTTTCCGAGGTTGGCGCAAAGGCCGGGGGCGTTGCAGGCTGCTGGTGTGTCGCGCAACCGGCAAAAATCAGCCAACCGGCGAGAGCAGTACTGCCGAGTCTCATAAGCCTGCACCGCTCACAAATCCTTAGAGATTTGCGGGCTAGGTCAACTGTAGTTCCGGGTCTCGTCGAATCATGAAGGGCTCTACCCGCGCGTAAACCTTCGCAGAGACTGAAGCGATCACTTTGGCGTACGCGCTTTCGTAGCGCACGCTCAAAACATTACCGGTTCGGTGAAGGAGAGAGAGGAGGTCGGTTCGGTCCAAAGGCAGTGCTAGTTCGACCTTTGTTATTCGGTCGGCCAGCAGATCCGCCATGCGATGAAGCAGGTCCTCCAGCCCTTTGCCATCTTTCGCCGAAACGAACAATGCATCGGGGAAATGAAGCCGCAGGCCATGCAACCCGACATCATCCCGCAAAAGATCAACCTTATTAAGAACGGTTAGAATTCGCTTTCGTTCGGCCCCAAGCTCGGCGAGAACCTCCATGGTTGTCTCGTGGAAGTCGTAGACTCGCGGGTGGCTGGCATCGAGCACGTGAACCAGAAAATCTGCGAGAGTGGCTTCCTCCAGGGTTGCCTTAAATGCTTCGACGAGTCGATGCGGCAATTTGCGTACGAAACCGACCGTATCGGTCAGCAGCAGACTTTGACCGGAAGGTAGCAAGACCCTGCGCGTGGTCGTGTCCAAAGTGGCGAAGAGCTTGTCCTCAATCAGCACGTTTGCTCCCGTAAGCCGCTTTAAGAGCGAGGATTTTCCGGCGTTGGTGTAGCCCACGATCGCCGCATGGGGCAACGGTAACCGCTCGCGATGCTTTCTTTGTGTGGCCCGACGCGAACGCACCAGCTCGAGATCCGATTTCAACCGATCAATCTGTTTTCGAACCAATCGTCTGTCCGCTTCGAGCTGGGTCTCACCTTCGCCCTTGCTGCCTAAGCCGCCCGCCTGGCGACTCAGGTGACCCCAAGCGCGGGTCAGCCGAGGCAGGGAATACTCTAATCGGGCGAGATCGACCTGTAGCCGCGCCTCTTTGGTTCGAGCCCGCCGACCGAAGATATCCAGAATCACCTCTTGCCGATCAATCACCGGAATTCTTGCCAGGGCCTCCCAATTCCGTTGCTGCGCCGGCTGTAGTTCGTTGTCGAAAACAATGACATCGACGCCCAGTGCTCGGGCGTGGTCAACGATCTCCTGCGCTTTTCCAGACCCTACAAAGAACCGTGGTGACCATTCGGTGACTCGGACCAGTTGCCGATCAACAATTTCGATTCCCAGAGTATCGACCAGGGCCTGCAATTCTAGCAGGAGATTTTCCGCTTCCTCTTTTTGATGTGCGTCGCGACTGACTCCGATCAGTAGCGCTTTCTTGATCTGTTGTGTTTGTTCTTTGATCTCGACCATTCCTTAACCTTGGAAAAAGCTGATTATTGTTTTTGCAACAAGGTCAACTTCATCGTCTGTCAACTCCGGGAAGATTGGCAGAGCAAGGGACTGTTCGGCCGCTTGTTCTGCCGTAGGGAAGTCGCCCTGCCGATGACGGAGATAAGCAAAACATTTTTGTTGGTGAAGGGCGACCGGGTAATAGATTTCCGTGCCAATTCCGTGTTCCCGCAAGCATTCACGCAAA
>JBAUZZ010000426.1:0-10073 GCA_049585495.1 Chthoniobacterales bacterium | reverse complement strand
ACCCTGGGCATGCCGACGGCTGAGCCAGCCGCCCTGCAAACACCCCTTCGAAGCTTACGCGGAAAGGTTCTTCGCGCTCTTTTGTTCTCCCCGGTCCAGCCCTCGAATTGGATAAAGTAACCTGTCTCTCTGTTCTTCGAGTTCCTTCACGATCGTGCAAAGGTAAACATTTTGACTGGTGAAGCGCTTATACTTGGTGATCTCCGACCGGTTCAGAACCTTGAATCCATAGCGTTCGAAGAGCTTGAACCCGCGTCGGCTATCGAAGGTGACCATCTGCGCGTGAATTCGCTTGACACCCCGTTCGTAAAGAAACCGGAGATAGGTCTCCAGCAGCAATCGGCAGGCCTCAATGCTCCGGATCTCCGGTAAAAGGTTGATGTGGAAGTGCCCGATCCGCCTCGGTGCTGCGGGAACCTCCCGCCAGGCGTTCAGGATTAGCCAATGCAAGAAGCGGCGAGAGGCGGGTTTGTACCACAGATAGCGCCTCAGCGCCTTGGTTGTGTCGACCGCGTTTTGAAACAAGCTATGAACCTGATGCTTCAGCGGAAAACGTGAGCCGAGCAGATATCCTTTTATCTCCCCGTTTGAAGTAACGACGAAAGCGGAGTCCGGTTCGTGCTTCAAGTAGTAGTCGGTCAAGAAGTTAGCGAAAAGTTCCCGATCCTCGAACACCGGATCGATGGGATTCCCCAGAAAACCCGTGTCGCAGCATAGTTTTCGAACCGCCTCGCGGTCAGAAGCCTGGTACTTCCGCGCTTGTAAGTCTCTCTTTCCGGGCACGCTCGATTCCATAGAAGACCTACCTTCTGATCGTGCCGTAAAAATCGAACATCCGCGTGAAAACGTGTTCCCAAGAATACCGTTGTGCGACACGCCGGCTAGCTTCAATTCCGGCGCGTTCAAGATCAGTCTTGGCGGTTGCGGCGATCGCGGACGCAAGGGACCTTGCCGAATTTTCCGAGGTCCAATTGGATTGATCAGCGAAGATAATGCGATCCATGTAACTGCCGCGAATCCCGACAACCGGTGTTCCGCAAGCCTGACTCTCGAGCGCCACCAAGCCAAACGTTTCTTGCACGCTGGGATGCACAAAGAGGTCGGCAGCACGATAGATTCTCGCGAGCCCGTCCTGATCTGAGCAGTACCGTAGCCAGGAGACAGCGCCGGTCTTCTTCCGCAGCTCAATCAGCTGGTCTCGCATAGGGCCATCTCCGACGACCATGAGGTGAAATTTGTCGTGGTCGTTCCCAGACAGCTCTTCGAAGGCCTGAAACAGGGTCCTGACGTTCTTTTCCGGAGCCAGTCGACCAATGTAAAGTAGAAGAAGCCGATCCGCGGGAATATCGAGCGCGATACGGGTGGCGAACTTGTCCGGGCGCCGCTGGAAAATCTCGGTGCAGACACCGAGCTCAGTCAGTATGACGTTCTCTACGCCCCACTCCTGGAGCACCTGCGCCAACCCTTCGGATGGAACGAAGGTACAGATGAAACGGTTGTAGAGCGAGCGCACGTAGTTTTTAGCGATCTCCATCGCCACGTAGGTTGCCGTCTCGCCCAAGTATTTAACCGTCGTCCGGAAGTACGCTTCTGGGAAATGCGAGTGATAGAAAGCCACTACTGGAATCCGGAGCGCTTCGCCCGAGGCAAGCGCTTTCCAGGCGATTTGGTAAGGATCACTCGACTCCAGAATATCTGGCTGTTCGCGTTCCAGGATCTCCTCTACCGCATTCAGATTCAGCAGGGCGCGGTATCGCGAGTTCTTTGATACCAGCGGGGAGCGGATGAGGTAGGTTCGAGCGTGGTCTTCTTCAATCTTGTCCGTTTTCTGGCCGGGGACGATCAAGACGTGGTCGTGCCCAGCGGCTCGACTATATCGCCGTTTCTGCTCGAGATAGCGCCGGACTCCTCCGCTATACGGGGAATAGAATTGCGTAAGATCGCAAACCTTTAGGTGCACCGCATCTCCCCTAACCGATCCAGCCAAGGGAGGAAACCACGAAATGCAACAAGGAGAACGGAAGAGCGCGAAGAGATCCGGCGCGGATTTCCCCCATTTTTTCTACGACGAACATGCCTGTCCCAGCGAGATCCGCCTCGGATTTTCCCGGCGGCTGAGCCAGCCGCCCTACAACTCTTCCTTCGCGTGCTTCTGTTTCCTACCTTCAGTGATGTTCTATATCGGTAAGGTAGCGTTCCGCATCCATGGCTGCGGCACAGCCTTGGCCGGCCGCCGTAACCGCCTGCCGATACCATCGATCAACTACGTCGCCGGCCGCGAAGACACCCTCGAGATTTGTCTGCGTCCACTTCCTCTTGATCAGGTAGCCGTTTTCGTCCATCTCCAGCTTACCTTTGAATGGCTTGGTGTTCGGCGTATGACCAATCGCCACAAAGACGCATTTAACTTCGAGTTGGGAGATCTTGCCGGTACGGACATTTTGAAGCCTGACAGCTTCCATTTCGCCCCTGGCGTCCGTCACGTATTCAGTAACGAGCGTATCCCAGATCGGCTGGATCTTCGGGTGTTTCAGCGCGCGCTCTGCCATGATGGCGGAGGCGCGAAACGTGTCGCGTCGATGGATCAGATAAACCTTGGAAGCAAATTTGGTCAGAAATACGGCTTCCTCACAGGCAGTATCGCCGCCGCCAATCACGCAGACCGGAACATTGCGGTAGAAAGCGCCATCGCAGGTTGCGCAGGACGTCAAACCGTGACCGACCAACTTGCACTCATTTTTCAGGCCAAGCCACTTCGCAGAAGCGCCGCTGGCAACGATCACGGTCTTCGTCTCCAGCCATTCGTCGTCGACCTTCAATCGGTGGTGAGTGTTAAGGGGCTGAAAGTCGCGAAGTTCGGCGTATCGGAACCTGGCACCGAATTTTTCGGCCTGCTGGTGCATATTCATGATTAGCTGGGGCCCATCGACGCCATCGGGGAACCCGGGAAAGTTTTCGACGAGGGTGGTCGTCGTCAGCTGACCGCCAGGTTCGCGGCCTTCCAGAACGAGAGGAGTAAGATTGGCGCGGGCGGTATAGATGGCCGCAGTCAAACCGGCACACCCGGTGCCGACGATGATCACTTTCTCCATGCGCTGCTTAACTGCCACTAAAACGCCGATAGCGCAAAAAACTAGTGTGGACTACCACCACGAAACGCCCTGCCCCCGCGTGGACATCGCGCAATCCCCAGTGAATCTTCCCCTGAATGTTCACTGGGATCATTGAATCTACAGGCTTGGTTGAGGTGCTGCGCGAGACTGAGGTGCCTGGGACGTTTGAACTCGTAATGCGGACGTCGCTGGCCAAAGAACTGCAGGCAGGTGACAGTCTGGCCAGCAACGGTTGTTGTTTGACTACAGTCGGCAGGACGGTGTCCACCGTCAGGTTCGACCTCCTGGCCGAGACGGTTCGACGCACGAATCTAGGCACGTTGAAGTCGGGCGACGTTGTTAACCTCGAACGCCCGCTGCCAGCGTCTGGCCGGTTCGATGGGCATATCGTGCAAGGCCACGTCGACGCCACTGGGGACGTCTTGGCGATTGAGCGGGCCGGCCGGGACCATCGCATCGAAATATCATTCCCATCGGAGTTTGCCCATTACGTTGCATTCAAAGGCTCGATTGCAGTCAATGGTATCAGCCTCACCGTAGCCGAGATTCAACACGGACGTTTCGCGACCTGGATTATCCCTCACACCTGGGAAGTCACGAACCTCCGTCTACTCCATCCAGGGGTCAGCGTGAATCTCGAATTCGATCTGATTGCGAAGTACGTCGAGAGGATGATGAGGAGATAGTGCCAGTGTCAGTTGGGAGAAGTGTCAGTTAAGCGCTAAGCGATTGGTTGCGTGAAAACCCTGGCACTCTGCTCTGCTGACACAGACACTTCTTTCAACTGACACTCTCTTTCACTCTTCCGGCGTCACGCTTGCTCTCCGGCGCTTTATCTCCGACCGCCGCTCTTTCCCGCGGCGGAGTGCTCGTTTCAGCGACTCCGGCCGCGGAGAATTTCGCCGGCGTTCTTTTTCGCGTGCGGCGCGCCTGGCAGCTCGCTCGGCGGCTTGCCTGTCCTCCAGGATTTCGATCAATCGGCGAAGCGCGATCTGGCGGTTGATGAATTGCGACCGGGAGTCACGCGCGGTTACCCGGATACCGGAGGGCCGATGCCACAGCATCGCTGCCGTCTCGAGTTTATTTACATTTTGGCCACCCGGGCCACCGGAGCGCGCAAATACTTGCTCAAACTCCTCTGGTCGCAAGTGAAGCCGAAAGATCCTTTGCAACAGTACGGGGTCACGTATTACCACGGCCCAATCTATGCGATCGCAAATGGGAGTCGAGACGGTGGGACCGTAAATCGGTAAAACGGTGAACGCCAAACGCCGAACGCCAAGCGTGTTTTTTCCCGGTTGACGCCCTATGGGCATCGCCCTATGTAGCTTCACGTCGTCGCTGGTCGGGCGGCTTCCCCACGCACGAGATGAATATTCACGAATATCAGGCGAAGCAGCTTTTCGAACGTTTTGGGGTTGCGACTCCCAAAGGTGCGCCGGCGGAAACACAAGAGGAGGCTGAGAAAGTGGCAAGCGGCCTGAACACCTCGAATCTGGTGGTCAAGGCTCAGATCCACGCAGGAGGCCGTGGCAAAGGCACATTCGCAAATGGGTTCAAGGGCGGCGTTCATCTTTGTGAGACGCCTGCCGAAGCGCGCGAGCTGGCGCGAAAGATGTTGGGTCAGACACTGGTTACCCACCAGACCGGGCCCGCCGGAAAAGTGGTGCAAAAGGTCTTGATCGCCGAGTCAGTCGAGATTCAGCGGGAACTCTATTACGCGATTTTAATGGATCGTCCTTCCGCGGCGCCAGTTGTTGTTGCCAGCACCGAAGGTGGGGTGGAGATCGAGCAGGTAGCCGACGAGCACCCGGAAAAAATCATTCGCGAGCCGGTTCATCCTCTGCTCGGGCTACAACCGTTCCAATGCTTGAAACTGGGGCGGGAACTAGGTTTTTCGGGGGACCAGCTGCGGGCGGCCTCGAAGCTATTTGCCAATCTTTTCAAACTATTTGCGGCCCTGGATTGTTCATTGGTTGAGATAAATCCTTTGGTGATCACGAACACAGGCGCCGTGCTCGCGCTGGATGCGAAATTCAATTTCGACGATAACGCCCTCTATCGGCACCCTGAGATCGTCGCAATGCGTGATGTGCACGAGGAGGATCCTCGGGAAGTCGAAGCTTCCAAGTATAACTTGAACTACATAGGGTTGGACGGAAACATCGCTTGCCTGGTGAATGGAGCAGGCCTCGCTATGGCCACGATGGATATCATCAAGCACGCCGGGGGTGTACCGGCGAACTTTCTGGATGTTGGAGGCGGGGCCAGCGAGGAGCAAGTCACCGAGGCATTCAAAATTCTGGCCTCAGATCAGAACGTGAAGGCAATCCTCGTGAATATCTTCGGCGGAATAATGCGCTGCGATGTGATTGCACAAGGCATTATCAACGCGGTGAAGACGATTAGTCTGCGAGTACCTCTTGTGGTGCGTCTGGAGGGAACGAATGTCGATCTGGGGAAGAAATTGCTCGGGGCCTCGAAATTGCCGATCCAGGCTGCTCCGAACCTGGCCGAAGCCGCCCGTCGAGTCGTCGCAGCGGCCAGAGCCGGGTGAGTAGATTTTGGCGATGAGGTGGCCAAGTCAATCACCCCTTGTAGGGCGCGTGGCTCACGCGCCGGAAAATCGATTTGTCTGAAAAAAACACGCGCCTGAGCCAGGCGCCCTACAGCGAGAATCATGAAAGTCACGGAAATCGCCTTCACTGGTTACCCGGTAACAGACATCCGTCGCGCGCGGGCTTTTTACGAAGACCTGCTGAAACTCGAGCCAACCAGGACCTTTGGTTCCGGAGATGTGTTATGGGTCGAATACGATATTGGACCAGCAACTTTCGCCATCAGCAATATGTCGGGAGAGGACTGGAAACCCTCCCACGATGGGCCGGCGGTCGCGTTCGAAGTCGACAACTTCGATGAAGCGATTGCTCGGCTAAAAGAACATGGAGTCAAGTTTTCGGTCGAGCCCTTTGAAAGCCCTGTTTGCTGGACGGCGATCGTAGCGGATCCAGACGGGAATAGTGTCGCAATTCATAAGCGGCACGTTACCTGAACCCAACTCTCTCCTATGTCTATTCTCGTTAACCGTGGTACCAGGCTTGTTGTGCAGGGCATAACCGGCACCTCGGGAGCATTTCATGCTCGGGGCTGCATGGAGTATGGTACCGATGTTGTAGCCGGCGTTACACCGGGGAAAGGCGGTCAGAAATTTGACGATAAAGTTCCGGTCTATGACACCGTCCATGAGGCTCGGCGGGAGACGGGTTGCAATGCCAGCATGATTTTCGTCCCGGCGCCGTTTGCTGCGGACGCGATATTGGAAGCTGCTGATGCCGGGATTGAATTAATCGTCTGCATCACTGAAGGGATTCCGGTGATGGATATGATGCGGGTCAAGGCGGCCTTGCAGGACAAACCAAGCCGGTTGATCGGGCCGAATTGTCCGGGGATCATCACTCCTGGGGAGTGTAAGATCGGGATCATGCCCGGCTACATTCATAAGCCCGGCAAGGTCGGGCTGGTTTCCAGATCTGGCACGCTGACCTATGAAGCGGTTTGGCAGCTGACTCAGCGCGGGTACGGCCAGTCGACCTGTATCGGTATCGGCGGCGATCCGATTAATGGTACCTCACACCTGGACGCAGTGAAGATGTTCAGCGATGATGTTAATACCGAAGCCCTGATATTAATTGGAGAGATCGGTGGCACGGCCGAGGAAGAGGCGGCGGCGTGGATTAAAGAACATTTTCGTAAGCCGGTCTGCGCTTTTATAGCTGGTGCGACTGCTCCTCCGGGTCGGCGAATGGGCCACGCGGGAGCGATCGTTGCCGGCGGGAAAGGGACCGCAGCCGGTAAGATCGCGGCGCTGCGCGCCGCTGGTATTGCCGTGGCACAGACGCCGGCGACTATCGGAGAAACGTTGATCAATGCATTGAAAGGTTAACTTGGATCTATGGCGCTCAAAACAAAAGGACTGGAAGGGATTGTCGCCAACGAGACACGACTTGGCGATGTCCGTGGACAAGAAGGGCAGCTCATCTATTGCGGATATGATATTAACGAACTGGTAGGAAGAGTCTGCTTTGAAGAGATTGTCTTCCTGCTTTACCATAATAAGCTGCCAAACCGGTCGGAGTTAGATGACCTTAAAAATCAGCTGTCCGGGGAACGCCAATTGCCGGACCAGGTCATCGAATTCATTGAGCGTGCGCCGAAAACCGCTGTGCCGATTGATGTTCTTCGGACTGCGGTATCAATGCTTGGATTGCACGATCCGACAGTCGTGGTTGATAATTCGTTGGAGGCGAACCGGCGACGTGCTGTAAGTCTACAAGCAAAAGTTGGGGTGATTGTCGCTTACTTTCACCGGGCCCGGAACGATTTGAAGTTGCCTCCGGTTCGCAAAGATCTCGGGGAGGCGGCGCACTTTCTCTACCTCCTCGATGACAAGGACCCCTCTGACCAGAAGGCGAGGACATTGGACGTCGCTTTTGTCCTCCATGCCGAGCATGGGATGAATGCCTCCACTTTCAGTGCGCGTGTTACTATCTCGACCCTGACTGATATTTACTCCGCGCTTACCGCAGCTATCGCGACCCTGAAAGGGCCGCTTCACGGCGGCGCCAATGAGGGCGTCATCCACATGCTCCAGGAGATTGAGACGCCCGACAGAGTCGACACCTACATTGAGCACGCACTCGCCGAAAAACGGAAAATCATGGGGATCGGTCACCGCGTGTACAAGGTGCTGGATCCGCGTGCACCACATCTCCGTAAGATGGCAGTGGAATTGAGCCAGGAGCTGGGCGAGCCGAAATGGATTGAAATGTCGGAACGCATCGCTGCCCTGATGAAAGAGAAGAAAGGATTAAACGCGAATGTCGATTTCTATTCCGCAACGGTCTACTACTCGCTCGGGATTCCCACGGATCTTTTCACCCCTATCTTTGCCATCTCGCGTACGGCTGGCTGGACTGCGCACATCCTTGAGCAGCTCGCCGATAACCGCCTTTACCGGCCGCTCAGCGAGTACGTTGGCGACCCGGTCGGTAAAAAGTTCGTTCCGATTGAGGATCGAGCGTAGGGGCTAGCTTTTGTAGGGCGGCTGGCTCAGCCGCCGAAATCCTCCCGGCGCCTGAGCCAGTCGTAGAAACGCAAAGCTTTCGCCTACACCAATCGCTTCCGCATTTGGAAATGCGGAATGACGCCGAACAGAAGATGGGTCGGACCGAGCACCTCATAACCGGCCTGCTTGTAAAATCGCAGTGCCTCTTCCCGGGCATTTAAGTAAATCTCGACCATGCCGTCTTCGATGGCGCGTAGCTCAAGCTCCTGGAGCAACGCTTTACCGATCCCTCGCCCTTGCGCGGCCGGCTCGACCGCCATGTAGCGAATCTGGCCCCGGTTGCCGGCGAAGGGATGCAATCGGCCGACCGCAACTATCTTCCCCGAGTCGTCCCAGGCGGCCAGGTGGATCGCGTTGCCTTCATATTCGTCTTTTTCCGAGCCGGGTGGTTGATTCCAGGGAGCTCGGAGCACCGTCCAACGGAGAGCGTAGTAGGCTTCGAACTCCAGATCGTTTGCTGGGCTTCGGATGATCAATTGGCTTCTATCGTTGCGAAATTTTGCGCCCGGACCAACTTTGTCGTCGGAGCTTTTGTAGGGCGGCCGGCTCGGCCGCCGGATGACCACCCCTCCGGCGTTGCCGGCTGAACCAGCCGCCCTACCGGATTTTCGCGCTCATGGCGGGCGGCCCGCTTTCCCGGAACAACTGACACTGAAACCTTTCACTGCCACTTTCTTCACACCGCCGCCGGGTCCGCCAATTCAACCGTCTTCTCCCCGGGCCGTGATTTTTGAGTTAACATCCGGTTTAAGGCATTCAAATAGGCGCGCGCGCTGGCTTCGACAACATCCGTGCTCGCGCCCTTACCGCTAATTAACCAGCCACCACCGAAGTCGCATTTGAGTGTAACTTCGCCCAAGGCGTCTTTCCCGCCCGACATCGCGTTTACATGATACTCCACGAGATGTCCGCGTTGGCCCAGGATTCGGTCGATCGCTTTCATGGCGGCGTCCACGGCACCGTTGCCTGGGGATGAATCTTGAACGACCTCGTCGCTTTTTCTCAGCCGGACGGTTGCTGTCGGGATGGTTGTCGTGCCCGATATAACATTGATATAGTCGAGCTGCCATGTCTCGCGGCTAACCCCAATCGCATCGTCAACCAGTGCTCCGAGATCTTCGTCGTAGACAAATTTCTTTTTGTCCCCGACCTCTTTAAATCGGACAAAGATGTGACCGATCTCTTCGTTGCTGAGTTGGTAACCCAGATGTTCCAATCGTTTCGTCATCGCGTGCCGTCCGCTATGTTTGGTCAAAGGCAACTCCGACTCGCCCCAACCAACGTCACGGGGATCCATAATTTCATAGGTCCCCCGGTACTTGAGAACTCCGTCCTGATGGATGCCCGCGCCATGAGCAAAGGCGTTCTCGCCCACAATCGCTTTGCTTCGGGCAACGACGAGACCGCACATCCGGCTTACCAGGCGCGATGACTTCACAATCTCATGGGTGTTTACTTCCGTGTACACATCCCCGTAGTGATCCGAGCGTGTTTTCATGGCCATGATCACTTCTTCGAGCGCAACGTTCCCGGCCCGTTCACCGATTCCGTTAATCGTGCCTTCGACCTGTCGTGCACCAGCCACGACGGCAGCTAACGAATTTGCGACAGCCAGGCCCAGATCGTCGTGGCAATGCACGCTGAGCACCGCGTCATCGATGTTCTTAACGTTATCTTTCAAATACTTAATCAGAGCGCCGAATTGGTCCGGCACGGCGAAGCCAACCGTGTCTGGGATATTGACGGTTGTAGCTCCCGCTTCGATAGCTGCCTGCACCACTTGCGCGAGAAATTCGGGCTCGGTTCGTGAAGCGTCTTCGGGCGAAAACTCGACA
>JBAUZZ010000425.1:0-2605 GCA_049585495.1 Chthoniobacterales bacterium | reverse complement strand
TGTCTGGGGACTTAAGTATGGAGCGGGCACGTACGGCGCTTTTCTGTGTGCCGCCTCATGAATGTGGAGCAAGAGGCCATGGAGCGCTCGCTCATGGGGCGGATAGATCTTCGTCGAAGCAAGCTTCCGCGGTCCGAAATCCAGCTCTGGACCCAAACCCAGTGAAAGCGTGCAGCGGTAGATGGCCAAAGCCGTCACGACGACGGCTTCGAGTATCGACTCGTTCCCGAATCCGCATGCCCGCAGCGCTTCGATGTCTTCCGAGCGCACCGAAGGAGCGTAGCGGCTTAGTTTGAGACAAAATTGCAGCAAGGTAAGGTCTGGTTCCGAGAGGTCCGTGTGCAGGGAGTCGTTCAAGAGGTCATCGACCTGACGATCCGAGACGCCAAGCGAAGAAAGGACCTTAGCGTCCAAGGCCACGCAATACGCGTCGTGTCGGTCAGCTGCAATGCTTAGAAGGATTCGTTCCTTCTGTATTCGGGGAATCGCGCCTTCCTGTAAGCGGACGGCACGTTCAAGTTTTGCCTGGGCCTCGACGACACGAGGTAACAAAGTCTGTGCGCGAACAAGATTAGGGACGAATCCAAGTGCCTCTTGAAACGTGACGAAGGGCCCGAATTCGTCTTCCAGTCGAACTTCGCTAAAAAAGCTCATTGCCCACCGTCGGCCGGCGCGGATCAATAAATGGCGAGTTTACGTCTCCGGATTCCCATTGTGCAACCTTGCGTTGGTCCGTCTCGACAAAGCGGATCTGGCGCGTCCCTTTCCCTGTCCGCGCCGTCTCATCTCGCGAGGATGGATTAGGAGCCTCCGCATGAGGGAACAATCCGCGTTTCCTAAAAGTTCGTCAGGAACAGCCCCCTCACCTTCCACTTTGGCACTGTCTTAGTCAATTCTGGGTTCTCCATTACCGGCCCGCTGATTCAGCGGCAGGACTGACGCTCAACCACACAATCTCAACTGCGCCGGGCATATATCAGATGATCGCCTGACTCGTTCCTCCCGGCAAGACAAGCTCGAATGAAGAGGTGAGCTTGATCGTATTGTGCAGAGTTCGGTATAGAGGGCAGCGCATGGCGTAAATGCCGTGCACGCGCTCTACTGTCTCCCTGACATCTTGTGAGGCCACCAGGCGCATCACTACATGGATTCGGCGGATCACCAGCACATCCTCCTCCGTTTCGACCTCTCCGGTCACATCCGCGGTTAGCTTTCCGTTGCTGGCATCGATTTGGCGCGCTTCCAGCGCACCTCCGAAGGTTCCCATCATTCAACCAGCTGTTGCGGAAATGACGTAGTCGATGGTGGAGGAGTGCGACTCTTTCAACTTTGCTGGGTCAATTTTGTAGTGTTCAGCAATGGCTCCGTGAACGCTGAAAATCACTGGTTGTGACTCGCCGGGAAGGTACGCGATGCGGAGAGGTCCGTACTTTCGCTCTATGCGCGATCTCGAAACATAAACGACATCACTCATGGCTTTCTCCTTTCAAAGCTTAAGAATTGGTTCCGTTTCATAATTCGATCGACTACTTGTGCTGAATGGCCTCCGGAGATCGTTTGAGGTCAGGGGGAAGAAGCTGTAACTCCCATCTCACCGGCACCGAGGTTGGAGGGTAGCAAACCGTTTTGTCACAGGCCTGATACTTCAGTTCCCCGGCAATCGAAATCGTCCTTTGCGCGGAGACCAAGGAGCGGACCGCATCGCGAGTCTTGGACGGAGTTACAGTAACATCCTGCGTGATGCGAAAGTTTCCCTCGAATACCGGGACATGTTCCTGGATGGCTTCCAAGTAGAGCACCTGCGAGTTTGGGTAAATGACAGGCTGGAGTTCGACTCCGGGAAGCTCTTGCAAAGTGAGCTGAATGGGCTTATACCCTTGCACCCCGGGAGAATATACGTGTACATCTGGAGGAAGCTCGATTTGGGCAATGAGGCTAACCCGGCCGCCGGGTATTACGCTCCGATCGGATTGTGCGAGGGTGATCCGAAGATGAGGAGCCTCGATATTCTGGCTCACTTCGGCGCTCAGCTCCGGAAAGAGCTTTGCAATAACATTGTTCGCACTCAATCGGTCCGTGTACTTTGCTGTGAAATATTTTTCACGAATAACCCCGCTGGAGTCGATGTAGAAGAATCCGGGCAAGGCCATCCCTTTGGTCATTCCTTTCGCTTCTGCGTTGAGCACTTCGAAGCTGCGGATGATCTTGGAATCTGGGTCAGCCAATAGGGAAAACTGGATTCCGTGCCGATCAGCGAAGTCCTTCAGGATGGCCCGACTATCGTAGCTAATCGCGGCCAGTTTAAGTCCTTGCGCCTCAAATCTCTGTTTTGCGTTTTGCAGCTGCACGAGCTGCGCTTTGCAGAAGGGTCACCAATCGGCGGATCTAAAGAAAAGGAGAATAGTGCCTTTTGATCCCTTGAGTGTCTCATTGGATTGTTCGTGACCGAACTGATCCGGGAGGGCGAAGGCCGGCGCCTGCTTGCCGACTGCCAGGCCAACTGACGGAGTAGTGCCGTGGTCAGTGCCTGGGCTTTCTTGCCCGCTGGGTATTACGAAAAGTCCGACGAGGAAAAGGATGCAAATCACAAGTTTCATATCTGCTC
>JBAUZZ010000424.1:0-2232 GCA_049585495.1 Chthoniobacterales bacterium | reverse complement strand
CAAGGTGAAGGAAAAGCATGCTTGCAAGGGTCAGAACTCCTGCAAGGGCAAGGGTGGATGTAAATCGAGCGACAACGGCTGCAAAGGCAAGAACTCTTGCAAGGGCAAGGGCGGCTGCGCGACCGACGGCTCGAAGATGCCTGAAGAACCGAAGAGCTAATCGTTTCAACCTCGCAGTGTCTGGTGGGGAGGGCCGGACTGCAAACGCCGGCCCTCAACACCGTTCAGCCTCAAGCGGAGCCAGGAATGCCAGCCAACCGGTTTAACGGCCACACAGATTTCGGGATTGGGATCGGCTTACGCGCCCCTCATTACCATCACATCCTGACGCGCAAGCCCGTCGTGGATTGGTTCGAAATCATATCCGAGAATTTCATGATTGACGGCGGACGTCCGCTGCGCATTCTGGATCAAATTCTGGACCAATACAAAGTGGTGCAGCACGGCGTCTCCATGTACTTTGGCTCGGCGGAAAAGGCGAATCGCGAGCATCTGCGGCGGCTGAAGGATTTGGTGCAACGTACGAAGACTCCCTGGCTTTCGGACCATTTGTGCTGGGGCAGTGTTGATGGACGCTACACTCACGATCTGCTTCCGATGCCTTATACCTTCGAAGCGGCCCGGATAACAGCGCAGAAGATCCGCGAAGTGCGCGACTTCCTGGAAGTACCCGTAGTCGTGGAGAACGTGAGCAGCTACGCGGAATTCCACGTTTCGGAAATGACGGAATGGGAATTTCTGAACGAAGTGGTGGAACGCGCGGACTGCGGCGTGTTGCTGGACGTCAATAATATTTACGTTTCGTCACAGAACCACAGTTTTGACCCTTTCATCTACGTCAACAGCGTCCCCGCCGAACGCGTCGCGCAGATTCACATCGCTGGACATTCGAAATACCGCAAATACATTTTGGACACGCACGACCATCCGGTGATTGACCCGGTATGGAAGTTGTACGCGCGCGCCATCGAACGCATCGGCCACACTGCGACGCTGCTGGAATGGGACGACAGCATTCCCTCGTTTGGGGAAGTACATGGCGAAGCGCTAAAAGCCAATCGGTTCTTGGCGACTGCGTCGCTGGCGGCTGCGGTATGAAGCTGCTGAGCCTGCAACGCCGCATGGCCCGCGCCGTGATGACTCCGCTGACGAATTCCGAGCGCATGCGAACGGTAGCGCCGGATGGCCGTTCGATGCGCGCCGTCGCTTCCCAGATCATCAAGCCTAATGACCGGCTCACTTCCTTCGAGCGCCTTGAAATTTACAACCGGCAATATTGGTTTCGCGTGCTTTCCGGTTTCGCCGAGGATTTTCCGGGATTGCGAGCAGTGCTTGGCGGACGCCGGTTCGACGCGATGGCGAAAGCGTATTTGACCGATTGCCCTTCGCAGTCGTTCACTCTGCGCAATCTTGGTTCGCGGCTGGAAGGCTGGCTGCGGAAGCATTCCAGATGGGCGGACTCGCGGCAACACCTGGCTGTGGATATGGCGCGCTTGGAATGGGCCGATATCGAAGCGTTTGACGGCAAAATGGAAACGCCTCTGAAGCCGAAAGACTTGGCTGGGGCCAATCCCGCGAAGTTGCGTTTACGATTACAGCCTTACGTGAGCCTGCTCGACTTGCGTTACCCGGTCGATGATCTGCTGCTGGAAGTGCGGAAGGATGCCGACAATCTGGATGTTGCAAGCAACGCGTTCAACGAGAGGCGCAAGACAAAGCGCGTCAGCGCGGTGGTCAAACTTAAGCCTCGCCCACTTTATTTGACCGTGTATCGCCTGGATGAAGATGTTTACTTCCGCCGGCTGGAGCGCGAGGAGTTCTTGATTTTGTCAGCCCTTCAGGCAGGAAAATCTTTGAATGCCGCGATTGATGTTGGACTGCGGAAGAGCCCACTAGCCCCGGAACAGCGGGCGGCCCCGGTGGAAAAGTGGTTTCGCACGTGGTCGGCGCTCGGTTGGTTCTGCCGGCTGGAAACAAATCCCCAAAATTAACGAAGCCCTTCGCGTTAGAGACCGGCGGAAAAAGAGCGCTGTCACTATGAGCACTATCCAAAATCACATTCTGCGCCTTTACGATGGGTTCCTGCGAGCGGTGTCGAGCCTGCAGTCTCCATTCTTGCTAGCGGTGCGCGTGTATTGGGGCTGGCAACTCTCGCAGAACGGATGGGGCAAGCTCCACAATCTGCAGCACGTCACTGAATTTTTTGGGAGCCTCGGATTACCCGCGCCGGGG
>JBAUZZ010000423.1:0-14179 GCA_049585495.1 Chthoniobacterales bacterium | reverse complement strand
GAAAGCTGGTAGGGCGAATTCGTCTCCGCCATTGGCGGAGACAAATGAGCCTCAAGGGGCTAACAACATTTGCGGTTTAGGCTCATCCGCCGCGGCGGATTCGCCCTACCGTCATTCCTTAATTACGCCGACCCCGTTCACCTCATTTCACACTGCCCTTATCCTCACCTCATCGCTGGGGCTTCAGCGTACCCAATCCTGCTGACCGGACAGAGAGCCTACAAGACAATCCGGGTCATGAGTGACGATGCCGGGGCCGATTGGCTCGATGGGCACATGGATCGAGCGGAAAAGACAATTGTCAGTCGTTGTGGGCATCTTAGCAGGTTGTGCAACGGCTCCACCACCGCGGCTGACAGCAGGTAACTCGGCAAGTCCGTCAGCGCCGGAAGCTGCAGCACGGCTGATTTTCGTTCGCCGAGAAAGTGGTAGTTTACACGGAGTTAAAAATAGACGGCTACTGGAACGGAAATCCTGATATGTCCGATCGCAATCACAACGAGCAAGATTGCCACGACCATTCTGGCGAGAACAGTGACGGCCAACGGCATGGGCATGGTGACTACGGCCAGGAACATCACCTTGGCCACAGCCATGGCGCCGGAGTTACCGACGAGCGACGGATTGGCTGGGCCTTTCTCATCATCTTCTCTTTCATGCTAGTAGAGGTTGTTGGCGGTCTCATGGCCCACTCGCTGGCGCTATTGGCCGATGCCGGCCACATGGTTTCAGACGCCGCCGCTTTGGGCATGAGCTGGGCAGCGCTGCGGCTGGGGAAGCGAGCCGCAGACGCCGAGCGAACCTACGGCTACAAACGGCTTGAAGTGCTGGTGGCCTTCGTTAACGGCTGCACGTTGTTCGTAATTGCCGGCTGGATCGTCTTCGAGGCGATCCGCCGCTTTGCAGCACCTATGGAGGTGCTCGGCAGCACGATGCTGGTGGTCGCCATTGCCGGCCTGCTGGCAAACATCGTTGCCTTTCTTGTTCTCAACGGTGGTGATCGGGAAAATCTGAACATGCGCAGCGCTTGGTTGCATGTACTGGGCGATCTCCTGGGCTTCGTCGTGGCGATTATTGCTGCAGGCGTTATCGTCTTGACCGGCTGGTCACCGATTGACCCGATCCTGTCGGTCCTGGTGGCTGTTCTGATCCTGAGGAGTGCTGCTCAGATCGTGAAGTCGTCGGCGCACATTCTACTCGAGGGCACGCCGGCCAACCTCGATCTTAGTGCATTGCGCGCCGATTTGGCGACAGCGCTGCCAGCGGTCGCCGAAGTGCACCATGTTCATGCCTGGTCACTGACGGCGGAACAGCGCCTGGTTACACTGCATGTGCGCTGCACGCCCGATGCCGACCTAAAATCCATCATCCCGGCCATCAACCAACGATTGAAGGACCGTTTCGGGATTACGCATTCGACGATCCAGGTCGATCCTGCTGAGTGCCCGGACGAAGACCACGAGTAGCCTGCATCGCTCACAGCGCGGCGGAGCTGCAACCAAGCGTGATTGGTGAGAAGTGAGAGGTGATTGGGACCGGCGTAATTAGTAATGTCGGTAGGGCGAATCCGCCGCGGCGGATGAGCCTAACCCGCAAATGTTGCTAGTCCCTTTAGGCTCATTTGTCCCGCTTCGCGGGACGAATTCGCCCTACCGTCTTTCAGCGCTTCGTCGCCGCCACAATGTAGGGATTTTAGGCTGAATCGAGGTGAGGAGTTAACAGCAGACCAACAGCTCTGATCATGATGGAATGAAATGCATCTTCTGGAATTGACCAAAAAGCCGCATCAGCATTTCCTCCGTATCTACCCACTCATGGAAACCGAAACGCCGTGACTTGGTCGTATCTGACATGACATCGTACTCGAGATTAAATATCGCCTCTCCGAAGGGCCATGCCGCAGCCTCTTGGAAAGAGTAGTTAAGCAGGTGGTGCTTTGTCACAAGATGTTTCCAGACCGGTTCTTTATCCGACATGAATTGTGCGAGCGGGAAACGCTGCGGCGCGGCGCAATTCATCTTGAAAAACTCCGCAACCCGCGGCCAGACGTTCTCCCAACGATTGAAGTCTCCGTTCGTTATGTTAAACGCCTGGCCGTCGCACCGATCATTTTCGCCGGCCCAAACGATCGCTTTGGCCAGAAGCTCGGCATCTGTCATCTCCATTATCGCCTGATACGCAGCAGTTGATCCCGGGAAGCGCAGCGGCAACCCCATTTCCTTGCAGAGAGCGGCGTAAACGGCAATGACCGTGGCCATGTTCATCGGATTCCCAACAGCAAACCCGCAGATACATGATGGTCTCAACGCCGTCCAGGACCACGCCTTTCCTTTCGAGCGCTCCCGCAGGTAGTCTTCCTGATTGTAATAGAAATTCGGCGGCATATGGCGCGGATCAGTCTCCTTTGCCGGTGTTTTATAGGGCCCAAGATGCGCACCGTAGAACTTGGCTCCTTCGAGCAGGACCAGCTTCCGGAATGCCCTGGAAGATCGTTCCACCGTTTCAACTGTGTTGACGAGCATGGCTAGATTAGGAGCGACCTCCTCGAAGAAATTGGCTGCCGGTTGAAGGGCCGCGAAGAAAACATGCGTCACATCGCCGATCCCGTTCAGCCGGGATTCAACCTCTGACCGATCCAAAAGATCTACTGCGACAAATTTGGCAGTAGTTTGAAATTCCGGGCTTCGTCGAGACAGGCCGATGACCTCCCAATTACCAAGCGAAGCGAGATGATTGACCAGCGTTCGCCCCGTGACGCCGAGCGCTCCAGCTACCAATGCTTTGTTCATACCGATATTTTCGGTGCGGTCCATGTTAGACGCGAGCACAGAACGGAGCGGCAGCGATTTACTACACCTCAGGCACGACTGGATTGCCAAAGGCAGCCATCACTTTGCGAATTGTTTCGCATAGCATCACGAAGCCAAAGGCTAACAGTCCACAGTGAATATGCTTGTCTGGCTTCTTGAGCTCGTTATTAGGCAGCTGGCACGCGCCGCAGATGTCAGGGGACCAGACGAAGCTGAGAAGGTGCATCTACTGTGACCGATCGCGTGACACCGAGGAGTAAAGTAGACGCACCCGACTACGCCAAGCCTACGTCGCGGCCGAAGGCAACCGGTTTGTCAAACTCTGTGGTTGAGGGCGCGCCGAAGCGTGCGAAGGCGGCTTCCAGCTGTGTTCGGTGCTCGCAGACCCTACCGAATACGAAAGCCACAAGCCAGGTAGGTCAGCTCTCTGAGAAGACCAGGACGCGCTTCCGCGCGTCATAAATCGCAGGCGATGCCATGTCCACGATTCAGGCCAAGGTGCCCGCCCGCATCCGCCAAGGCGGAAGCGTTGCGGTTGGGAAACTTGGCCCTACCTCATTTTGGCCGATCTTGAGCTTCTTCTTTGCTCAGGTTGACGCGCATCTGCTGTCGTGGCAATACGACGAGAGACGTCGTCCCGCCGAAGTTAAATTAAAAATTATGTCGCACCTAAAAGCCCGACATAGTAAGCGGATCCGAGACGAAGTCGGAAGCGACCCGATTGAACTCGCCGAAGTCGTCACTTTTCTTCCTCAAGCAGGCTAAGGGTATGCGAATCTACTACGTTACACTCAACACAGCCGACGAGGCGCGTCAGATTAGTCATGCACTGCTGGAACAACAGCTGGCGGTTTGCACCAATTGGTTTCCCATCACCTGCGCGTATCGCTGGGAGGGCAAGATCGTGGAAGAACCGGAAACGGTTTTGCTGATTAAAACGCAACCCGGTTACCGTGGGGCCATCGAACAGGTGATCCGCCGGCACGTCGATTACACGAACTTGATTGCAGAGATCGTGCCGGAATCAGTCAATGCGAGCTTTCTCAAATGGTTGGATACCGAAGTACCTGCCGCCAGCCACCAAGAATGAGGTTCCTCGGAGAACGGAGGAGCTCATTGCTTTAGCGCAAATTCCGAAATTTCGGCGGCGACGGAGCGCCGCCCTCCAAGATAAATTCAGAATCTGCGTTAAACTAATATGCGAAGGTTTTTTTAGGCCGAGGAACCGCCAGATCTTGCTCAGGAGTCGTCCAGTCGCTGCCAAGCCTGGAGAATTTCGAAATGGTCGAGAGGCCAATGCCGAAGCCGGAAGCTGGAGAAGTGCTGACACGCACGCTGTTCTTGTCGCTCGACCCTTATATGCGCAGCCGGATGAGTGACGCAAAATCGTACGCGTCGCCAGTGCGGATCGGCGATGTCATGGTCGGCCAAACAGTTGGCCGAGTCGTCACTTCGCGCCACTCCGGTTTTGCAGCCGGAGATTTCGTCCTGGGCTCGGGGAATTGGCAGGAGTACGCGAGTCTTCCGGGCACAGCGCTGCGCAAGCTTGACCCGGCGCTACCCCCGGCTCGACGGCGCTCGGCGTGCTTGGCATGCCGGGCCTGACCGCCTACGTCGGGCTCCTTGATATCGGTCAGCCTCAATCGGGTGAGACGGTCGTGGTTTCTGCGGCCTCCGGGGCGGTTGGCTCAATTGTCGGGCAGATCGCGAAGATTAAGGGCTGCCGGGCCGTCGGGATTGCCGGTGGCAGTGCGAAGTGCCGCTACGTTGTGGATGAGCTTGGCTTCGATGCCGGCATAGAACGCACCCGAAGCCTTCATCGGTCTCTTGCAGGGTCGCAATTTTGGCAAACTCATCGTCCGCGTCGGATCGGAGTAAAGAGGAAGGCGATTGCTTGATAGGGCGGCTGGGTCAGCCACCGTTCAGCATCCTCCGCAATCCATAAAAAAAAATGACAGAGCGGGTAATCCAGGCGGCTGACCCAGCCGCCCTACAAGCTAATTTCGGTGACGCAATTATCGGTCGGATTCCCACTTCAGCCCAAAACGGTGTCTGAGCCCGGTTCTGCCCGGCGCAGTCACCTGGATCGCGCGGCTGGCTGGCACTCGCTTGATCCATTCAAGTTCAAAGAGTCGTTCGGTCAGAGCTGTGCCAAGCGCTCCGGCAAGATGGTTCCGCCTTTCGCTCCAATCGAGGCACTGACGAGCAAAAACCCGCCCCGATTTCCTCAACGCGTTTGTATCTATTCCAAAATCTTCAAACCAGCCTGCTCCGCTTCTTGTGACTTCGTAGTCCCGCCCTTCTTCCCTTAGAATCTTTCGTTCGACCAGCGCTTTTGTGAGCCCAACACCCAGGCTTCCGGCAAGGTGCTTATAACACGAACGCGCCAACTGAAGAGCACCGCCCTGGTCCGGTCCCAAGGCTCGTCCGGTCTCGAGCGGAGCAATAGCGGCCATTGATTCGAGAAACTCTGCAACCCGGGAATTGGCAAGCCGATAATACCGGTGGCGGCCTTGCGGGATGAGTTGCAGCAAATGGCCCTCTGTCATCTTCGAGAGATGAGAGCTCGCGGTCTGAGGCGTTACGCCCGCTCTCCTGGCCAACTCCGTCGCTGGAAGACCGCGACCGTCGGCCAGAGCCATCAGGATCCGCGAACGGGCCGGCTCAGCGAGCAGCGCAGCGAGAGAAGAGATATCGGGTTCCATGAGGCAAGATAGCGCCGGCCGAACAATTGACACTTCGATCGATATCGAATTGTGCACGGGCTCTAAGGCAGTGATTCGTCACTATGGAAGCTACTACTCCGTCTCGGGTGAGGGCAACTATTCAGGCGCCACAGGTGTCGGAGCTCATCGTCACTGGGACCGCCGGCGCCGCGATATTCTTGTCGACCCTGGACTCAGGGATCATCAACGTGGCACTCCCGTCACTGCAGTCGCAGTTTCACGTTGATGTCTCGACGATCTCCCTCGCAGTAACACTTTACATGTCTGTCATTGGAACAACGATCGTCCTGTTTGGGCGGCTGGCCGACCGATTCGGACGGGTCACGGTATTAAGCGTTGGATTTGCCCTTTTCGGTCTCGCTTCACTGCTCTGCGGAACTTCGGATTCAGCACTTCAACTAAATCTTTTCCGGGTCTGGCAGGGATTAGGCGCAGCAATGATGCAAGCAACCGCGGCTGCGCTCATCACCACGCTCGTCGTTCCCAACCGCCGGCGCGCGGCGCTTGGCACCTTCACGACAATTCTTGGGCTTGGACCAGTCACAGGCCCGACTCTCGGCGGTATACTTCTTTCAACTGTTGGGTGGAGACCACTATTCTGGGTGAATCTTCCGATCTGTTTGCTGGGTTTGATCGGCTGTCGATTCCTTCATCGGCATTCCGTTCAGGATCGAAGCGTCAAGTTGGATTTGGTCGGAAACGTGCTACTGGCCTGCGGCGTATTCGGACTCCTGTACACGCTTTCGGGATGGAACACTGCCTCAGGCAGCCTGGCCACGCTGAGTATCTGCGTGCTCTCATTTCTCACGCTCGGGATCTGGGAGGCACGATGTGCCAATCCAATACTGGATATTGACTTGCTGCGGCGTGCGGCATTTTTGGGCCCGGCTCAAGCGGTGTTGTGTATCGGCATGACGATCGCAGTGATTCTCATTGTTCCGCCCTTTTTGTTGCAACGGGTTCATCACTTCGCGCCGTGGGCGATCGGTTCAGTCTGCCTGTCTGCTCCGCTTGGCATCGCACTAACGTCTCGGCTCTCGGGTTATGCGATCGAATACTATGGCGCTCATCGGGTCATGGCTTTGGGCGGTGCACTCATGTTCCTGTCACTGATTGGACTGAGCCTATCGCCGATCGATCTAACGACTTCGAGGTTCGTCGGTCTTTTGCTCCTCTACGGCATCGGATACGGGATCTACCAAACACCCAACCTCGACATCTTGATGGCAGCCTTACCCTCAGAGTTGCAAGGCACCATCGGCGCGGTACAACGAATGTTGTTGAATGTCGGAAATGCCTTTGGCGCTACCGTTTGTGCTCTGTTCTTGCGAGGCCGGCTCAGCGCCTCGGATCCATCCGCCGGGATCCAGGCTTGCTGGCTGTTCGCCGCGATCACGATGGGGTTGACACTTCTGGTAATGATCTGCTGCCGCGGGCGAGCCAAGCGCTGAAAGCGCTCCAGAGGCCGACTTGTCTTTTTGGGGTAGCGACGTCTCCGATTTAGGCTCAGCAAGCTTCGCCCTACCCGCCTTCCAATCGACCAAAATCGCGCTGACCGAGAGTTGACCGAGGTTGTTCCCTGGCGTATCGGCTCCTCGTCCCGTTTATGTCATTTGATTCGATCGAGGCTGTCGTTGACGACGTCCGTAACGGCCAAGTTGTTGTCCTCACCGACGATGCCGGCCCCGAAAATGAAGGCGATCTCATGTTCGCAGCCGAGAAAGTCACTCCGGAGCTTGTTGCTTTCATGGTGCGATATACCTCCGGTATCGTTTGCATACCGATGCTCTCGCAGCGCTTAGACCAACTCGAACTGCCGTTGATGACCCAGCATAGCCTTGAGTCGATGCGGACTGCGTTCACCATCTCCGTTGACGCGAAGAGCGGGATCTCAACTGGTATCTCAGCCAAAGATCGCGCCCGCACCATCCAACTCCTGGCTGATCCGCAAACCAAGCCGGCAGACCTCGTTCGACCAGGACACATCTTCCCCCTCCGGTACCGGGAAGGTGGCGTACTGCGCCGCGCTGGTCACACCGAAGCAGCAGTCGACTTAGCGATTCTTGCCGGACTTCAGCCAGCGGCCGTTCTTGCGGAGGTTGTCAACGACGATGGCAGCGCGGCACGTCTTCCGGAGTTGATTGTTTTCAAGGAGCAACACGGGATAAAAATATGTACGGTTGAGAGACTGATAGCGTACCGGAGCGCCCGGGAACGCCTGGTCGTGCGGGAAGAGGTGATCCAGTTGCCGACCGCTTATGGCGACTTCCAGCTTTACCTGTACAAATCGTTGAGCGATGACGGAAGCCACCTTGCCCTGGTACACGGTGAGATCAAGCCCGATCAACCAGCTCTAGTTCGCGTCCATCGCGAGAACATGATCGACGATGCGTTTGGTTTCTTGACAATCGGGCTGCCAACCAACCTCCAGTCGATTGTGCGAACCCTTGCTGCAGCGGATCCGGGCATCCTCATTTACCTCAGGCAAGAAGGTCGCGGATCCAAGATACCAATCCCGTCCCTGGGACGGCATACAGTTCCGCAATCGGCACATTCGGGCCAATCACACGTCAATCTTCGGGAGTACGGTCTAGGTGCGCAAATGCTGGCCGATCTGGGAGTTCGTCAGTTACGCCTCCTAACCAACAACCCGAAACACGTAGTCGGGCTGGACGGTTTCGGTCTCCAGATTATTGATCAGATCCCGATCGAATCTTAGTGATGGATATTGTAGGGCGGCTGGCTCAGGCGTCAGGGTTAACCCGATCTTCGCGCCGCCAAAAACTTGTTTCGTGAAAACGCCCCGTCTGGTTGTTCCGGCGGCTGAGCCAGCCGCCCTACAAAATGTAAACCTTGTGGGCTTATGTTGACCCGCACGTGGGCCGAAACCACAATCGGAAACTCGTCCCTAACACTATGTCTGACATCAATATTGACCATCTGAGCGGGATCACACACATCATTTTCAATCGCCCGCAGGCGCGGAACGCTTTGACCTTCGAGATGTACGACAAGATCCAGGACGTCTGCACCGAGGCAAACACAAACGGGGGAATCAGGGCGATTGTTTTTGCTGGGGCGGACGCTTCAGCGTTTGCGGCAGGTACTGATATTAGCCTCCTGCGGAGCATCGTCAGCGGCAAAGACGGTATCAACTACGAAGAACGAATCGAGCACGTCGTCGGCGCGGTCGAGCGTTGTCGCGTACCCACGATTGCAGCGATCGCCGGCGCTTGCACCGGCGGTGGCGCCGCGTTGGCTACGGCGTGCGATCTTCGCATCGGAGCCGCGAACATGAAGTTCGGCTACCCGATGGCGAGAACACTCGGCAACTGTCTCTCATTGGCTAACTGTGCGCGCCTAAGTTCTCTCATCGGACCTGGCCGCTTCAAAGATCTTCTGTTTACAGCCAGGCTGATGGGGCCGGAGGAAGCGTATGCAGCGGGTTTGATCCGTGAAATCGTCGATGAACCGGAAGAAGTCTTGTCTCGGGCGCATCATCTGGCCGATTTGATTATTCAGCACGCTCCTCTCACGATCAGGGCGGTCAAAGAAGCGCTGCTTCGAATTTCGGCGCAACTTCATTCCGTCGGCTTTTCTGATGTCATTGAGCAGTGCTACGAAAGTGAAGATTTCCGTCTCGGTGTTGACTCATTCATGAAGAAAGAAACGCCAAATTGGTCTGGCCACTGAGCTGGCTCCGAGGCGCTTTTGTAGACCGTTTACCCCGGGGTTAAAAACCCATAAGCGCTTCAAATAACGAATGACTCGATTCCGGCCCCAACGGGGCACCAGGGCTCAGCCCGGGGTTTCAACCCCGGGAACAGTTCCCTTCAAAGCGCCGCGCCCTGTAAGGGCGCCAAGTCTCGGCGATCAATCCCAGACATAGCGCTTAAGGGCTGACCCCCGGGTGACCCCCTCCGGGCACGGTCGTTTCGGAGAAACGACCCTACCTAATGCGGAAGTTACAAGCTGGAATAGGGTCAGCCCTCCGAGTTGACCGATTTCCGGGGTCAAGCCCCCCAGAGCCTTGGTGCTCCGTTGAGGCAGGAACGAAGTAGCCTTAGCCGGATCGGCAAATTATCCTCATCCGCTAAGTTAAGAATTGACAAAGACTTGAGCGCCTGAGCAAACCTTTGCGTGATCTAATTTTTTCAAAGGTCCCCCCAGGTGCTAGGTTATGCGCCTCACACTATTCATTGAGTAAGTCACCCCCACAGAAAGGCTATAAAATGCATAATGGTATCAGATTGTTTCTCCTTGCAGTCCTCGGCGGCGCCGTGATGACGGCGAACGCAGCTGACGCGCCCAAAGATCAGATCCTGGTCGGCCTGATCACGAAGACCGAGGTTAATCCTTATTTTGTCAAATTGCGCCAAGCGGCCACAGCCGAAGCCGAAAAGCAGGGCGCCAAGTTGATCTCCCGGTTCGGTAAATTCGATGGCGATAACGAAGGGCAGGTTGCTGCGATTGAGAACTTCATTAGTGCCGGGGTCAAGGGCATCCTTATCACACCGAACAACTCAACGGGCGTGCTAGGGGCGGTTAAGAAGGCTCGAGACAAAGGGATTCTGGTGATCGCGCTGGATACGGCCACCGATCCAGCCGACGCTGTCGACGCCACCCTTGCGACTGACAACTTCGAGGCTGGTGTACTCCAGGGTGAGTACGCAAGGAAGGCGCTCGGAGATAAGGCCCCAAAGCTGGCCATGCTCGACGGCACTCCCGGAGGCAGCGTAGATAAGCAACGCCACGACGGATTCCTTAAGGGCTTCGGTATCAAGGAAGGTGACCCGGCGATCGTTGGTAAGCAGAACACCCACGGCGCACTGGATGAAGGTCAGACTGCCATGGAAAACCTCCTCACCGCCCATCCGGACATCAATGTCGTCTATACCATAAACGAGCCGGCAGCGGAGGGCGCCTACGCGGCAATCAAAAAGGCCGGCAAGCTCAAGGATATCGTTTTGACATCGATTGACGGGGGCCGGCTCGGGGTCCAGTACGTCAAAGATGGCAAGATCGCGGCCACCGTGATGCAGTTTCCCAAGATCATGGCAACCCGTGGCGTCGACTACGTGGTCGATTTCGCCAAGACCGGAAAGAAGCCCAGCGGATTTATTAATACTGGCGCTCAACTCATTACTGACAAGCCGTTCTCGGGCCTGCCCTCCAAGGATACGAAGTTTGGCGTCGAGAACTGCTGGGGTTAGGCTGTAGCACAATTGTTTCCGGATCCGATCGGTTCACGTCCCGGAGATAGCGCATGCCGTCAAACACCGTTGCGCCACTGAATCGCGGCACGGTCCTGCTAGGCCGTGCCGTGGCGCTACCGACGGTTGGCCCACTCGTGGTCCTGGTAGTGTTCGGTGCAATATTCTCGCTAAGCACGCATACCTTCCTGGCCGCCGGGAACCTCTCGCTCGTCATTCAGCAGAGCGTAATCGTAGGGACGCTGGCGATTGGTCAGACGATGATCATCCTCACCGCCGGGATCGATCTGGCCAACGGCGCTATTGCCGTACTCGGGACCATCGTCGCCGGCCGGTTGGTCAACGACGGCAACAATGCGGCGTTATGCCTTTTATTCGGGATCTTACTATGCACGTGCGTTGGGGTCGCTGCCGGGCTGCTGGTGAGCAGGCTGATGTTACCGCCATTCATCGTCACGCTAGGCTTACTCGGGATCGTCACCGCCGCTACGCGCCTGATAGCGCAGGGCGGGTCCTTTCCCGTTACTGACGAGTTGCTCGGTTGGACAGGGAACAGTTTCGTGGTGGGCGGCACGGGGATCACCTACGGCATGATTATCATGTTCGGGCTCTATGCTTTCGTGTGGTACTTGCTCACGCAGACCGCGTGGGGGCGACACGTTTACGCCATCGGCAACAACCGTGTGGCGGCCCGGCTCGTCGGCATTCCCGTGCAGAACAGGTTGCTTTCCGTCTATACATTCGCAGCCGTCCTCTATGGGATTGCTGCATGGCTTGCTCTGGGACGCATCCCCAACGCTGACCCGAACGCGTTGCAGAGCGCCAATCTCGACAGCATTACCGCGGTCGTAATCGGGGGTACCAGCCTGTTCGGCGGCCGCGGCAGCATCTGGGGAACACTGGTTGGGACCTTGATCGTGTCCGTATTGCGGAACGGTCTGACCCTGTGCGGGATTGACCCGCTTTGGCAAGATCTGGTGACAGGGGTCCTGGTCATCAGCGCCGTGGCGGTCGATCAGATCTCTCGAGGGAGGCAGCGATGACGGCCGCGGTCGAGAACGCCAATGCGCCCAGGCAGGGCGAGGTGGTCTTGGAGGCCCGTGACATTGTCAAGCGATACGGCCACGTTACGGCACTCGATGGCGCTAATTTAGAGCTGCGGGCAGGCGAAGTGCTCGCGCTAATCGGTGACAACGGCGCCGGCAAAAGCACCCTGATCAAGGTCCTTTGCGGCGCGGTTATCCCAGATGAGGGCGAAGTGTTGCTGGACGGAGCGCGGGTTCACTTCCACAGCCCCCTGGACCCCCGCAAGCGCGGCATCGAGACCGTGCACCAGGACCTCGCGGTCGCTCCGGCCCTAGACATCGCAACCAACCTGTTCCTGGGTCGGGAAGTGCGCTGCCGCGGGCTGCTAGGTTCATGGTTTCGGCTGCTGGATAAACGCAGGATGAAGCGCGAGGCCCAGAAAGAAATGGATGAGCTGAAGTTCCGCCTTCCGTCGATCGACAGCGCTGTCGAAGATCTCTCTGGCGGGCAACGTCAAGGAGTAGCCGTAGCGCGTTCCGCCATTTTCGCCCGGCGATTGGTCATCATGGACGAACCGACGGCCGCCCTGGGCGTCCGCGAGTCGGGAGAAGTGCTGAACCTGATACGGACGATACGAGATCGGGGCCTTCCCGTTATCCTCATCAGTCACAACATGCCGCACGTTTTCGAGATTGCCGACCGTATCCAGATCATGCGCCTCGGCCGGCGCGCTGCTCTCACCACACCCCAGCAACATTCGATGGCCGAAGTAGTGGCGATTATGACCGGCGCTATGCCGGGGAACGAGCCGCCTCGCGGTCCGGATAGAGGAGCAAACGCGCAAGGTGGGTCGACCTGACGGAACAGCGGCTCGCATGAAGCTCGCCCTACCAAGATTATGCTCTACCCTGGTTTTCTGCTCTCTCGTTCTGACTGCTGGCGGCGTGGAGCCTCCTGACGAAAATCTTCCGGCTCCTCTGCCGACCCCTCCGCTTCCCAAACAGAAGCTTATTATCGGACTCGCGGTCGGCCCGCCATTCAATATCCAGGCAGCGGACGGTTCGTGGTCCGGCATCAGCGTGGAGTTGTGGCGGCAAATCGCGAATGAGCTCGGGCTCGCCTGTGAATTCCGTGAGACCAATCTCAGCGGCTGTTTTGCCGGCCTCGCTCAGGGCTGGCTCGATGTCGCTGTTGGCCCGCTGTCGATCACCGCCCGGCGCGAGGAGGTCTGCGATTTTACCCACGCCTATTATTCTTCCAGTCTTGCCGCCGCGGTATCCGCCAACCGTGTCCCCAGCGGCGCGCGATTTTTAGTAGCCTTCTTCGACCCGAACCTGTGGTGGGCAATTTTCAGGATCGCAATCGGGCTGCTCGCCATCATGGCGGCTGTAGCTGCACTGATCTGGCTTTGCGAGCGGCGAGCGAACCCGACGCAATTCGGTGGCGGCGGGCGCCTGGCGCGAGGCTTCGGTTCTGCCCTGTGGTGGTCAGCAGTCACAATGACAACGGTCGGTTACGGCGATATATCTCCGCGGACGCTTAAGGGGCGGGTGATCGCTGTCGTCTGGATGTTCGTGAGCCTGGTGCTGGTCTCGGTATTTACAGCTACGATGGCTTCAATTCTGACCACGGAGCGTCTCAGTCAAGGCGCTGCCATCCACGGGCTCGACGACCTTCGTCAGGTTCGGATCGGCACCTTCGCGAATAGCTCCAGCGCCCAATATCTCGAGGCAAATCACATCGACTACCGGTCCTTTGCACGGAAGGAATTGTTCGAGGCGCTCAAGAAAGGAAAGATTCAGGCTGCGTTCTATGATGAACCGTTTCTGCGCTACGTGGTTCGCACCCAATACCCTGGGCAGTTCACCGTGCTTCCCTTAAACCTCGACACACAGCTCTACGCCTTTGCGCTTCGGGAAGGTAGTGCTTTGCGCGAGCCGATCAATCGCGTGCTGTTGCGCAAGATCCATGAGCCCGCCTGGCGCGACCTGCTTTACCGGTACCTGGGAATTGCGCCCGGTTGACGGTGAAGATCGGGCGATGTCGGAGAGGCGTGCGTCGAAACGAGCGCCGAAGGCGTAAAAGAACAAAGCCTGGGGTGGAGCGCAGCGGAGCCCCAGGAATCGGCCAATACCTGCGCCCAAGCGCTGCAGGCGCGACAGACGGTCAATCCTCGGGCCAATCCTCCAGCAGCCATTGTGCCGCTCCTTCAGAGCTTGATTTTCCTCTTAATGAATTCCTGGGGTTCCGCTTCGCCACGTCCGGCTTTGTGGCTTTGATAGGGGTAGGGACGACCGGTGAGTCGCCCCTCCCTCCGAACCGGACAGGCGGCTCTCCCGCATCCGGCTCTCCAGTTGGTGGTTAACTTTCAAGAAGATCGGCAGGCCACAAGGTGTGCTTGCTT
>JBAUZZ010000422.1:0-12019 GCA_049585495.1 Chthoniobacterales bacterium | reverse complement strand
GTTATTCACAACCTCGCTTCGCTTGGCTAGGGCCGGCCGCTCCGCTCGGTCATGAATAACTGCGAAACTGATATCAGCCTATGCTACTATCGACTCTTGCAATGACGCCGAGAAAGAGGAACAGCGTGCCGCCGCCAAACGCCGAACGCCAAACGCCAAACGCTCACTGTGTCAGTCGTTCCAGTGCTTCGCGGTATTTGATTGCGGTCTTCGCGATAATTTCCGGGGCCAGATGTGGCGCAGGGGGGCGCTTATCCCATCCGAGCGTTTCCAGGTAATCCCGGACGAATTGTTTATCGAAGCTTACCGGACTGGGGCCGACCTGGTACTCGTCGACGGGCCAGAAACGCGAGGAGTCCGGAGTTAAGCATTCGTCGATCAAGACGATCTCACCATCGAGGACGCCAAACTCGAATTTGGTATCGGCGATGATAATCCCGCGTCGCGCAGCGTGGACACTTCCGTCCCCATAGAGAGCCATGCTGAAATCGCGAACCTTGACGGCTGTTTTCTCGCCTAAGATCTCGACACATTGCTCCCAAGGGATATTTTGGTCATGACCTTCCTGGGCTTTTGTGGCGGGCGTGAAAATCGGGGCCGGCAGCTGCGCGGCTTGTTCGAGACCCTCCGGCAACTCGATGCCAGAGACCGTCTTCGATTGTTGGTACTCTTTCCAACCCGAGCCAGCCAGGTAACCGCGCACGACGCATTCTACGGGTAGCGGATCCGTTTTGCGCACAAGCATCGACCGGCCACGCAAAAGCTCGGCATGCGGTTTTAGGGGTTCTGGAAACTCATCGACCTGGTCAGTGATAAAGTGATTCGGGACGTCGGCGAATTTTCGAAACCAGAACGCTGAGAGCTGGTTCAAGACTTCGCCCTTTCCCGGAATCGGGTCGGGCAGGATACAATCAAAGGCAGAGAGACGATCGGTGGCGACGATGAGCAATGACTCCTCGACCGCGAAAACTTCGCGGACTTTTCCACTTCGAATCTTTTTGAGCCCAGGAAGGTCGATGGCGGTTATTCCATTCACGAGGTGAGATGACTAATTAGATCAATTACTTTCAATTCAATGGCCGGCAACGCGATTTCGGGACTGGTCGTGGCCACGTCCTCGATTTCCCAATACCAGATCTTGTCCGCCCAGTTTGGAAACTGAGATCGCATCATGGGTAAATGTTCGGCGCGATCTAAAGCAATCCGAATCTTTGAGACTTCAAGATCATCGGCAGCCAACTGTACTCGATCGGACCCTGTATGGCGACGATCGATGCCGCGTACGGCAAGGCCAGCGACAACGATCGGGGAGAGGCAACCCTCGGCCCAATGAATCGCCAATCCGCGGGAGAATCCCTTCCAGGAGAGCTTACGCGCTTCGGCCAGATAATTAAAGACCGCCTCGGCAAACCGGCTTCGGTAAAAGTTTCCCGTACAAATGAATAGTACCCGATCTGTCACGCACTTGGGATACTATGAAAGGAACGGAAAGCAAAGGGTCGTTTAGCGTTCGGCGTTTGGCGTTCGTCAATTTTTGCAACGCCAAAAGCCGAACGCCAAACGGCAAGCGCCAAACGGAGAACGCCGAACGTCAAACGCCGAACGCTGAACACTAAACGCCATTCGTTTGCGTATTTGCCGGAATCCTCCATACTTGCAGGGCGAAATGAGTTTTCAGGACCTTGGATTGTTGGACACGGTGGTGCATGGCGTGCAATCTTTGGGCTTCATCGATCCGACGCCTGTCCAGGCCCGATGCATCCCGTTGATCTTGAGCGGGCGGGATGTGATCGGCTCCGCGCAAACCGGGACTGGAAAAACCGCTGCTTTTGGCCTGCCGATTCTGACGCGTCTCAAAGAGCGGGGTGTTCCACGCTGCCTGATCCTTGAACCGACCCGAGAATTGGCTATCCAGGTGGAGACCGCGCTTCAATATTATGCTCGGTTTACGGAAATCGAAATTGGCGTCTTCTACGGTGGCGTCGGCTATGAGCGCCAGAAGAAACTCCTCGAATCTGGAGTAGATATCATGGTGGCAACGCCTGGGCGCTTGCTGGATCTTCATGAGCAGAGACTCCTCCGGCTTGACTCGGTAGAAATCCTCGTGCTCGACGAGGTGGACCGTATGGTGGATATGGGTTTCCTGCCCGATGTTCGGAAGATAGTGCGTCTTTGTCCGCAGCAACGGCAAACCTTGTTGTTCTCCGCGACAATTCCGCCAGAGATTGAGAGCCTGTGTTCCTGGGTCCTGAAGAACCCGGAAATTGTTGAGATCGGAATCCGGCGCTCGGTCGCCGAAACGGTCACGCACGCGTTCTACCCAGTCGCAGCCGCTCAAAAATTCGATCTGCTTGTTTCGCTCCTTGAACAGGCCCATTACGAAAGCGTCATTGTGTTCACCAGAACTAAGCAGGCAGCCGATGTCATTTCGGATCGCTTAAAGGTGCTGAAACACTCAGTGACAGTGCTGCATTCGGATCGGAGTCAGCGGGAAAGGATCGCTGCCCTCGAAGGGTTCAAATCTGGCAAATACGAGGTACTGGTGGCGACCGACATCGCGGCGCGGGGACTCGACATTGCCGGAGTCACGCACGTAGTTAATTACGATATCCCGCTGCATCCGGAAGACTATGTGCATCGGATTGGGCGGACCGGGCGAGCAGAGCAAGACGGGGACGCGGTCACACTGGTGACCGCAGAAGAGGCGAAAGCGATGCTCGATATCGAGCGATTTATCGGTCAAAAAGTACCGCGTGTGAGGCTGGGCGCGTTCAACTATTTGTACACCGCGCTCTTCGAGGAGGGGAAACGGTTGCTCAAACCGGTGAAAGGCGTTCGAACCAGTAGGGGCTACTCTTTCGGGCGGTTCGGGCGGTGATGAAAGTGGCAGGAGGAGAGTGTCAGTGTATGTGCCAGTAAAAGATAAAAATCGGGCAAGTCATTTGAAGGCCTGCGTCCGATGCCGCTGACCAGGACGTTTTTGCCTACGCTGACACTGACACTCTCTTCCTGACACTTTCTTCATCTTCCCCGTCGTGCAGGATCTTCTCGACAGCCGTGGAGATGCGCTCTGCATTGCGTAGGCGGTCGCGCCACTCCCGCGGAATGGCGGGCAATCCAAGATGAGCGCTCGCGGAGCAACAGTGCATTGAATTTCATATAAGCCACCGCTCTCGAGTTATTTTGGCACGCGCGCGTCGCCGACTCTACCAACGAAAGCAAATCACGATCCCCGCGGTGACGTACCACGAGGCTGGCCAGGCGCGACGCCGTCGCTAGTTGATCGTCGTCGCCGCCATCTTGGAAATTGAATTGGGCGCCTGGATTGCGTTCAACAAATCTCGAATAATTCTCCAAAGTTTCTCTGGTTGCTTGATCAACGTAACCGGGGTAGACGCCCAACTGAAACATTTCAACAAATTTTCGACCGAAATGCATAACCTCAAAACGGCCACGTTCGGCGATCGATTCCAGCAGGACCAGAGCGCCATCGCCGTAATGGGTTTCGTCGCCGGGTTGCCTGGGGAAATGGTAATGACCTTTTTGCGGCCTCTCGAAGCCATTCACACCGCTCGGGAATTGGCGTCCAAGCTCGGCCAGATCGTAAATCCAATGGGTGCCGAGCGCGGCGGCATCGCCAACAAATTGACCCCAGATCGCCCCGCGGAGCCGATCTTCAATGGTGACAGGTGCGCTCGATTTACCCGACTCAAGTTGACTCATGATCCCAGGAATTTATGGGTGAAGAAAGCGTCGGTGCAAGTACCGGCTTACTAAGACTGTAGGGCGCGTGGCCTCACGCGCTGGAATCGGTGAGGATTTTTATTGAATAAAAGGCGCGCGTATGCGTCGGTGTTTTACCTTGGGACGGAGCTGTGCCGTCGAGGTTTGGAATCTGGGTTGAAACTTCGTCAGTGTTGCGCAAAGTGTCGTTCTTTTGACCGTAGAGACGCTTTGCCGTGGCTGCGGCAATTGAAACGAGAGCCGATGTTTACCTTGAGAGTCATCCGAACAATCAGCGCCACCGGAGTGCTTCTCAGTTTCCTCGTGACTAGCGGATTCGCCAACACCCGAACATGGGGCGCAGGTTCGCACAAAACTCGGCACCAATATCGGCATCAAGCTTCGAGAGGGAAATATCACACAGTCGCTCATCATCACGCGGCGAAGCACAACCAAGGGCCCTCGCAGGAGCAAACGCTCGAAGAGATTTTCCCGCCTGGTCACAAATTTACTCCGGAGGAAAAAGCGGAGGCGAGCGCTCTCGGGGTCTTCGTGGACAACGGCATGTGGAAGGACGCTTTCAAGTATACGAACCACGCAGTAAAGCAGCACCCGGAGCGTTGGTGGCTGCAGGCCGCGCGAGCAGCCGCTGCATCCAACCTGAATCGACCGAAGGACACTATCGAAGCGGTAGATGAAGCGATTCGAACCAATAACGGCGACGCGAACAGGCTCAATCTCTCCCAATTGTACATCCTGAAGGCGAATGCGCTCAGCCGGCTCGACCGAAAGAGCGAGGCACTCAGTTTCTTCCTGAGCGCGGCTCAGCTTTCACCCCGAGATCCATTCAGTCGGGCCGGCGCTGCGTGGTTATATGCGACAGCGACGGATCCGCAAATTCGGAACGGAGTTACCGCGGTTAAGTTGGCTACGGAGGCGGCTAAGCTTACTAACGAAAAGGATGCGACTATTCTTGATGTCCTGGCGGCGGCCTACGCTGAGCAGGGTGACTTTAAATCCGCCGAAAAATGGGAGTCTAAGGCAATCCTCAGCGGTGACCCGCTGGACGTCCCGTATTATCAGCGCCGCCTGCAAACTTTCCAGTCTGGCAAACCGTGGCGCGAAAGCACGGCGTAATAGAATTCTAACGCCATTCGTGCTTGGGATATTTCCGCCGCAGCTCCTGTTTGATCGTTGGATAGGTTTCTCTCCAAAAGGTGGTCAGATGTTGAGTGATCTGAACGGGACGATGGTTTGGCGCCAGCACGTGAATGAGGACAGCAACTCGCCCAGCGCAGATTTTCAGGGAGTCTTCGACCCCGTATAAATCCTGAATGCGTGCCGACAGTACGGGTGATTGTTGTTCGGAATATTGCAGTTTGGCGCGGCGTGCACCGGGGAGTTCAATCCGCTCCGGCGCAAACCGGTCGACTGCCTGTTGTTGAGAGGTGGACAACCAACCCTTTACTACCGGCCAGACAGGGCGGTCCTTGATCTCGCGGTAACCGACTGCACCGCGGCACATTTGAGCGACCAGGTTGCGTCTACCTTCCGAACCGATCTTTACCAGTCGGAGTTCGGGCATCCATTCAGCCAGGCAATTCACCCGCGCAATCCACTGTTCGACGTCGTTTGTCCAGTGAGCCAGCGGGCAGCGCCCCGCCAAGACCTCTTCGGCCAACACCCTGGACACAGCTTCGCCAGGTACAGGCTCGGACCGCGTACTGTGCAACGTGAGATCGCGAAACACCAGGTCCCTACGCGCAACCACGCGTCGAACCGCGGGATCGAAGAAAATCGTTTCCGTCTCTTGGAAGTCGTCCGGGTAAAGCTCTCTCAGCCATTCTTCGCGCACGCCAGTCGCCTGGGACAAGAGCACCAGCAGTTCGTCGCTGCGTCCTTGAATTTCGCGGATTTCGGCGGCCACCACCAGCGGACTTTTTTGCACTACACTGTCCCGAGCCAACGCGCCGTGTCGGGAGTGCACAAGGTCGCACCGGAGCGTGCCAGCGTCTATGCGCTTCGCCAGATGATCGGAAAATCCGACAAGCATGCATTTCCCGAGTGCTTCGGCGTTAAAGTTATCGACCCGGTGGCTAATCTCGAGACCCTCCGCCGCGGCGAGGTCCAGGAACTGCCGGTAAAGCTGGCTGACTTGCTGGGAAATCGCGTAACGGATGCCGAGCCGCCGTGCCTGGTCTGGACCATTCTCCTGAGCGTAGAGCCAGGCCCGGATGAGAATGAAAAAGTCGGACTCAGCTTCGTTCCCGAGCAGCAACTCGCGGTCGTGCTCCATTTGGCTGCTATCGATTCGCCGGAGGAGGTGTCGTTCTTGGGTGAGGGCAGCGATCAGCGCAACGGTAGGTACGCAATTGAGCTCATTCGCCATCAGCAACATTCGAGAGTAGCGGGGATGAACGGGGAAGGAGAGCATTTGTCGGCCGAGCGGCGTCACCGCGCCGGTCCGCCGATCCAATGCGCCCAGGTCCTCGAGCAGCTCGATTCCGCGCCGGAGCGACTTGGGGTCTGGTGGTTCGATCCAGCCAAACTTCTCGATGTCGATAACCCCAGCGGCTTTCAGATTCAGCAATACCTCGGCGAGATCGAGCCGCTTGATCTCTGGTAAATCCTGCGGGCGACGCCCGAGGTGGTCCCGTTCCGACCACAATCGGTAACATCGTCCGGGAGCGGTTCGCCCGGCGCGTCCTGCACGCTGATCGGCTGAGGCACGACTGATTCTTTCTGTGATCAACGTATTGATGCCGCGATGGGGATCATATTTCGCGATCTTGGCCAAACCGGAGTCGATCACGAGTGTAATGCCATCGATTGTAAGGGACGTTTCGGCCACATTCGTCGAGACGACGACTTTCCGCTCGTCGTAGGTTGCAACTGCGGCGTCCTGCGCCCTTGGTGACAGGTCACCGTGTAGGGGAAGAACCACTCCCCGGAAATCAGATCTCCTAATCTCCTCAATCGTTCGCGCGATCTCAAAGGCGCCGGGCATGAAAACTAAAACGTCACCGCCGTCATTCTCTGCCTGGGAAAGCGCGTCTGCAGCCAATTCCCAGGCTGGCTCATCGACGACCTGGCGTTTGAGATATTGAATCTCAACCGGAAAAGTCCGGCCTTGTGAAGTGAGCGATTCGCAGGGAGCGAGATAGGCTTGCACCAGATCGGTATCGAGCGTCGCCGACATTACAACGATCTTGAGATCGGGGCGCACCTGTTGCTGCATCTCCAGAGCCCGGGCGAGTGCGATATCGCCATAAAGATGGCGCTCGTGATACTCGTCGAACATGACGACGGAGACGCCCCCGAGTTTTGGGTCACCCACCATTTGGCGCAGAAGCACTCCCTCAGTCACGAAGCGGATCCGAGTCGTTGCCGTCGAGACGTTGTCGAGTCGGATCTGGTATCCAACTTCGGTACCCAAGGGCGTCCCTCGTTCCTCCGCTACGCGCGCAGCCAACATGCGGGTCGGCAAACGGCGCGGTTCCAAAATTACGATTTGGCTTTCGCTGGCTAGTCCGTGATCGAGCAGGATCTGCGGAACTTGGGTAGATTTTCCCGAGCCAGTTGGTGCCTGGAGAATGAGACGGGGAGAACGACGCAACGAAGCCACGATGGCTTTTTCAAGCTCGAAGATCGGTAGTCGGTTTTTCACGGACTGCAAATGAACAGAACTCAAGAAGTTGAGAATTCAAGCCTGCGTGTAGGGAAGAGCGAAGTGTTGTAGCGCGGCTGGCTCAGCCGCCATTTAGTCCTTTCTGCTCCTTCAGCGCCTGAGCCAGGCGCCCAACAACTCCCTACCCAGGCGCCCTACAACTCCCTATTCTGCCGGGGCGACGGGTTCTTCGTCCTCGATAAACAGGCCGCTTCGGCAGAGCTGAGCATACTTGCCGTCGAGTACCAGGAGTTCCTCGTGACGCCCGCGCTCCACGATTCGGCCCCGTTCCAGCACTAGAATCTGGTCAGCGTGGCGAATCGTCGACAGGCGGTGGGCAATGACGAAACTTGTTCTGCCCGCCAGGAGGTGGTTGAGGGCTTCTTGGATCTGCCGCTCAGTTTCAGTGTCGACGCTCGCCGTAGCCTCATCGAGCACGAGGATTGGGGGATCCTTCAAGAGGGCGCGAGCGATCGAGATCCGCTGCTTTTCCCCAACGCTCAACTTTACCCCGCGTTCACCCACGCTGGTGTCGATCCCTGCAGGCAGACGATCGATGAACGCTGTGGCATTTGCCGCATCCCCTGCGAATTCAAGTTCGCGTTCTGAAGCAGATGAATTCCCTAGGAGCAAGTTCTCGCGGATTGTTCCGTTGAAGAGGAAACTCTCCTGAGTAACGTAGCCAATCAAGCCTCGCAGACAGCGCTTCGAGAGTTCCTGTATCGGGTGTCCATCGAGAAAAATTTGGCCTAGTTCCAGCTCATAAAACCGCAACAGCAAATTCACCAAGGTCGATTTGCCAGAGCCGGTTGGGCCAACCAATGCGACCGTTTGACCGGGCTCGACGACGAGATCGATATCATGCACCGCCGGTCGATCACTCTCATAACCGAACTCGACCCCTCGGTACTCAATGCGCCCGAGAACCTCCTCTGAACGAAGGACGAGGCTGCCTTTGTCAGACTCGGGTCGTGCATCCAGGATCTCGAATACCCGTTCTCCTGCGGCTCGCCCGGCTTGAACCATTTGATTGAGGCTGTGAAGTTTTCCGATCGGCTCATACAGGAATCGCACCAAGATCAAAAAGGCGACCAGCTTGCCCAGGTCGAGATCACCGCGGATTACTGCCGCACCTCCAAATCCGGTCACAATAGCCAACCCAAAATTATTGAAAAAATTCATGCTCGGCGCGTAGATCGCCCACGCCTTCATCACTACGAGCGAGGCTTCGGCGAGCTTACGGCTCGCCTCATCAAACCTCGAATGTTCCTGCTCCTCTCGAGCGTAAGCCTTGAGCTGCCGGACGCCGGCCAGATTGTCGTGCAAAAGCGCGTTCATTGCCGAGGCGGCTCGCCGCTGAATTCGGTATCGGCTCCTCGCGGTGAGCGTGTACGCCAGTGCGCCTGCCAGGAGGAAGGGCAGGGGAATAAGGGCAAGCAAGGCCAGACGTCCGTCGGCGTGAAGCATTAAAATGATCACCACGGCCACCTGCAGAATTGCCACGGACCCTTGTTCGATTCCGTCGATCAGGACTCTTTCGACCGCAGTTACGTCTTCCAAAACTCGCGTCATGATATCACCCGTGGCCTGTTGATCGAACCAGGCGAGAGGAAGCCGCTGGATATGTGCATAAAGATCGCTGCGTAGATCGCAGATTACTTTCTGCTCGAAGATATTGTTCAGAACAAGCCGGACATAGTTGAGGATTTCCTGCAAGAAAAACGATCCGGCCGCGAGTACCGTTAATGGCAGGATAAGCTCGGGTCGATGGCCTCGGATGGCGTCATCGACAACGCGCTGGGTCACGCTCGGGAAGACAACGACGATCGACGTAGCGAGGACTGCGCAAACAAGTGTTGTCCCGGCTAACCAAGGGTAGCGGGCGGTGTACTTAAAAACACGCAAGATTGTCCGCATCGTTACTGGGGACGATTGTAAACCGGCGACTGGCGGCCGACAAATTAAGCGACTGGCCTCAATACTGTTCGCTCAACACGGGACGTTGCCATCGCGCTTGACCGGACGGGGAACTCGTTTCACTAATATTCGTTGCTCTACCAGATCGGTTATCTCACTCGAAACGCGCTAATTACGCTTGGCAGCATCTTCTGGCTCTTCCTCAATACGCTCGCGGAGATGGGTGACAACATGCGCAGGGGAAGGTTGCCGTTCCGATTGTCGATGTTTTTTGCGCAGACCGATCGAGCAGGCGTTGGATCGGTGCCATTAGTGTTGACCGTATCCTTTTTTCTCGGGCTGACGATGGCACTTCTGACCGGTTATCAGCTCGCAAAATTCGGGACTCAACGACTGGTGCCAACGCTGATTGCGATCGCCTTTACCCGGGAACTTGGACCCCTGCTTACGGGAATAGTGTTGGCTGCGCGCATGGGCGCCGCCTATACGGCGGAGTTGGGTACGATGCAGGTCGCCGAGGAGATCGAAGCAATTGAGGCCATGGGTATCGGGCCGCTGCGTTTTCTGGTTGCGCCGCGGTTAGTGGCGATTAGTTGCTTGATGCCCTGTCTGGCGGTCATCTCCTCGGTCGCCGCACTGATAGGCTCTGCTCTAAGTTCCTGGGCCACGCTGAATCTTGTCCCCGCTTACTATTTCGATGCGGTGCTCACGAGCTTGCTTACCAGTGATATTATTGCGGGGTTATTTAAGGCTATGTTTTTCGGACTATTGATCGGCTTGATCGCCTGTTTTAAAGGACTGACCGTAACGGGAGGCGCAGAAGGTGTCGGCCGAGCGACCACCGATAGCGTCGTTGAGGGCATAACCACCGTGATTGGTTTCGACACCTTATTCAACATACTGCTGACCCAGATCAATCAATGAGCGAGATCCCGTTAATCCACCTCGATAATGTCGTGCTCCAATTCGGGGATAAGGCGATTCTCGACGGCGTCGACCTCAAGGTGTTTGCGCGTGATCGGCTCGTAATTGTAGGGCAGAGCGGCGTAGGCAAAAGTACGATGCTTCGTCTGATTCTCGGCATACTGAGACCCAGCTCGGGCACCATTCGCTATAAGAAGCTGGAGGTGCAGCGACTTTCCCGGAGCAAATTGAATCTTCTCCGCACGCGAATCGGCATGGTCTATCAGTACTCGGCGCTGATCAGTTCGATGACGGTACGACAAAATCTCGCTCTGCCGGTCGAAGAACTGGGGCGAAAATCACGCAAAGCGATCAACGTGATGATTGAAGAAAAGCTCGCAATGGTCGGAATGAGCGGAACGGAAGATAAATTGCCCTCAGAACTCAGCGGCGGTATGCGTAAGCGGGTTGGCCTGGCGCGTGCATTGATGATGGAACCGGAGCTCATGCTGTTCGACGAGCCGTCGGCGGGATTGGATCCAGTGATAAGTTCTGTTGTTGATGAGTTGATCATTAATCTCAGCGAGAAAACACACACAACCTCGGTGATCGTGAGCCAGCAAATGGATAGCGCGTTCCGGATCGCGACCCGGATGGCGATGCTATATCAAGGAAAAATCATTTACGAGAATACACCGGAAAAATTCCACGATTCCTCCAATCCAATCGTCCGGCAATTTGTGACTGGCGAAACCAAAGGCCCAATTACAGAGGCGCAAGTGCATGCAAATCCTGCGGAATGAAGTTCGAACAGGGCTTCTAGTGATTTTGACCATCGGATTGGTTGTTGGGGTTGTGCTCTACCTCTCTTCCCCCGGCTTGTTCAAACCGCTTCGCCGATTCAACGTTTATTTCGACGATGCTGCAGGCATCAAACCGGGTGCTCCGGTGATGCTGGCAGGCCGCAGAATTGGAACGGTCGGGAAGATCTATTCTCCCGTTCCTTGGGACAAAAGGCCGCCTGGCCGGCCGAATTATGAAGCTCAAGTGACTGTGGAAGTTTCCGCAGACGCAAAGATCTATCGCGAAACACTGGTAACGATGCGCACGTTTGGCTTACTGGCCGACCTCGTCGTTGATTTCACGAACGGCAACTCGAATTCGGGCCTTGCGCAACCGGGTGACACGTTCGTGGGAGTACGCCAGCCAGACCTGGGAGAAATCGGGCCGCAAATTATTCAGAAACTCGACCCGACACTGAAAGAGGCCACAACCACCTTGATCGAACTTAGGCGGTCCGCCCAAAATTTTACGCAATTAACTGAAAAGGATTCACCTCTGGTTACGACACTCGACGGAACTCTTAAAAACTTTGAGTCGGTAGCTGCCAACTTGAAGCCAATCACCAGTAAAGGCGGGTCGGTCGATAATTCGCTGGTGAAGTTACAGGACACGTTGACGGATGTTCAGCGGATTGCGAAGCAGCTCGAAAGTGGCAACAATCTCGAAAAATCGTTGGTTAATCTGAATGTGAGCACAGAACGACTAAAGGGCATTTTGGCGCAACTTCACGAGGCGCTGGACAGACTCTTACCCCAGTTCGACGGAATCGTTACGGACTTGAACCAGCTGACCGGCAAGCTGAAGACACAGCCGTGGCGGATTGTCTGGCCCTCGACGATCAAGTACCCGCAGGAGCAACTGACGGATCCGGTAAAGGTGCCGAGGAAGCGAGCCCTGTCGCGGAATAGTCGGTAGTTTCTCGCTATTTGTAGGGCGGCTGGGTCAGCCGCCGAGATATTGCAGGCC
>JBAUZZ010000421.1:0-2119 GCA_049585495.1 Chthoniobacterales bacterium | reverse complement strand
TCGGTGTCATCGATGCCGAGCGAGTCATTCCCGGTTGGAAGGCCAACGGCAATCCGTTCGTAGTTCGCGAACATTTCTCCCGGGGCGAATTCGCCTCAGAGATTGTCGACCGTCTTGACTATTTATGCGTGACTGAGGCCGTGACCGAAAAAGTGATGCCCCTTGCGTGTCTCCTGTGGAAAGGTCTTGGAGAATAACTCCTAACCAGAATGTGCCACAGCCCGGCCACGCCGTCTCCTTCCCTTGCGCTTGAGTCGGCGAAACTGTTAGAAATTATCAGTGTAAATATAGGAGCAATGCGACGAGTGCTCCGCCGGGCCGTTCGGCATGCACGCTGGTTACCCTGCTAGCCATGGTTGCATCCACATGTCGAAGGATAAGACGGCTTTGTTCTTTAAAAACGTCATTGTTGGAACTTCGGTGCGGATTCTCCCGAACTAGTCCAGGGAAAAGAATTATCGTTTTACCAAGTAGTCATTAGCTGAATGGAACTGATTCTCCGGCATCCGCTGAAGTGCTATTACAGTAACGGAATCGTCGAATCAGTTGTTTTGGGATTGAGAGACGGGAGTGCGTTGTTCGACGTGAACAATGTGAAATTCGCCTTTGTCGTTCTTCCAAACTTTGACGTAGAGCGTTGCACCTCCCTGCGCGTGGAGGGTCCCATTCGATAGCGTCCAAGTGAAAGGTTGAAGCACTTCGTACAACTTGGGATTCACCGAATGGAGTACCTTTGGGAATTCAGGCTCACCTTGGGGCTCCCAGTTCCGAATTGGCCATTTGCGGTTGTAACGGTCGATGGACGCATGGACTCCCGGCAGTGGGAGCACTCCTTCGTCATAGTAGCTCACTCGGCGTTGAAAGAAGCGGTCCTGCGTTGAAATGTCGTTGCTTGCGACTGTTCGAATATACTCGAGAACGAACTCCTTTAAGGATTCTTCATCCGCCGAAGCCTTGACGCTGCGATCGGTTGGAGCCCTAGAAGGAGTCGATTCCGCCGATACGTCAACTGACGGGGTCGGAAGAGGGAGATCGGCTTGAACTGGAGTGGTTTGGGTGAATTTCCCTTCCTCCTGATCTCGCGTAGCTGGCTGATTTATTGGAGTCGCACTAGCTCCGACGGCAATCGGCGAAGTCGCTTCCGTGAAGCCGATTCCCTTGTTTGCCTCTCCGGGAGTATCTGCAACGGCCTGAACACGGACTGGCGCGGGGCCGGACCGTGCGGTCTGAACTGCCGAATCTACCGGCTGAGTTGAGGGCACCGATTCCGGCTTCGGGCCTGCATTTGGCGGCTGAGTTTGTCCGGATACAGGTTGGTTTGCGCTGGGGTCGGCACTCTTTTGCGGCGGCTCTCCGTTTTGTTGTCGGTTTTCTTCGGCGTCAAATTGACCTGCGACCAAATCGGCGATCTTTTGCTCCAGTTGTGCCTTCTCCTGTGCCTTTTTTAGCTGGGTTCCCAGCGCCGTAAGCTGGCTGGCGGCAAGATCGCCATTCTGCTGAGCCAGTTGCGCTTTCTCTTGCGCCTTCTTCAGCTCGGCTTCCTGCCCGGTACGCTGGCTTGTGGCGAGATCAGCATTCTTTTCCGCCAGTTGCGCCCTTTCTTCAGCCCTACTCAGCTCGCTTGCCATCGCGTTCCGCTGGCTGGCGGCAAGATCGGCATCCTGCTGCGCTAGTTGCGCCCTGTCTTCGGCTTTTTTCAGTTCGCTTTCGAGTGCACTACGCTGGCTCGAAGCGAGATCGGCCATCTTTTCCGCTAGTTGCGCCCTGTCTTCGGCGTTTTTCAGCTCGATTTCCAGCGCGATCCGCTGACTTGCGGCGAGATCGGCCATGTTTTGCGCCAGTTGCGCTTTCTCTTGCGCCTTCTTCAGTTCGGTTTCCAGCGCGCTCCGCTGGCTTCCGGTAAAGTCAGCATTCTTCTGCGTCTGGTTGTCTTCTTCCGCCCGTTCTCTCATCTTCTCCCGATGGATCTCTCCGTTAGGCTGTTGGCCGGCCGCAGCGGTAGCAAGAACCGCCAAACCTGCGAAGACCGTTAACAAGATGTTATTCCGCATATACCTGCGTCGCTTTCGCCGTCAGAACCTCTTTTGACCCAAGTGGAAATCAGTCTCGCCCAATGTGG
>JBAUZZ010000420.1:0-4198 GCA_049585495.1 Chthoniobacterales bacterium | reverse complement strand
ACAAGCGACCTCTCCAGGTTGGGATGGCCGTCCTTGGTGCAATACCAGTCGCAACCGGAATCTTAACAATGTTTGGTCTGCCCTGGCGCGTGCGCTCGGTGTCAGCCACATTCTCGGCGCCATGCACGAAATTCTTCTCGGCATCTTCACGTGGGGTTCGACTTACGCCGACAGGCCTTGGGACCTGAACGGTTACGCGATCCGGCTCGATGGATGCACGGTGCTCGTTGATCCACCGGCGCCTGGAGAAGACGAATGGCCGACTTTCGACTTGATGAGGCCGATCGCGAAAATCGTCCTCACCAATCGTGACCACGTTCGGGACGTCGAGCTGTTTCGGACGCGCTGCGGCGCTCGCCTTGTCGTGGGAGCAGAGGAGGTGACGCAACTCGCTCCCATTGCGATCGACGAAGCGGTTCGGGAAGGGGATCTGATTGCCGGCGCTCTGCGCGTGATTTATCTGCCCGGCAAATCGTCCGGCGAGATCGGGCTGTATTTTGAGCCAGGGCGCCATGCCGTTTCACGCGAGATGGGCGGCATCCTGCTGCTGGGCGACGCGATCATCGGCAACCCGCCGGGCGCGCTGAGCCTGATTCCGGAGCCCAAACTCGATGATCCCCCGAAGCTTAAAAGATCCCTGCGCAAACTGCTAGATTACGACTTTGAGGTTCTGCTGCTCTGCGACGGCCAACCCGTGCTGAGCGGCGGCAAAAAGAAAGTCTCCGAGTTTTTGAATACACTACGGCGCTGATTGTCCGAGTGCTTACAACCTGGATCGCGAACAGGTTGTTTTTGAGAAAGATCTCACGAGCACGCTGGATAAATACTTCAAGGCCGGTTTCCGTTGACGCAGGCTGCAACGAAAGAGATGACTTGGCCTACCGTCTGGGTAGTAAGTAAGCCTGAAGTGCGTCTGCTGCGTCATCAATTCGTGTTTTGAAAAAGCAGCAAATGTAAGGCTGGATTTGTTGCGCACACCGGGTCGAGAAACCGCTTGACTTGCTTTACGCTTTTACTTTACGCTTTATACATGAGCAATCCTCAAGCCGCCATCGAGAAAGCCTACCAGGCTATTGAAACTTATCGGCCTAGAGGTGTCCCCCTGCAAAAATTTCTTATGCAAGTCGTTGAAAAAGCGCAGGCGGAGTCTACCTATGACCAGGAAGAACAAAAGGCTAAAAACTGGGTATTCGCCAGCGGAATTCTCGCCCGGAAAGAACTCGAACAAGCCGAGGGCGGATCGCTCTCAAGCGAGGAAGTCGCTGAACTGCTCGGCCTCAAACATCGCCCCTCAGTCGCTTACAAACGCAAATCCCGGGAACTGATTGCCTGGCGTGTCACCGCCGGTAAATGGCGTTATCCACGCTGGCAATTTACCACGAACGGCATTTTGCCCGGCATTAAAGAATGCCTAAAAGCCCTCAGCACTGATACCGGGTTTGGGGCCATGCTCTTCTTCTTGAGTCCACGACATTCTCTGGAAGGAAAACGGCCGCTCGACCTTTTGCGTGATGGTAAAATCAAGGAGGCAGTTGCAGTTGCCGAACGTCACGACACACATGCGGCTTGGTGATCCTCCCGAAGCGGTTTATCAACGTCGGCTCCCGATCAAGAAAACACCGATCGAACTTATTCGCATCTCTGATAGCAAACATCTGAATCCCATTTATTGGTCAAAGCTGGGCTTGAACCGCTTCGATTCACCAGGTGCCCCGTTAGGAGTCTATTACACCGGCCAGGATTTCGAGACCGCCCTGATCGAAGTATTTGGAGATCGCTGGATCACTACCAAGACACTCAACCAGGCCGATCTTCAACCATACATGGTCCATAGAATCAAACTGAAGAGCGCCTGGGAAGTCGTTAACCTGACCGGTAAGGGTCTATCCAAAATCGGGACAGACGCTAATCTCTGTACCTCCTGCGATTATGCTGTGACCCAGAAATGGGCGATTGCCTTTATGCGCCACCCGCAGAAACCGCAAGGCATCGTCTACCACTCGCGGCACAACCCACAAAAGCTCAACTACGCCCTATTTGGTGATGCAACTCATAACGTCGAATTGAAAGCCGTCCACAAAATTGCCCTCCTAAAGCATCCCGAGCTATTCAGGACCCTTTACGCCTATCGAGTTTCCATGATTCCTTGATTTGCGGCCAACGGAGCGGCTCGGAGAATGCCGGCGAACGCCTCAGCTTGGTACAGAAGCTCGTCGAGGAACGGTGTGAGCGTTCCAGGCTTCCTTAGTGCAGCTCTTTTGGTAGTGATGCGGCGCGCCGGCAGTGAGCATTCGCAAAGTCGACCTTTACGGGGCCTACGATCATGTCGGCGGAGCCGGAATCGTCCACGCAGCTTGTTGGGCGCACGCCAGGCGCAAGTTCTTCGAAGGGGTCAAACTCAATCCCAGAGATCAAACTTCGATCCGGATCGTGGCGCAGATGGATGAACTCTTTGCCATCGATGAAAAGGCTCGAAAGGAAAACCTAAACCCCAGCGATCGTCACCTTTTACGCCTGGAAAAAGCCAAGCCGCTACTGGAGCAGATCAAGACAGCGATCCAGGCAGCTCGTCGCGATGCACTTCCCAATAGTGCCCTAGCCAAGGCATGTAACTATACCTTGACGCTTTGGCAACGGTTGATCCGCTTTTTGGAAAATCCCGTTGTGGAGTTGAGTAACAACTTGGCCGAGAACGCCATTAGGCCCGTTGCGCTCGGACGCCGGAACTGGATCCACATCGGAAGCAAGGAGGCTGGACCTCGCGTTGCGGCGATCATCTCTGTGGTCGAAACCTGCCGGCGTCTTAAAATCCCTCTCCGCGACTACCTGGGCTCAGTCCTGCCCGGGTTGGGCGATTTTCCAGTCGCCCGAATCGCCGAGCTCACGCCCACGGCATGGGCGAACCGAAACTAACCGGTAAATCCGGCGGCGCCGCCACCGTGTGTTTCCTAGCCGGATATGGTTCAGCGGCTATACTCATGGTGAATTATGCTCCTCCGGAGCATCCTTTCAATCCTCGGCTCCAACCTCCCTTGTTTAGAACGAGCCAGCCAAGCGCCGGCGGATCACCGGATCTGCTCGACGAGGTGCCGTTCTGAAGGCTATCCCTATCCGGTTAGCACAGGTAGCGATCTAGGCGAGCGATTGGGCAGATTTCGCTGTTCAGTCCTGAGTGGTCGACGAGAGGACCAATGAGCACTTGCAGGATTGACCCTGAGCAGACTCTGCCAGTCACGGCGCAGCATCAACGCCGTCCTGTCCAGGCCAGCAGTACGTCACGTTCGAAGGCGGGCATGGCACGCACGCGGCGCACGGCGATGACGTGCATGGCGGCATATCCGCCAAGGAAAACCGCTACCTTGCTCACAATACCAAAAATAGGCATCGTGAAAGCCCACGTCGTGATGCTGCAAGTCAGGACAACGAACGCATTCACCGCGGCAGAGACAAACATCAGACCCGCCCAGACAAAACCATAAACGACCGCGACGTCCGCCACGAGCGCCTTTGCAATGGCCGGCATATAACGATGCATCCAGCCTGGCTTGAGCATCACAAAACCGGCGATCGCATAGAGCACGCTCGGCTTGAACAACATGAAGCGCGGGTCTTTGGTGAGCAACGTCGTCGTGCCTGCGGCAATGATCAGAACGAGACTCAGCCAGCCCACCGCGCCAATCGGCTTTCGGCGGACGAACCGGATGCCAATCTGTACGAGGCCCAGTGCCATGCCGAGGCTAACCGAGACGATGGTGTTGTGCGTCAGGAGAAACAGCGCAAGGAAGAAAAGGGTCGACGCGAGATCGACGACTAGCAGTTTGACCGCACTGAGGAAATCTTTCATCAAATTTGGCCTCGGAGGTACACTCAATCGCCGGCAGTTCGACGTTTCGTTCCCAACAGTGCGTCTACACGCTTTTCGACAAAGTCACGCCACTTCGGGTCGCCCACGAGGTGCGGCAACAGCGTCTCCATATGCATCAGTCCCATGACGAACACCATAACGGCGCACGCCAGCAACTCTGAATCGGCAGGTTCGAGCGCGCTGGCCCGCTGCGCACGAACGATGCTTTCGCGAATCTGCCGGACATTCCCATCGAGGGCTTTCCTCAACAGGCGGCGAACTCTGGAATGTTTGGCTGATGCATAATGAATCTCGACCGCGAACCGACGCAGCAACCTGAACGGTTGTGTGGTG
>JBAUZZ010000419.1:0-6126 GCA_049585495.1 Chthoniobacterales bacterium | reverse complement strand
GTTAACTTTCCGAGGCGTACCGCTTAAACGCAGATCCCGAAATTCCGGCGGCTGGCCCATCCGCCCTACAAGTTGACTTTGGAATTTGGGTTAAGCACAGCTCACTGAGCTAAAGCCTTCTTTCCGTCGTAGTAACCGGCTTTGGTCAAAACGTCCTCGACGCGTTTACCGATTTCTTCCGAACCTTGTTTAATAGACACGTCCCCGATCATCATCTTCGTGCCCACCTCAGCGACGATTTCGGAGAGTTGAGGCCACTCAGCAAAGCGAGGACGAAACTCCGGCACCCCTTGTTGCCAGGACTCGGTCATTGGGGCGATGAACGGATATTTCTTCTGCAATTCCGGATCCTGGTAAACCGACTGGCGCGCACTCACTCCGCCGTTTTCAACATATTGCTTTGCGGTCTCCTTGGAGGTAGCCCACTGGATGAACAGCCAAGCCGCGGGTTTCTGCTTATCGTTCGCTTGTCTGGCGACTGCCAGCGAAAAGCCTCCTAAAGCCGGTTTTCGTCCCGCCGGACCTTTTGGCTCTGGAGCGACACCGAGTTGATCGACAATCTTCGAAGACTTCGGGTCCGCCAGAGTCGAATAGAAGGCCGACCACTCGGTAATCATCGCGACCTGACCCTGAGCTAGAGCGTTCACCGCTTCGTTGTGGTCATACTCCACAATTCCCGGCGGCATATACTTCTCGAGCTTCTGTCGGAACTGCAGACCTTCCTGAGATTTTTCGCCGAGTAGATTTGACTTAAACTTTTCATCCAGCAGCGAGCCGCCCCACGGCCAGATAAATCGCATGAAGCTGTCGCACGACTGTGTCTCTCCGCGCCGCGATTGTAAGGCAAAAGCGTATTTGCCGTTTTTTGTCAACTGGACCATAGTCGTTCATCACCTGATCCCAGGTTTCCGGAGGCTTGTCGAACCCAGCTTCCTTGAGCATCTCCTTGTTGTAATAGAGAAGCCCGGAGTAATTATCGAACGGAGGACCATAGATTTTGCCGTTCCAGCCGCCGAACGCATTCAGCACTAGAGGAAAGAAATCGCTGAAGTCGCAGTTCGGATCAAAAACGTCGGGGAATTTCTGCTTGAGCACGCACAGCGGAAAGAGGGATACTCCAAAGAGGAGTTGGCGAAGGGATTTCTTCATAGTAGGGGGTATCTGACTAACTAAACCGACTAACTAATTATCGGGTGACCGGGGAAAGGTACCAGACCCTAGTTGGACGCTTGAGACGTTTCAAGGAGATTTGCTGTAGGTAAAAGCTCCGGATTTTTACTCGGGAAGGCCAAGTTGTACGGCGCCTGGCTCAGGCGCCAGGAGCTGGGCGGCGTGCGTTGTCCCGGCGGCTGAGCCAGCCCCCCTACAAATGCACGCCTTCCGAGTCGGGAGGTCCCGGCTATGTGCGCTGACGGTACGAAGCTCGTCTGAGCCGTTCCTTTGAGCCCGGCTCGGTTCAGCGCTTCGCTTTGTTTACCTGGGCCAGGGCAGCCGAAACGACAGCGTCGGCTGTGAATCCAAATTTTTTCTGCAATTCTTTCAGGGGTGCCGAAGCTCCAAATGTTTTCATGCCAATGCGCTCTCCCTCGAGGCCAACATACCTTTCCCAACCGAACCTGGATGCCTTTTCCACAGAGACACGCGCCCGGATGCTTGGGGGCAGGACTGACTCGCGATACGCCGCGTCCTGCTCTTCAAACAATTCCCAGGACGGCATGCTAATTACTCGCGCTCCCACACCTTGCTCTTTCAGCATAGCCTGTGCCTCCAGGGAGACGGCAATCTCGCTTCCGGTGGCTATCAGCAACACGTCCGGTTTATGATTTGTCACATCTGAAAGAACGTACGCGCCTCGCCGGAGACCAGTCGCAGGGGCAAACTTTGAGCGGTCCAAGGTTGGCAGCGCCTGGCGACTCAGGATGAGCGCTACTGGATCGTATTTCTTCTCTATGATAACCCGCCAGGCCTCAGCCACTTCGTTGGCATCACACGGCCGAAGCACCGTCAAGCCGGGAATCGCTCGCAGCGAGGGGAGATGTTCCACCGGTTGATGCGTGGGACCATCTTCTCCCACTCCAATCGAGTCATGGGTAAAGATGTAAATCACGGGAAGTTCCATGATCGCCGCCAGACGCAACGAACCTCTTCCATAGTCGCTGAAAATCAGGAACCCGGAGCCGAAAGCTCTGAGCTTAGCAAGGGCTAGCCCGTTCAGAATCGCCCCCATCGCGTGTTCGCGAATCCCAAAGTGGATGTTTCTCCCCCCTAGCGAATTGCGGCTGACTTCGCCTGCGCCCTCAAAGGTCAATCGGGTCTTTGTCGATGGCGACAGATCCGCCGCGCCGCCAATCAGCCACGGATACCTCTTAGCAATTGTGTTCAAAACTTTGCCAGAGGAATCCCTGGTGGCCATTCCCTTCGCATCCGATGGAAACGTTGGGATCTCCGCATCCCAGCCCTTCGGCGGCTCACGGTGCTGGATCGCCAGAGTCTCGGCAGCAAGCTCCGGGAATTCCATTTCGTATGTACCAAACAAACTCATCCAATCGCTGCGCAATTTCGAACCTCGCCGGCCAAGCTTAGCTCTGAAGTCATCGAGCACCTCCGGCGGAATCAAGAACTTGGCGTCCTCTGGCCAGCCATAACGTCGTTTGGTGGCCCTGATTTCATCTTCTCCGAGTGGTTCGCCGTGGGCAGCGCTCGTATCCTGCTTGGTCGGTGCGCCGTAGGCGATATGGCTATCGACGATGATCAGAGTAGGTCTGTCTGTCGCCTGCTGGAAACGCTGGAACGCTTCTCGCAGGAGGTCCAGATCGTTGGCATTGGATACACGTTGAACGTTCCAGCCATAAGCAAGAAAACGTCCCGCCACATCTTCCGAGAAAGCCAGACTGGTATTTCCCTCGATGGTGATGTGGTTGTTATCGTAAATCCAGCAAAGATTCGAAAGCCCCAGGTGGCCAGCCAACGAAGCAGCCTCGCCGCTGATGCCCTCCATCATGCAGCCGTCGCCCGCCAAGGCGTACACATCATAATCGAACATTGGAAAGTTCGGCCGGTTGTAACGCTCAGCGAGCCATTTACTCGCCAAGGCGATGCCGACGCTCGTGGCAACTCCCTGGCCAAGGGGCCCCGTTGTTGTCTCGATTCCCGAGGTCCAGCGATACTCTGGATGGCCGGGACATCGACTTTCGAGTTGTCGGAAATGCTTCAGGTCGTCCAGCTGAACAGCGAGGTCGCCCAAAGTCTCGTACTTCCGATTTACCGCCTTCACGCCGGCTAAGTGCAGAACGGAATACAACAGCGTAGAGGCATGCCCGGCGGAGAGAATGAACCTGTCACGATTGGGCCAGATTGGATCGTTGGGATCAAATCGCAGAAACTCCTGCCACAGCAAATATACGACCGGCGCCATGGCCATCGGAGTTCCTGGATGACCGGAGTTCGCCTGCTGGACAGCATCGATGCAAAGCGTCCGGATAGTGTTTATCGAGAGGGTATCAATGTCCGGCATAATCCCCAAGATAAAGGCAGCAACCGATACCGACCAAATAAAATCTGGAGAGCGCCGATAGCGTGCATCGTCCCAGTGCGACAGAGCCGCAACAAAACGTAATTGGTGAGAAGTGAGAAGTGATTGGTGGGTCATCCCAAATTCCGAAATCGTCTTGGCGGGCGACGCTCCGCCGTCGCCGGATGAGTCTGATCCGCAGACGTTGCTACCCCCTTTTTAGGAACTGCGGCGATCTCAGTCGAGCCGCTCATTCTTCTCACGAGACACGAGACACGAGAAACGAGACACGGCAGTGCATAAAGCTGGAGCTTCTACCTACTCACCGCGACACAATCGATTTCGACCAGAATTTTGATCAAGCCTGTCTGGACCGTAGTCCGCACGGGCGGATTTTCGCCAAAGAACTCCTGGTATACTTCGTTGTATTCAGAAAAGCGGGTTGGATCGGTCAGGTAAGCATTGACCTTAATGACGTCCTGCATATTGCAGCCGACCTCGCGTAAGATCGTCTCGATATTTCTCAAGGTTTGGCGGACTTGTTCTTTGAAATTGTCCGGTACAACGCCCGTCTCCGGGATTTGTGGACCTTGACCTGCGACGAAAACGAAGCCGTTGGCCACGACTGCATGGGAGTAAGGGCCGGCAGGCTTGGGAGCTTTGGCTACGATGACACTTTTTCGCATAGAATATTAGATTGTTTTGCCTCGCAGGTAGACTGGCAACTGGGCGAGTACTTCGCCATTTCGATGGAGGTAGATCTGGTCGTGAAGATTGGTAACCACACAAGCATGGTTGGGAATAACTCGGACGCATTCGCCGACTTCAGGCTTTTGGATGCAACCTCCCAGATCCACGATGCCATGTTCTTCATTGAGCCGTGCAATGGTTGCTTCGGGATAATCTGGAAGCAATCCATATCCGTCTCCCTGGCCCGGTGCTAACAGGTCACTCGAAAGCGTCTTGCTGCCAGCATCAATGACTGCGCGCTCCATGGTAGGACGGCTAACCACGGTAGCGAGCACCGTCAACGCGCAGTCTTCCAGAGTTGCCGCTCCGGCAGCTAGCATCATTCGGTCGTTGTAGATATAGGTTCCGACCCGAATTTCTGTGACCGGAGCAAGATCATGGGTTCGATACGCGCTTGGGGTTCCACCTCCGGAAACCACCTGGACCTCAATCCCCTCCTTCCGAAACAGGGGAAGCGCCTCCCCGAGAAACTCGGCCGTCTTCGGGGTCGTCGGATAAGTCATCAACCCTCTGAACTCCAAATCGGAATGGCCCAGGATCATCTTCGCCAATTCGACCGCCTGTTCCGGCGTTTGTACGCCCTGGCGGTTTCCACCTGATTCGAACTCGATCAGAACACCAATCGGTGAAGTGGCTCGGCTTCCTGCCAACACCAGCGATTTCAGTGCTCTTTCATTATCAATTCCCACGCTGAGCCGTGCAAAATTTGTGAGGTTCGCCAGGCGTTCCGCTTTCTCCTGTCCAACGATGTTGTACGTAATTAGAATGTCCCTTAAGCCAGTTTGAACCATGACCTCAGCTTCACCCATCTTTTGCACCGTGATGCCTACCGCCCCGGCTTTACACTGTTCGTGGGCAAAAAACGGTAACTTATGGGTTTTGATATGAGGCCGAAGCTTGAGCTGATGTCTATCGCAATATTCCTGGAGACGACGAATATTCCGACAGGCGGTGTCGTAGTCGACAACGGGGACAGGACTGCTTAGTTCGCTGAGGTGCATAGAGCCCGTTTTCAATATCTCATCCCACTCTTTGATTCGCGTCAACTTCCGAGGGTTGCGTGTTGGCGGGCGCCTTCGTGCCAGTGTCGCCTCGTGCCCCTCTGTCATGAGCGAAGATTTAGGTCCCTGACCTTGAACGCCGAGTGGTAGTACTTAGCCCTGGGCTAAGTTCTCTTATGCCTTCGGCGTGAACTTTGTTCGGCGTCCTCTAAATCTCTTCAGCGCAGCAGCCCGCATCTGCCTGGTATCTGTCGGACAACAGCGGAAGGACGAAACAAAGATCTCGCACATGACCATGGATCACTTACCTCACCCAACGCCGGACCTCTCACCAGATAGATGTTAGCATTCCAGTGTCAATATGAGAGAGTAGTCACGAAGGCACGCGGCTCCGTTGAGATGAAAATGCAGCGTACTGAAACCGAGCAGCTCGAGCGAATCAGAACGAATGTATTTCGAACCTCCGATGAAGCCGCCCGCGTGATCGGGGCTGCAATCGCGGCTTTGATTCGTGAGCGCCAGGGTAACGGCCGCAACGCGGTGCTGGGGCTGGCGACCGGGTCAACGCCCGTCAAACTTTATCGAGAGCTGATTAGATTACATCGGGAGGAAAGCCTTTCCTTCCGAAACGTGGTGACCTTCAATCTTGACGAGTATTGCGGTTTGCCTTCGCAACATCCTGAGAGCTACCGCCACTTCATGGAAGTACAGCTCTTCAAGCACGTCGATGTTCCAGCTAAAAATATTCATGTGCCCGACGGCACGGTCCCACGCTCGGAGGTCTATGAGTATTGCCATCAATACGAACAACAGATCCGTTGTGCTGGAGGTATCGACCTGCAGATTCTTGGTCTCGGCCGAACC
>JBAUZZ010000418.1:0-5823 GCA_049585495.1 Chthoniobacterales bacterium | reverse complement strand
TGAAAGCACGTTCGACAACGTTGGGTTGGCCTTTCTCGTCCAAGAATGAAACTAAAGCTTCACCCACTCCGAGCTCGGTCAGGACGCTTGCGGTCTTCAGGTTTGGATTCGGCCGAAACGTTTCTGCGGCGGACTGGACCGCCTTCTGGTCCCTGGGTGTGAAAGCGCGCAATGCGTGCTGCACCCGGTTTCCGAGCTGACCCAGAACATTGTCCGGAATGTCGCGCGGATTCTGGGTACTAAAGTAGACCGCTCGGCTGCGGTGAACGGTGAGGAGGAAGTCGGTAGTCGGAAATCAGTAATCAGTAATAATCAGTAATCAGTAATCGGTATCGGTAAACGCTAATCAGAAAAAAGGTGAGCGGTGATTCGGTGTAGGTTAGTTGATACAAGCGAGCCGCGTAAGCCGCCAAACGCCAAACGCCAGACATGCCGCAGAAGTCGAATACTAGGAAATCGGGTCAACCTTCGGGGGTATACGCCGTTGTCGGTTCAGACGAGGGCCAGGTGAAGGCGCGTGCCAGGGCATTGGCAGTCGAGTTAGCGCCTAAGGATGCCGGCGACTTCGGTCTGGATGTCATTGACGGAGCCGCGGACAACGCGGAACAGGCCGTGACCAGGCTGAGGTTGACGACCGAGGCGATTCAGACGCTGCCTTTCTTCGGGACTCAAAAGTTGGTCTGGCTCAAAGACGTCAACTTCCTGTCGGATACCGTCACTGCGCGTTCGGCCTCTGTTCAAGTAGCGCTCGAGGAATTCAACGTCTTACTGGACCGCGGTCTTCCCGAGGGTGTGACGTTTTTGCTAAACGCTGCCGAAATCGACAGACGACGAACCTTTTACAAGTCGCTCGTGAAACTCGGGAAAGTGGAAGTATTCGACCGGATCGATATCTCCAAACCGGGGTGGGAAGAAGACGCTCAGGTACTCGTTCATCAGATGGCCTCTGAGCTTGGACTCAGGTTTTCACCGGACGCAATGGCCCTTTTCGTCCGGCTTGCTGGAGTGGACAGCCGTCAGCTCAGGAGTGAGCTTGAAAAGATCGATCTTTATCTCGCCGACAAGCGTGATGTTAGGATTGAAATCGTTCGCCAGCTTGTCGCCAGATCGACCAGCGGAGTGATCTGGGATCTTGGAAACTGCATTGCCAGGCGCAATCTCGCAGAGAGTCTGGCGTTGCTCGATCAGCTGCTCTTTCAAGGAGAAACACCCATTGGAATTCTATTTGCCGCGATCATCCCTACTGCAAGAAACTTGTTGGTGGTCAGGGATCTGTTGGATCGGCATGGCTTGAAGCCCCCGCATGCGCCATATCAATTTAGCGCCATGTTGCAAAAATTGCCGGAACCGGCAATCCGCCACCTTCCGAGAAGAAAAGATGGCAGCCTCAATGCTTATGCGCTCGGCATTGCTGCGTGCGAGGCTCACCGCTTTTCGGTGCAAAAATTGGTCGCAGGGCTGGAAGCTTGCCTGCAGGCGAATCTTCAACTGGTGACGACCCAGCTGGAGCCGAAGTTAGTGCTGAGTCAGCTCCTGGTGAAGTTGTTGGCGTAGCGCCTCGGCACACCCCCGCATCCCGCCCGTCCCTACCGACGTCGTCTTCCTCGTACGGTCCCGTATTTTACGGGCCGTCTTTTTGGCTCGATCTTCGCGATGCCGGTTCCTTGTTTCAACTCCAGGATTTGGTCCCGCAACAGCGCGGCTCGCTCGTATTCCAGGTTTGCAGCAGCGATCTGCATTTCATCTTCCAGTTCGTGCAGGACCTCGGTGATGTTCAGGTCCGCTCCGGACTCCCGCACGATCGACTCCTCGAGCTGGCGCGCCTTCAGGATCGTGTGCAGACTTTCCTGAACCGCTCGCTTCACGCTGGTTGGCGTGATCCCATGTTCTTCGTTGTAATCGATCTGTCTAGCCCGCCGATATTCGGTGATCGCCACCAGCCTCTGGATGCTGTCCGTCATGGCATCGGCGAAGAGCACCACTTCACCATTCACGTGGCGCGCCGCTCGCCCGGCTGTCTGAATTAGCGAAGTCTGACTGCGAAGGAACCCTTCTTTGTCGGCATCCAGTATGCAAACGAGACTGACTTCGGGAAGATCCAGCCCCTCGCGCAACAGATTGATCCCTACTAATATGTCGAAGTCGCCGGCGCGGAGTGATCGGAGAATCTCCACCCGCTCAATAGCGTCGATCTCGCTGTGCAGATAGCGAACCCTCAAGCCGACATCGCGCAAGTAATCGGTTAGATCCTCCGCCGTACGTTTGGTCAGCGTCGTGATGAGTACTCGCTCCTGCTGCTCGGTTCGCTGCCGGCACAGCTCAATCGATTCGTCGATCTGACGCTTCAGTGGGCGAATGGTGATTTTGGGATCCAACAGCCCGGTGGGACGAATTATCTGTTGAACGACTAGTCGCGCGCCGGGAACTGACGGGTCCAGTTTTCGCGCGGTTCTCCCTGTCAACATCGGGAGCAACGCGGGTTGAGTTTCTTCTTCCCCAATCCGGTCGCGGGAGTGGGGAAAATAAGCAGTGTTACCAACCACGCTGTTCTTGATCTCGAAATCAGCGGGTGTGGCGCTGATATAAATGCTCTGGCCCGTCATTTCCATAAACTCCGGGAAGTTCAGCGGCCGGTTGTCCAGCGCGCTCGGGAGCCGGAACCCATATTCGACCAGAGTCAGCTTACGGGATCGGTCTCCTTCGTACATTCCGCCGATCTGCGGGATCGTCGCGTGAGACTCGTCCACAACGAGAAGCAGATCGCGTGGAAAGAAGTCGAGCAGCGTGTAGGGGCGAGAACCCGGTTCCCGTCCGCTCAGGTGGCGAGAGTAATTTTCGATCCCGTTGCAAAACCCCATCTCCTGCATCATCTCGAGATCGAACTCGGTGCGCATTTTGATGCGTTGAGCCTCGAGAAGCTTACCCTGATTTTCGAACCAGACGATGCGTTCCTCGAGCTCGGCGCGAATCGCAACTAGGGCGCGCTTCATTTTGTCGTGCGGGGTCACGAACTGCTTAGCCGGATAAAACGTGAATCGGTCCACTTCATCGAGTGGCGATCCCGTGAGCGGATCGAAACGCGAAATCAGGTCCACCTCGTCACCAAAAAATTCCACCCGCACTGCTTCTTCTTCGAACGTGGCTGGATGTACTTCGACGACGTCGCCGCGCGCCCGAAATTTTCCACGAGTCAAGGCGATATCGTTACGCTCGTACAGCATGTCGACCAGCTTGGCGAGAAAGAGTTCGCGAGAAATCCGTTGCCCCTTGGCGATTGCGCAGACCATGTTGGCATAATCTTCTGGAGAACCCAGGCCGTATATGCACGAGACGCTGGCGACTACGATGACATCTTCCCGAGAAAGTAGCGAACTGGTGGCGGACAATCGGAGCCGCTCGATCTCCTCGTTGATGGAGGAGTCCTTTTCGATGTAGGTATCCGTCCTCGGGATATAAGCTTCGGGTTGGTAGTAGTCGAAGTAGCTTACGAAGTACTCGACTGCATTGTCCGGGAAGAACTGTTTGAACTCGCTGTAGAGCTGGGCCGCCAGCGTCTTGTTGTGCGAGATGACCAGGGTAGGTTTGTTCAGGCTGGCAATCACATTCGCTGCGGTGAACGTCTTTCCCGAGCCGGTTACACCGAGCAGGGTCTGATGGCGGTTCCCTGCACGCAACGATCGGAGCAATTGATCGATCGCCTGCTGCTGATCGCCCCGAGGCTCAAATTCAGAAGAAAGCCGAAAGCTCATATCTCTGGTAGGGATGCGCGTCCTGACTTGTAGGGCGCGTGGCCCCACAGTAGACGCACCTTCCAGGTGCGGTAAAATATCTTCGCCTTCCTTGGTTTGTACTTATTTGCGGCTTTGTGTTTCAGCCGAGATTGACGCGACATGGTGCCGCGCCCTTCGTCACTCCGCGACGACCGGGTTGCTCAGCACTCCTATCTTTTCAACTTCCACCTCAACCATGTCGCCCGGCGCAAGGAAACGCGGAGGCTTCATGGCCATCCCGACACCGGACGGCGTCCCGGTGAAAATGACGGTACCAGCGAGCAGGGTCGTGCTCCCGCTCAAGAATCCGATCAAGGTTGGAACGTCGAAAATCATGTCGGACGTATTCGAATTCTGACGCAGCTCGCCATTAACCCTGGTCGCAATCCGAAGCGCATTCGGATTGGGAATTTCATCTTTGGTTAAAATTGCCGGTCCAAGCGGCGCAAAAGTATCGAAGCCTTTTCCTCGGCAAAATTGACCGCCGCCCAGCCGTATCTGCCAATCGCGTGCGCTGACATCATTCGCTGCCGTATACCCGAACACATACTCCAGTGAGTGCTCTTTCTTGACATTCTTGCAGTCGCGCCCGATCACAACGGCTAGCTCGCACTCATAGTCGACTTCATCGCTGCGCAGGCGTCTGGGCAGCAAAATTGGATCACCAGGTGCTTGTAGGCTGTTCGGCGACTTGATGAAAAGCATCGGACGTTCGGGCAGCTTGGCGCCTTGCTCCTCCGCATGCTTCCGGTAGTTCAACCCGATGCATAACATGACTCGCGGCTCGATCGGAGCGAGCAGCTTAACCATTTTCGCCTCGTGATCCGTGACTTCAAAAGAACGAAATATATCACCACGGATATCGAAGCAGCGACCATCCGATTGTTCAGCGCCAAATCGAATGTCGCCCTCCTGCGCAAGATAGCGAATGATTCGCATAGGTGAATCAGTAAGCTGCGAACCCGCAAGAGTCTACCGAGAACGGTTAGCGGTTTTAGCCCGGGTATAGTCGTTTCTCCGAAACGACCGCTGGATGCGTTTGCTACGATGGCTCCGAGAGTAGCATAGGCTTCTAGCCTGTGCGATAACCTGGTCTTCGCGCCATTCACAGCGCAACCAGCTCCGTAGGAGCGGCGCCCGGCGATCACACGGCTGAGTGACTCGCGGTGACGCACTCGTTCGCAGCCTTGGGGTCGGCCGCCGAAAGCTCTTGCTCGCCTTCCGCCAGTTGAGGCTGCTCCGGGGTGCAAAGATCCGCAGCCCCCGGAGGGCGGGTTTCGATCGAAGATTCAGGGCGATCTTCGGGAACGGGCCCCGCGGCGGCATGTTCCAAATGCTCGGCCGGTTGATTCGTCTTTGATTCCGGGCTCTTGGGCGGCAACGGTAAGTCGAGCGTACCATCAGCGAACTCGATAACATGTCCGGCCTTCGCGAGCCAGATCAGGTCGGTAACAAGGCTGGTTTTCGCCTGCTGGTACTCCGGGCTAGTTTCCTCCTTCGCTTTTTCGCCCAGCGACTTCGCCAGGATCTTCTCAGCGAGCTGTTTTCGGGTGATTTTCGGGTAAGATTTCAGGACTGCAAGAATTGCCGCCAATCCGGCGGAAACCGGCGCCTGATTTGGGTCGAAAAGCTGTGGCCGAACGGTCGAGATGTATAGAATCCGCTTCTTATGTTTGAACACATGTAATCCGGCCTGGTTCAATCCGTGCCGCAGTGCGCCCGCGATCTGAGCTGGGAACCGGTTTTCACGGTCACGCGCGTTCCGGATCGCAGCGATCACCCGCCGATCGGGCAAGTGACGCGCAGTTTCGCCGGAGATTTCCGCAGCCAGGCAAGGCTTGACCAGGGTGGGCAGGTAGTGTGCCCGAAAATGCTGCTCGACGGCGCCAATGTTTTCGAAAGTAGCAGGCTCCTCGGCTGCCTTGGTACGGTAAGTCATCATCCTCCGAGCTTCCTCTTTCCACTGGTTAACCGCTTCAGCATTCGTCATTATCTCAATCGTCCGCCGATAATCCTCGAAACTCATCCGTCGGCTGAAGCGCTGCTCGTAGAG
>JBAUZZ010000417.1:0-1662 GCA_049585495.1 Chthoniobacterales bacterium | reverse complement strand
CCGGCCAGATGCGGACACAGCTCGCTTCGTATCGAAGGCCGACGGTCGTGCTAGGCGTTCGGCCCGAAGCGCTGCGGCCACTAGAGCGCGGGCTGCCCGTTCCTGCAAACGCCGTTACGTTGATAGTAGACGTCATACAACATCTAGGACACGAAATTCTTCTCGACGCCTCGGATGGGGCGCATCGGATCGTGGCGCGGGTGGCGCCGCGAGACGATTCAGGAGTCGGTGAGCGCCGGCCATTTGTTGTCAACATGGACATGGTGCACCTGTTTGACGTGGAGACAGGGCTAAATCTGGCGGGCACCGGATCGTGATGAACCCTGAGAGGCGGGAAGTGCCGTATGCAAGCCTTACAATTACGTATCTGTTAAACGTTCTTACTGGCATCGATCGCCAGTCACACCGTGTTAGAGATACTTTCTACCCAAATTTTCCCGACTTTGTTCCTACCTTGACGGCGTTCTATTGAATTCCGATTCCGACGCGTAATTCCAGATCATGTCCACAATGAAGCGAGTTGCCGAACGGGCCGGAGTATCGATCGCTACGGTTTCGCGAGTAGTGAACAAAAGCGGCTTCGTGGCTCCGCCTCTTCAGAAGGTAGTTATGGAGGCGATGGAAGCGCTAAGATATCAGCCGAGCGCGGTTGCGCGAGGTTTACGGACTCGGGAAACCCGCTCGATTGGAGTACTGGTTCCTCAGCTTTCTCACCCGTTCTTCAGTTCGCTCGCCTATGCCATTGAGAGGACCCTTTTTCGTCACGGCTACCGCGCCTTTCTCTGCAGCGCTGAGGAAGATGCTGCGGAAGAATCCGCGTACCTTGATATGTTGTTAAGTCAGCGTGTGGACGGGCTAATCCTCGTGCCTACGGGTCAAAGCATGGCGAACATTCACCGAGTTCTCCAGGCGAAGGTTTGCGTAGTGCTTGTAGACCGGGATCTTCCAACGCTCAAAATCGATCGCGTTCTTAGCGATAACTTCGCGGGCGCTTATGAGCTTACTCGGCATTTGATTGACCTCGGTCACCGCCGAATTGGTATCATCAGTGCACCGCAACACAGTGGATCAATTGTTCGACGTGTAGCCGGTATCAATCATGCTTTGGGAGAGGCCAGGATCCAACATGAGCCGCATCTATTTGTTGAGGGAGCGCTCGAACAGTTTCAACTAGGGTTCACCGTCGTACAACAGTTCCTGCAAAGTTCAAGACCCCCGACTGCTGTGATAGCACTTAACGACGTGATTGCGGTCGGCGCTTTGCACGCCGCTTGGAAAGCCGGTCTCTCCCTTCCCCGTGATCTGTCGGTGACCGGCTTTGATGACATTCCGCTAGCCAGGTATACGATGCCGGAGCTTACCACTGCCGCTCAGCCCGTTTTCGAAATGGGTAAACAAGCGGCACTTCGTCTGCTCCGACGCATCCAAAAGCCCGATCTGAAAGTGCGGCGAACCCTCTTGCCGATAAGCCTCGTTATTCGAGGGTCGACTGCTGCAGCTCGACTACTTTAATCTTCATAAGAACCCTTCCAGAACCCCTTCCCGACGGGGCGTTGTAGTCAGGACACAAAGAGGTGAGAATCGACATGCTCATCCGGACCCTTGAAATAAAGAGTTGCGCTGCTGGCTACAACATCCTGAACTTGGCTGCACAGGAAACGC
>JBAUZZ010000416.1:0-39834 GCA_049585495.1 Chthoniobacterales bacterium | reverse complement strand
GCGCGTTCAGCCCAGCAGAACAAGCGCGAGTCATCGGGCTCTTTCTCGGGTTGTCCGGTCTCGGTGCGGCGCTCGGGCCGCTCGGCGCCGGCCTGGTGGTGCAAGCGCAGGGTTGGCGTGCCGGCTTTCTGATGCCTGCGGCGGTGGCCGCCCTGGGTGGCTTGGGGGTGTTCCTGTTTGCCTCCGGAAACCACGCAAAAACCGAAGGCCGGCGGCTGGACGGCATCGGCGCGCTCACCTGTGCTGCAGGTCTGCTCGGGCTGGTGTTCGGGATCATTCAGATCAACCAGGTCGGCTTGCTGCATCCGTGGGTGTTGGAATCCCTCGCCGTTGGCATCGGGGCCCTCCTTGCCTTCATCTGGTGGGAACGGCGCGCCAGAGATCCACTACTGGATCTCACGCTCTTTCGCAATCGTACCGTCTCTGTGGCCGTCACAGCTGGATTACTGGCCGCACTGGTCATCGGCGGTGCCCTTTTACCGCTGCTCTATTTCCTGCAAACCGTGCAAAAAGTGAGCGCGATCTCAGCGATTCTGCGGCTCATGCCGCTGATGGTTGCCGCCGCGGCGTTCGCGCCCGTGGCGGGGGAACTGACGGCCAGAATCGGACCGAGAAAGGTCATTGCGGCGGGGCTGGTGCTTATGGCGGCCGGTAGCAGCTTGCTGATTTCGCTGGCTCCGGAAACGCCTTATGGCCAAGTGCTGCTGGCGCTGGTCCTGTTGGGTGCCGGTGACATCTCTGTTATAACGCCGGTAGCCGACGTCATCCTCAGTGCCGTACCGAGGGAGCGGACTGGCAGCGCTGCGGCTGTGAACGGAGCCGCAATGCAAATCGGCGGCGCCCTTGGAACAGCGGTGCTAACCAGCGTCCTTATGGCCGGCGCGCGCGCGTCGTATTACCAACGCCTGGAACCGAGCGGGCTATCACGCCAGGAGATTGCCGCCGCGACAGAAGCCTTGCGCCGATCCATCCAGAAGGGGGCAGAGAGCGCCGGCCAAGCCATCCCTCAGCCGGTGCGCACCCAATTTGCCGATGCCTACCGGCACGCGTTCTCGGTGGGCGCCGGAGGGGCGTTCGCCTGCTCAGCGCTTGTTTGCCTCCTTTGCGCTGTGCTCGTTTGGTTCGGGTTGAAGAAAATAAGTGGAAAGGGTTCATCGCCCCCTTAAGCACACACAGGCTTTCTTCTTGCTCACTCCTGGACCAGAAATTCTCGGAAAAGCCAAGATCATAACGAAAAGTCATAACAAGTCGCCAAAATTTCGGAGTTGTCGCCATCGACATTCTTAGTCATAAGATTTCAGATCACGCTTCGTTGAACGGCTGGATAATGGGGCGAGGAACTGGAAGTTCTCGTCCTCGGATTTCCGGAAGCGCAACTTTCGGAAGGATTACCTGGAAGCCTACGAGGATATGATCCGCAACACTACGACCCAGTACACGCCGTGGTACGTAGTACCTGCAGACAATAAGTGGTTCACTCGGATCGTCGTCGCAGCGGTCATCATCGACGCGCCCGCATCACTGAATCTGCAATATCCGAAAGTCAGCGCCGCAAAGCGCGAGGAACTCGCCTCCGCGAAGGAGGCATTGCTTGCCGGCGCATGAACCCGCCAGCCCCCAGCGATGAGGCGTCGGCACGGGCCGCGCTGTGGCGCGGGATGATCCCCGCGGCGCGCTGGCTGCGGAGCTACAAACCTCAGTGGTTTCGCTCTGATCTCGCGGCGGGCGTGACGCTTGCGGCGTACGTGCTGCCGGCGGCGCTCGGCGATGCGTCGCTCGCGGGATTGCCGCCGCAGGCGGGACTTTACGCGTGTCTGTATGGCGGGTTGGTATTCTGGCTTTTTTGCAGCTCGCGTCACACCTGTATCAGCGTCACTTCGGCGATCTCGCTGCTCATCGGCTCGTCGCTCGGAAGCATGGCCGGCGGCGATCCGGCGCGCTTCGGCGAGATGGCCGCTTGCACAGCGGTGCTGACGGCGACGATCGCATTCCTCGCGTGGCTGGCGCGCGCGGGTTCGGTGGTGAACTTCGTCTCGGAAACCGTCCTCATTGGTTTCAAGGCTGGAGTGGCGCTACAACTAGCGAGCACACAATTGCCGAAGCTGTTTGGCGTGAAAGGCGGACACGGAAATTTTTGGGAACGCATGGATGTGTTCTCCCATCACGTCGGCGAGACAAACACCCCCTCACTCATGCTCGGCTGCGCGGCACTGGGACTGCTGATGCTCGGGAAGAAATTTCTGCCGAACAAGCCCGTCGCTTTGTTCGTAGTGATCGGCGGCATCGCCGCGGCCTCGTTCGTGGATTTTGGCGCGCATGGTGTGAAACTGCTTGGCGAAGTGCCGCGCGGTCTCCCGGTGCCGTCACTGCCCGCGGTGCATTGGGAGGACGTTGTCGACCTTCTGCCGCTTGCACTCGCGTGCTTCCTCCTCGGCGCCGTCGAGACCGCGGCAATCGGCCGGATGTTTGCCGAGAAGCACGGCTATCGCCTCGACAGCAACCAGGAATTCCTCGCTCTGGCAGGGGCGAATCTTGCCTCAGGCCTCGGCCATGGTTTTCCGGTCAGCGGTGGCATGTCGCAATCGCTCGTAAATGAAAGCGGCGGCGCGCGCACACCACTCTCCGGTTTGCTCTGCGCCATTTGCATCGTGCTCGTCGCCGTTTTTTTCAGTGAACTGCTGCGCAATCTGCCGCAGCCCGTGCTCGCGGCGATCGTGCTGATGGCCGTCGCCGGTCTGCTGAAAGTCAGGGAACTGCGTCATCTCTGGCAGGTGCATCGCAACGAGTTCCTCGTTGCAATGGTTGCGCTGCTCGGTGTCCTCTGGGCAGGGCTGCTCAAGGGCGTGCTCATTGGCGCAATCATTTCACTCGTGCTGCTGATCCGGCGCGTGTCGTCGCCGCACGTCGCTTTCCTCGGCCGCATCCCGGGCGCACGCCGCTACTCGGATCTCAAGCGGCACGCCGACAACGAGCCAACACCCGGAGTGCTCGCCTTCCGCGTCGAGTCGAGCATTGTCTATTTCAACGCTGAGCACGTCTTTGACACCGTGCTCGCGCGCCTCGACGCCGCGCGAGAACCGATCAGGCTCGTTATTTGTGATCTCTCGACGTCGCCAAATATCGACATGGCCGGGGCGCGAATGTTCCTGACGCTGCACGCAGAACTCGCGAAGCGCGGAATTGCCTTCGGCCTTGTCGAAGCGCGCTCGGCCGTACGCGACATGCTGCGCGTCGAGGGCGTGGAGAAAAAGGCCGGCCGCATCGACCGCTTCACGACTCTCGCGGACGCGATGGAGGATTTTCAAAAAGGAGCCGCTCCAAAATCATAACGCCCACAGCTGCCCGTGCACGTATCCTCAGTCCGTTTGAACGCTTCATCATGGCCCTCTCTTTCATCGGCGCATTGGTTGTCGCAGAGACACTTCCCAGAATCGTGGTGTTGTGGAAGAAAGAAATTATTTTAATCGGCGGAGATTAAGAAAGCTGGTGATGATCCGACAATGGCTAAGAAAGCAGCCTGCTCATGAGTAAGTGCCTTAACCCAAACGATTTCGATGCCGTTATCGGGTGCTGCAATATAGGAAGCTTGGGTCACCGCCAGGAGATCTGGAACCGCGCAATCGCGCGGGCAGCAACGTCGCATCCGATCTTTGCCAAGTGCGGTCTCGCGGGTCTCAAGGCGGTGCCGGTCAACCCGTGACGCGCCACGGCGATGCTTGCTAAAATTTTATTTGCCTGGTGCCTCGTTGCGACGACCGTCTTCTTTCACGCCGCCGCCCTAGTGATCGTATTGAATCCAGTGTTGCGCTTGACTGCGGAACTGGAGACGCGGTTCTGGCCGGTAACGTGGCTAGTGGTTCGGATCACCTGGTGGCTCATTGTAATTCACTTGGTTGAGATCGCGGTTTGGGCGTTATTCTTCTCGTGGCAGAAGTGCCTGCCGGATGTCGAGTCGGCGTTCTACTTTTCTGGCGTCACATACACGACGGTCGGTTACGGGGATTTCGTGCTGCCGAAAGAGTGGCGGCTGTTCGGCCCAGTGGAGGGATTGACTGGCATTTTGATGTGTGGGTTGTCCACGGCATTTTTATTCGCTACTTTGAGCAGAGTGTACAGGCCTCGGACGAAAATCGACCAAAACTGATCCATGAAGCCCTGGGCCGGTAGTTCAGGCTGAATGTGGACCTATGTGACTTTGACGGCGTAGCAGTTCGTGACGGATTCACTGATGCAGGGGCAAGGGACTTGGCGTCGGTTTCGAAATTGGACGTAGACCAGTGCTGTCCGGACTTTCGATTACTCCCCGGGCGTTCTTGACCGGGCGAGTACTCAGGTTTTTGGTGGCAGTCCAAAGAGGCGACGCTGCCCCGTTCATGCGGATTCGGGAAAGGCCAGAGGCGGCATCGGTTTCGACAACGAGGACAAGCTTGCCGGGTCTCAAATAGTACCCATGACCAATTGAGTCAGACTTGGACTTATTACCGGCACTTCTGGCCTCCTCCTTTGTGACATAGGCGACCCGCCCGTGAACTACCGACCAGCGGTATCCTTTTGCCACCCAATCACCGTAATCGGCGGCCAAGCTAGTCGATGCAAATCCTACCATCGCCAGCACAGCTGAAGACAAAATCAGGAGTTTCATGCGTTCATTAGACCGTTCGATCTATGGCCCTCGACAAGACCGGGCCCTTAAGCCAAGACATAATCGAGAGCCAATCAGCCGATGCCGGAACCAATTTCCACACCATAGGCGAATAGGAAACCCGAAGTAAAGCGGCATGAGCCTTTAGACGCGTTTCTGGGTCGGCCCGGCGGGAAGGCAGTTGTGGAATCGCAGCCATTCTGCACCTTGCTGGAGAATCGACGAGCTCATCGCGGGCTAGAAAACTCGGAAACTCGTTCTTGGCGGCTCGATGTTGAACTTGTCGTAACGGCATGATCTTTCAAACTCAAAAGTCCACCCACCCGCATCACCCAATCATCTAAAGTCGCTCGGGAGAACTGGACTGAATCGGCCCCTCAACTGGCTGACACGAAGGTCGTTCCGAGACAGCTCAAGATGACCCCGATCCAGAGATCTCTTGTGACTTTCTCTCGTAGAAACAGCCACGCTCCCAAAGCGAGAAGCACGCGGTCTAGCCCTTCGACCGGATTGAAATTTCCTCGCCGAGAAAGATCCACGATCCGATTGCAACCATTATATGGTTCGTCGCCGCAAGGTTAAATGCGATGACAAGGGGAATAGATTTGAGCGCGTATAGCCAAGAAAGGAGCGACACCAGCATGGCAACTACACCCGCCAAAATCCAAGGCGAGAAAAGATTGGAAACCGCGTACCAAGGCGCATCAGCCTGGGAGTCGACTCCCAGTTTCAGAAAAACCTGTGCGGCGGCAGTGAGAACAACACTGATAAAAAGTTGCAGGTAGGGATGCAACAACCGCGAGTTGCGAGGGACTTCGCAATCGGCTAGACCCTCGCTCAGAAATCCAGGCGCTTCCTTTCGCTTCGCTGCTTTGTCATTCCGACATTACCCTAGACCCGGAACGCCTTGTGGCGTTTAGAGAAAAGAAAGCAATTGGACGAAGAACATTCGTACGACCTCCCGAGCATATTGACAAGCCGGGCGCGTTTCCAAGCAAACACAAACGTCCTGTGGTAATCCTTTGTTACTAGAGGCATTACACGAAAGATTGCATCTGGCTGTCCACCCTAAGAACGGAGAACTATGAAGGCTGCATCGGGGCGTGTGCGCTCACGATAGTGAGCGTACAATCGATCTTTGATCGCCCCGTGCCATAGTCGACGAGGAAGCGCATCGCTGCGCTGGCGGGGTCAACGTTGAGTTGCGCTTTTCACGAGTCAGCCGTTGGTCCATAAGTTAGTTACCCGAATTTCCAGCTTTGAACAGCTTAATGGGACTCCTACGAAAGCCAAGCCGGTCCTACCCAAAAAGCGTCGATTTGGCAGGACAGCCGCTGCCATCATAAAAAGGCCTAGTGCGGTGGTTCGTTGATTTCTTGAGGGCGCATTCGATGGATTGCCGCTTAAAAATCGAGGTTCGCGGCGTGTTACCCATACCTGTTTCAAACGTAACAGCGCACTAATAGAGTGGCGGAAAAAAAAACGATTCTGACTTGTATTCTTCGCGGTTAACCGCCATTAATCACGGTTACGCGGAAGTAACGGGTAATAGGGGTAAGTTCTGGTCTACTCCCGTGTTATTCGTGATGCCGGATAACGGCTCAGTTCAAACGTAAGATCCTACCAATGAGACACTTACTTACCCGATGTAGTTTTATCGGCGGCGCATTCGCGCTGCTACTCCTAGCGGCGGGCTGCGCAAGCAATCAGCCGGCCCAGACGGCCCAGAGTCAACCGGACATGCTTATCGCTTCGGGTTTCCAGGTCCGTACGCCCAATTCGACACAGCAGACGAAGCTACAGTCCCTTACTGCCGGTCAAATCTCCCTAATACAGGCACACGGGCTATCCCTCTACGTCTATCCGGACTGGCCCAATAGACGTGTGTTAATCGGCGGTCCCAAGCAGTTTCAGGCGTACCAGCAACATCGCCTATCCCAGCATCTACCCGCTGAAAATCCGCCGCCGGTTTACCGTGGTCCAGCATCATCATTCGACTGGCGCAAGTGGTATAGCGGGGGTGGATAGGGCTAGGTAGGCGGTTACGAGAATCCAGCGCTGCAAGCGGAAAAGTTTTTTCTCGAGGCTTCGGCTACCCGGGGCGAAGATAACGCGCTAGAATCGGCTCCTAGCGCGTTGTAGGGGATCGTTGAACTAGTTGACCGGTCCGGAAATGGCACCGCTATCCTCCGGAACTGGTCCGCCAAACGCTGCTGGAACGAAGGCCGTTTTTGCCTAGTCAGATCAATTTCTTTTTTTTCTTCTCTAGTAAATAGTTCGCGCTTACCGGTGACGTTGACGGCGCCAGAAGTCACACTTTCGGGACCCAGTGCAGGGGGCTATCTCGATAAGGCGAGCGAGTGATTGGATTCCCAGGAAGGCGCAAATTAGCGCGTCTTGAACAAGCGCGGATGTTTCGCTATTAGCTGGCGTTAGATCTCAGTCCTGGTGGCGCAACGATTCTCTTTTTCGAGAGCGTCAGCCGTTTGGTGGGCTGTGCTTGGCCTTCTAACAATGTACGCAAGGTCTTCAGAGGGACTCCGACCCTGGTCGCAGTCTGGCGAGGTGTATCGTCGGCATCCGCGGGGTGGATAAACTCTTCGCATTTCGTTGTCTGCCGGTTTTGGATCGGCGAAAAGCCGTCCGAAGCAAAAAGAAGCCGAGGTCATCCAAAATTTGCGAAATAAGACTTATTGCTTCGGAGTCGGTGTAGCCGCAGCCTTTGCCGGTGTGGGCGCAGCCTTTGGTTCTTTACGCGCTGTTCTACGCTCTTCTCGCCCTGTTCTACGCGCTTCTACCCGCGTGCGACGACGCGTCTTCTTTTTCGCTGGGGATGCCGTTGGGGATGCGCTCTCCGTAACCGCGCCCTTCGCCGGGCTCGGGGCTGGTGTCGGGTCCGCTGCGAATACGCTGGATTCAGCGATAAAGCCGATAGGCGCAGCTAAAAGCAGAATGTGTTTTAACATAATGATACCTGGGCTTTAAGGCAGATCAGACGCGGGGTAGCGTATGTTACTAGCACTGTTTAGATTGTGAGCAGCACGAGATGGAGTCACTTTTCTGCTTACTCACTTCTTATCTCACTTTTTGAACTCTAAAACGCCATAAGATATATCTTTAGAAGGACTGATCGCAGGCACCAAACCGAGGGTCTTACAAGCGGATTTGGCGCGTTCGCAACTCGGCTCTACTAGCGCGAAAAAAGAACGCTCTGGACCGATAGCGTACCAGAGCGTTCTTCACCCAGAAAAACAAAATTACTGCTTCGGAGTCGGTGTAGCCTTTGCTTCTGGTGTAGGAGAAGCCTTTGGTGCTTTACGTGCTTCTCTACGCGTTTCACGTCCTGTTCTACGCGCTTCTACACGCGTGCGACGACGTGTCTTCTTCGCTGGGGATGGGGATGCGGTCTCGGTAGCGGCTCCCTTCGCCGGGCTCGGAGACGGTGTCGGATCAGCTGCGAAAAGGCTGGAATCAGCGATAAGGCCGAGGACCGCAGCTAGAATCAGAATACGTTTTATCATAGTTATATCTGGTTTTTGTTCAAGGAGGTCCGTTTTTTTCCACTGAAGCCTGGTCAACCAAACGGCTCTTTTTAGAGCTTATCGACCAACTACAGCATGCTTAGGCAAACGAGTGGTGCAGGGTTCAGCCGCATCTCGATAAGCCCAAAGCGGAGGCTTGTAGTAATTTTCTTTTACACACTCACCTCCCTTTGCTGAACACTTCGGAAAACGTGAAGTTTCGAAAAAACTTGCGCGCTCTCTTGTAATCCTCTTACGGGATATGAGCATCATCCTGTCGATTTAACGCCATTGGGTTCCCGAGTGCTGACCAGATCTTGAACGGCCTTGGGCGGACACGATCCCCTCTCGATGTGGCAAGAGCTCTCGTCCATCCGACCCTGGCCGGTTTGAGCTTCCACAGCTCCACCCTCCAAAGCAGCTTCGGCCTGCGCCGACTCTGAAGAAGCCGATGTATCTTGTAAAACGAGCTTCAGCCGGTCATTCGCAAGCGCTTCAAAAAAATATGTGCCACGCTTGTAGTAACACTGCAGGGTGCAGAACTTACCGCGGGTTTTCAGAAGTCCGGATTTGTAGACGTGAAAAGAATACTGGCATTTCGGGAGCTTAATAAACAAAAATTGTATCCCTACAAATCCCACAACTTTCCGGCGAGCCGACGGTTTGAATGGTTGTATGAAAGTGAAAAGTCTCCTCCAGATCATTCCGGCATTAATGATTTCTGCCGCAATGGCCAGCACGACCATTGCTGCCGGAAAAGTCAATCCGGAGGCAGTTAGCAAAGGGATGCTGACCGCGTTAAACAACCAGGTCGGTCTTAGCGCCGATCAACTAGACAAGGCTAAGCCGATCATTGAGAAGCACGTTGCCGACCTCGAGGCCGTTAAAAACGATGCCACGTTAGACAAGGCCGCGAAGAGAGCAAAGGTCGTTGAGCTGAGACAGCAATACGTCACCGATATCAACGGCATCCTAACTCCGGACCAACAGAAAAAATGGGCTGCAGCTAGGGAGACGAACAAAGCCAAGGTAAAAGCTCGCGTGAAGCAAAAAGCCGCTCAGAAAGCCAGCCAGTAGCAGCGAGAGTGCCATCCATCCGGTTTGGATAAAACACGCCGCCGAGATTCAGAAATCTCGGCGTTTTTTTTCTAAGCAATTCTGTGTGTGGATCGCCTACTGGCCAGGGTTGCTGCCTAACGAATACTGCGGACGAGTTTATCGAAGGCCTGCCTCCGCATCTGTTTGTCACCAGCGCGGGTGGTGGCATCGAAGGCAGCCGGCCAGCCTTAAGCGGCACGGCGCTATCGTCAACTGCTCTTCGCTTGGATGACTTGTGGGTGCTCCCGGGCGTGGAACATATCACGCCGCCAGGCACGGAGTACTTGGGTTCACCAAAAGCGCGGCTCTGGAATATGCTGCAAAGGGTATTCGTATCAACGCGGTATGTCCGGGCATCATCCATACGCCGATGGCCGACCAGATGATGGCCACTCAAGCTGACGCCCTTGACGCCATGTTGAGGCGTCTAGATGGTTTTTACCTTTGGGCCCCAGGACCTAAAGCTCGTGGCGCTGTTCAGACAAACGATGCAGAACTTTTACGCGGTTTTCGGAGATAACGCTGCTAGGCTTTACGAGATCAGTTCCCGAACGAACAGGGGTAGTTGAGACACGAAATTGGCCGGTGGTAGGCTCGTAAACAGAAGCGACCAACTCCAAGTCTTTTCCCTGGCGGTCGAGCACCCAGTTATGATCTATGGTCCCGGCAGGCTGAGCTCATGAAGCGTGATCCCGAACGGGCGCGAGCCTTGGAAGCCGAGGCGATGCAGAGCCGGGAGCGCCAATTCCCGGCTGCACGAGCTCAATAGAGCGCTGTCGCGTTGGTTACAATGGCACTAGGAAACATGTGGCGAACGGTGTCGCGTGCATCTCGGGATGTAGCCGCTTGCACGATGGTAGTGTGGCGACTTCCGTGACTCGAGAAGTAGACTCGATAGCTTTTTACATTCCCGGCAAATGCACTTCCGGCAATCGCTAGACCACATAGAATGATGATTGGTTTTTTCATGCTCAGAAATAGACGTCCATATATTTTCTTGGTTGCCCTTTCACTACTTGATCATATCGGCGGTTGAAATTCCATTACCTCGGTCAAGTGTGTAAAGAGAGCGGCTGGACGTTTTCTGAGATCGAGGCGAGAGAGACGCGAATTGTTGCTTGGGAGAAGACTCGTTGGTGTGACGTGTGAAGAAGGTCGCTTTACAGGCCTTGGAGCTAGTTCGCCGCTGGGTAGATAAAAGCAGTCGCGTTTCCGCCGCCGGCGGCCCAGGCCACTGGTAGCGTGTCGCCTGGCTTCGACGTAGTACTCGGCACTAATGCGCAGGGAACCGTGACGCAGGGCCGTGCTGGCCGCGTGAATCCCACAGACCTGGCTGCCGCGCGCGGACGCGTTTGTCCTCGGTGTGAACTGGAGTATTGGCTCGGGCCGCACGATCAGCAGTTTAGTTGGCCTGAGCGAGCTCTGCCTGCAGCTTCTCGATCGCGGCCCTGGTATGAGCCAGGGTTCGTTTCTGGGTCGCGGCGGCCTGATAAGCGTTGGCGATCCGTTGCGCCTTGCGCTTGCGGGTTTCCTTGGTCGAGAGGCGGCGCAGCCGGCCCTGGGAAGCGCGAGCTTTGTCAGCAGCCTCACGGTAGCTGGGTTGGATTTCTGGGGGTGCTTCTGGAAAATCGTGACTATAGGTCCAGGCAAACCCTTGCTTAAGCATTTCCAGGCCGGCGTCTTTGCCCTCAACGAACACTAGGCATACCAGGCGACCGTGCTGATCTGTCGCAAAAGGCCGGAGTTCGACCTTCTTGCCAAAGACCAGTTCCCACAGGGCTTGTTTGGCGCGGTAGCCAAACGGTTGACCAAGCTCCGGAGCATCAATCCAGTCCAATCTTATCTTCAACCGTTGCTTTTGCTCCGTGAACATGGTCACAGTATCGCCGCCTGTTACGACAACGACTCGGCAATGCAGGGTCGGTGCCTGGGCGAGTGCGACCGATGCCAACAACAGGCACACGAACGAGCAAACTTTGCGAACATGCTTCATAAAGAAGGCAATCGCGTTTACGCATATGGACTTTCCAAGGATCGTGTGTCAATCGCCATCTGTGAGTCATCCTCGATGGCAGCCTTATCTGGGACTGGATGGCGTCGGGAAATGTTATAGGGAAGAAAGACGGAATAAATTTCGCGTTTCCTCTTAACATCACCCTGACGGTTGCGAAAAAGGAAGGGTAAGTGGCTGATCGCCGCCATGCACTTTCGACACCGAGGGAAGGTGCACCGCCGCCAGGGAAAGATACGCAATAACTAGCCATCGACTTTTCTTTCACCAGTCGTCGACTTTTGTGGTTATGAATGGCGAACAACGTACGCCTAAAGAGGCGACACAGACTTGCGAAGGAGAGGACATAATAGCCCGGCGACAGTTTCTTCGGCGCTCGGGGTGGTGGTCCGGCGCGGCAATTGCGGCGGCGCCAATTGGCGGCGCTTGGGTTGTATTTGTGCCCAAGGCCAAAACTGCAGCGTGGATCAACCGTCGGGCTGGTTCCGACAACGCATCATCCGCATAAGAACAGCACGAGAATCTGCGCCGACAAGATACGTAGCACCATGGTTAGCGGATAGACGGTGGCGTAGGAGACCATCGGAGCATCTGAGCGGCTGATGTTCGAAGCAAACGCGAGCGCTGGCGGATCGGTCATGCTGCCTGCCAGCAAACCGCTGAGCACCACGAAGTTCATCTTCAGCACGGCACGCACAAACACGCCGACCACCAGCAGCGGCAAGACCGTGATGATCAATCCGGCGAACAGCCAGAGTGCACCCATCGGGCTAAAGACGCTCGAAAAGAACTTCGCCCCGGCGGATAGCCCCACAGCCGCGAAGAAAAGGGCAATACCAAACTCGCGAAATGCCAGGTTCACATTGGCCGGCATATGCCAGACCAAGCGCCCGATTCGCCCTAGGCGTCCCAGCGCCAGCGCCACGATGAGCGCTCCGCCCGCTAGGCCGAGCCGCAACGGTTGCGGCAAACCCGGTACCGCGATGGGCAAGGTGCCCAATGCAATAGCAACCGCGATGCCAATGAACAGCGGAATGAAGTGCGTCTCGTTGAGCTCTTTGAGCGAATTGCCCAGGAAAACCGCCGCTTTTTGGATGCTCGTCTCGTCGCCCACCACCTGAAGCACATCGCCGAAGTGCAGGCGCAGACTAGGCACGGCGCTCATCTCCAGGTCGGCCCTCGTCACACGGGTAATGACCACGCCGAACACATGATCGAGCCCCAGTTCTCTGACTGTTTTTCCGAGTGCGCGATGGTTGGTCACTACGACCGCCCGGGAGGTCACACCGCTAGGCGCCTGAAGCAAATCTTCGTCGCTCCGACGTCCCACGATCCTCTGGAACCGGTCCAGCATCGTGCTGGTGCCAACCGCAACGATACAGTCGGCGCTTTTCAGAACCGTGCGGCCGGTGGCAAGCTGAGCCTCAGCTTCGCCGGTGCGGCGAATTCGCGATACCGTCACGCCCGTTTCTAGCCGCCCGGGAATGGCCTCTACCTCCACGCCTTCCAAATTCGGGTTCTCGACAACCAGGGTGCGCCGCTCCAGGGGTTCAGCTCCGCGTCGTTGCTCAGCGGCAAATGCCTCCGCCTCATTGACCGGATCGATGCGAAAAAACGCCTTCAACGCGAGCAAGGTGCCGATGATGCCCGCAATCGCTACGGGGTAGGAGACAGCGTAGGCCAGTGCCGGCAATTCCTGCCGGTCAAGCGAAACGCCTGGCAAAGTGGTCAGGGTCTGCTGTACCGCACCCAAGGATGGTGTGTTGGTTGTTGCGCCAGACAAAAGGCCGAGCACCGCAGCGGGGTCAAGGCCTAGCAGCCAACCCAGAGCCGGCGCCGTCAGCGCGCCAAGCGCGACCACCGTCGCGGCGAGTGCGTTGAGCGCAAGGCCCTGTTGACGTAAGGCAGCCAGAAAACCGGGCCCAAGCTGGAGACCGATGGTGAAAACAAACAGGACCAGGCCAAACTCCTTCACGAACTCTAGCGTCGCGTGATCTACTGGCTTACCAAAGTGCCCCGTGAGGATGCCGGCAAACAGCACCCCAGCGGTCCCCAACCCGACGCCGCTCGCCTTGATGCTCCCGAGCGCCATTCCGGCCAAACAAACCAAGGCGAGCACGCCAATAGCGTGTGCAACTGGGTGCGTGGTGTGGATGTCCAGAAGCCAGTTCATTGTGCTAGCGCATCGTCCCTCAATCTTATGATCCTGCAAACCCTGCGCCCTTCACCTCGCCGCCCACTCCGCCCTTGTCAGCCCAACAATACGCATCGTCGCCGGTCGAACCCGCTTCCTTGGCTGTCCCGTCGTCGCAAATACTCTCAACCAGAGGGGACTTTCAGGATCGATACGCTTCTTATGGCTCACTGCTAGCGAAATCGCATGATAGCTGAACGCACCATTCCAAAAAAGCAACGAGACGGGCGAGTTGCAGCGGTGATTTGACCCGCCTGGATCCCAGAATTTGAATTACAGTTTTTAAGGAGTGATCATTTTGGGTTTCGTCGATACTGGCCGGTCACCGTTCGTCAGGCCTTCTGGAAATGCTTGATAAATGCCCGCCACTGTAACGCTAGCCTTCACCGGTCTACGAGTCGGTGCGTTTGGGGACTTGGTCTTCCGCATAGCACCTAATTACGCGACCGGCCCCGCGCTTTTGACCTCGGCGCTCACCCCTCCTTCATAGCTTGTAAAGTTCTTGACGAAGAGACCAGCGAGCTTCCTCGCCGTCGCCTCATAGGCAGATTTGTCGGACCAAGTGTTGCTGGGAATCAGGATTTCGCTCGGAACATTAGGGCATTGCGTCACCACGTCGAAACCGAAAACAGGGTCACGCTGGGTCTTCGCCTTCGTGAGAGTCCGGTTGTGAATCGCATCGATAATGGCGCGGGTGTTTGCGAGCCTGATGCGCTTACCTGTGCCGTACGCACCGCCGCTCCAACCAGTGTTCACAAGCCAGACGCGCGTACCGTACTGCTTCATTTTCGCAGCGAGCAGCTCGGCGTATTTGTTCGGATGCCAAACCAGGAACGGCCCGCCAAAACAGGGCGAGAATGTTGCAGATGGTTCTGTCACTCCCACCTCGGTCCCGGCAACTTTCGCCGTGTAGCCGCTGATAAAGTGATACATCGCCTGGGCCGGCGATAGCGAACTAACTGGCGGCAGCACGCCAAACGCATCGCACGTCAGAAAAATGCTATCCGTCGGGTGGCCCGCAATGCACGGGATCTTGGCATTGTGGATGAATTCGATCGGATATGCACCGCGGGTGTTTTCTGTGATGCTGATATTGGTGTAGTCCACCAAGTGGTCTTCATCGAGCACGACGTTCTCGAGCACTGCGCCGAAGCGAAGCGCTTGGAAAATGTCGGGTTCGTTCTCCGGCGTGAGATTGATGGCCTTAGCGTAGCAGCCGCCTTCGATGTTGAAGATACCTTCGTCGCTCCAGCAATGCTCATCATCCCCGATGAGATGGCGCTTGGCATCGGCGGAAAGCGTAGTTTTGCCGGTCCCACTCAGGCCAAAGAGAAGCGAGGAGCGTCCTGTTTCCTTGTCCGTGGTCGCCGAGCAGTGCATGGAGAGTATGCCGCGTTTGGGCGCGAAGTAATTGGCTACGGTGAACACGCCTTTCTTCATCTCGCCGGCGTATTCGGTGCCAAGGACGACGAGTTCTCTGTCTTCGAGGCTCAAGTCGACGCTCGTCTTGGAACCCATCCCCGCAGTGAGCCGATTCGCTGGAAATGCACCGGCATTGTAGATGACAAAGTCAGGTGACCCGAAATTTTCCAACTCCTGCTTGGTGGGCCGGATAAGCATAGTATGCATGAAGAGCGCATGATATGGCCGGGAGCAGATGACGCGAACCTTAATGCGATATTTTGGGTCCCAGCCGGCAAAGCCATCGAAACAATAGAGGCGGTCGCGGCTATTGAGAAAATCGCGGGCACGCTCGCGATTGATGGCGAAGGCTTGCGGATCAAGCGGGATGTTGACCGGGCCCCACCAAATTTCCTTTTCGGACGCGCCCTGTTTGACGACGCGTTTGTCCTTGGGCGAACGTCCGGTTTTTGACCCGGAGTAAGCGACGAGGGCGCCGTTCTCGGCGATATGAGCATCCTTCTCGTAGAGGATGGCGTGTTCGTAGAGGGCGCTTGGCGGAAGGTTACGATGGACTTCGGTGACCGCGATTTCGTGGTTCTTAAGGTCAAATGAATTCATAGGTTTGCGGATCCAACGATGACTAGCTGGTATTGATGATTCATGAGTAGGTGTCCTTATCAAGACTCACTACGCGTGTCGTGCCAATGAAATAAAATCGCGGTTGTCCTCTCGAACAGCGAGTACCGTTTAAGAGGTCTTGCGGGCGATGATCTCGAAGTCATTGCCAAAAAACAAGGCTCAAGCCAAGTTCGGTTCTGGGTGTAGATTACGATCAAGTCCGAACTAAGCTCCCGAGCGACGGGCATTTTGTCCTGGCTTGCTGGAATCGGCTTAGTGCTGCTCCTTTTCACGAATGCCTGCCGCGCCGACCTGACCGTGCTGCGAAGCATCGGAAACCTGACGCCGATCGTATTATCTCAACGATCTACACTTCTCGCGAACGCCGGTGACATGACTGTACAAACGGATTTGACCGAAGACCGGTCCGCAAGGAGAGTCATTCTGCTCGATTGGCCGAGCCAACATGACGCGGGAACAAGAATTTCGCTCGAATCGCGCGAAACTGAAGCGGAGTGGCCGCGTATTTCTCGGAAGCCCAGTCGCCTGTTGAAGACATATTCCACACGGTCCGGTATGCGATTTCCGCCCGGGGCAAGTTGGACGGCGGAGGGCGTCAATTTCTCGGTCTTCAGTAAACGTGCGAAACGGGTTGAGTTGTTACTGTATGACGCTGCAGACAGTGCGGAGCCGGGTCAGACTATCTTTCTCGATCCAAAAGCAAACCTAAGCTATTTCTTCTGGCACGTTTTTGTCCAAGGTTTGCCCGTCGGCACGAACTATACCTGGCGTGTGGATGGTGGAAAAGAGCTTGTTGACCCCTGGGCTAGAGCTGTGACCGACTCAGTTTGGAACCGACGACGAGCAACTAGCGGTGCGGACAACGGACACAGTTCGATTCGCGGGGTGGTCACGGCTGGTAGTGAGCTTTTGCCTCGAAAATCGCCGATCGTACCCGACCTGAAAGGCGCGGTGATCTACGAGTTGCACGTTGGTGGGTTTACTCGGCACCCGTCGTCATGCGTGCAGCATCCGGGGAAATTTCGCGGGCTGATAGAGAAGATTCCGTATCTCAAAGAGCTTGGTATCACCCACGTAGAACTACTGCCGGTGTTAGCCTTCGACGATCAGGATGTGCCGCCGGCCGTGGAGGCTCGAGGTCTGCGCAACTTCTGGGGTTACAGCCCGCACAGTTTCTACAGTCCGCATCCGGACTATTGCGTGAAACCTGAGCGAGGGACCCATCAGAATGAGTTTCGTGAACTGGTCGAGGCGCTGCACGCCGCCGGCCTCGGTGTTATCCTGGACGTCGTTTTCAATCATACTGCTGAGGGCGGAGCAGACGGGCCCGTCATCAATTTCAAAGGGTTAGCCAACGACGTTTTCTACCTCCTCGATCCGGCTGACCGGCGCCGGTACCGCGATTTCTCGGGCTGCGGCAACACGATCAATTGCAACCATCCCATGGTAACGCGCTTCATCGTTAATTGTCTCGAGTGGTGGGTGGAGCAGATGGGAGTGGACGGTTTCCGCTTCGATCTGGCCAGCGCTTTTGTGCGGGGAGAAGACGGCGCGCCGTTGCCAAATCCACCGCTGCCGTGGAACATCGAACTTTCGCGAACGCTCGCTCCACTGGCGCTCATCGCCGAGGCCTGGGATGCCGGAGGTCTCTACCACGTTGGCGCGTTTCCTGGACTAGCGTGGACCGAATGGAATGGTCGTTACCGCGACGTGATCCGAAGATTCTTGCGCGGCGACCGCGGCATCATCGGCGAAGTAGCCACCTGCATTGCCGGCAGCAGCGATCTATACGCTGATGACGGACGACTGCCAGGCAACAGCATTAACTTTATCACCTGCCACGACGGTTTCACCCTTCGTGACCTGGTCAGTTACAACTATAAGCACAACGAGGCCAACGGCGAAGACAACCGCGATGGAACCAACGATAACTTGAGCTGGAATTGCGGGATTGAGGGCGAGACTGCCGACCCTGCAGTGCTCGCCCTCCGTCGCCGTCAGGCAAAAAATTTCATTGCGATGCTGATGATCAGTCGTGGTGTCCCAATGTTACTGGCCGGCGACGAAATCTGGCGGACCCAGCGCGGGAACAACAACGCCTGGTGCCAGGACAATGAGCTTTCTTGGTTTGATTGGAACCAGGTTGAGACAGAGCGGGACATGCTGGAGTTCGTACGAGGTATGATCGCGCTGCGCCGGCGCCATCCAAGCCTCGTCCGCAACGCTTTTTTTGCGGGTAAGCCAATGCCTGACCGGGATATTCCGGATATCGCCTGGCATGGAATACGGCTAAATGAACCAGCCTGGCACGACAGTACGACACAGTTCCTCGCCTTCACCATCGCTGGTCTCACTGTGGACGAGGAAGACCTTCACGTGATTCTCAACATGGCCGACGTGGAGACCGACGTACCGCTGCCATCGCTGCCGGGCAAAGACTGGTATCCCGTCGTTGATACGTCTGACAGCGCGACCGCCGGTATTTTGTCACAGGAAAATCAACGCCCGGTTTTTACGAGGGTGTGGCGCGTGCAGCCGCACACCGTGGTAGTTTTTGAAGGCCGTGCTGGCGGGCTGGCGATGCGTAAGACGCCCTCTTAGCCGCTGACGGAGACCGAATTAGCAGCTTCCATCACTCATCGGGGAATGCTAACAGCGATCATTGATATACCACTTCCAATTGAGAATTTCGGTTTGTCGATTGCGTTTTCCTAGGCGTAGCTGCTGCACCTAATCTGTGCGTTTCTCGAAACCGGCCCCCTCCTTCACGAATGGAGCCGATTCAGCGACGGACTGCCGCTGTCAATAACAAGAATGTAGCGTGCGTCTGTCGTCGCGGTGGTTAATATGGACGACATAAGCCGACAGTCTGACAGCGAGTGCTGTTTCCTTTCGTCTCATGTCATTCGCCTACCGTCGGCATTCTGCCGAACGACTTTTGAAAGCGCATAACCTGATTTTGCGCTGGCGAAAACAAAACTGAACCCTTGAACTCACCAGCAAAGTAGAAGAAGGGAACTCTATGCCTAAAACCACCGCTAGATCTCGCGGCCGCATCGCTCCTGTTCGCACGCGTGTGAAAAGTTCGGGGGACGGACAGCCAGCGGCTAAAGGCCCTCTCAGTCCTGACCTGCTACGCAGGATGGACGCCTATTGGCGGGCGTCGAACTACCTCTCCGTCGGCCAGATTTATCTCCTCGCCAATCCACTTCTTAGAAAGGCGCTCAAGCGCGAGCACATCAAGCCGCGACTGTTGGGTCATTGGGGCACGACGCCCGGCCTGAACTTCATCTATGTCCATCTTAACCGGGTGATCCAAGATCAGGATCTAAACATGATCTACCTAATCGGCCCGGGGCACGGCGGTCCGGCGCTGGTGGCCCAGGCCTATCTCGAAGGCACCTACAGCGAGGTGTATCCAAATATTGGGCAAGACGAGGAAGGTCTGAAACGGCTGTTCAAGCAATTTAGCTTCCCCGGCGGCATTCCCAGTCATGTCGCGCCGGAGACGCCCGGCTCGATTCATGAAGGTGGCGAACTGGGCTACGCGCTCTCGCACGCTTACGGGGCAGCATTCGACAATCCGGACTTGATCGTCGCCTGCATTGTCGGCGACGGCGAAGCCGAGACCGGCCCGTTGGCGACCGGGTGGCATGGGAACAAGTTCCTCAATCCTGCTCGCGACGGGGTGGTACTGCCAATCCTGCATTTGAACGGCTACAAGATCGCCAATCCCTGTTTCCTCGCGCGCATTCCGCAGGACGAGTTGCGAAAGCTCTTCGAGGGCTACGGTTACAAGCCATACTTCGTCGAGGGCAGCGAACCGGAGCGGGTGCATCAGGTGATGGCGTCCACGCTCGACAACATCACCGCTGAGATCAAACACATCCTGGCTGAGGCGCGCACGCGCGGCTTTCAGGGTCGTCCCGCGTGGCCGATGATCATCCTGCGCACGCCAAAGGGTTGGACATGCCCGGCGGAGATTGACGGCAAAAAGTGCGAAGGTTTCTGGCGCGCCCACCAAGTTCCAATAGGCGATATGGACAAACCCGAGCACGTAAGAATCCTCGAAAGGTGGATGAAGAGCTACCGGCCTCAGGAATTGTTCGACGCCAAAGGGAAATTTAACTCGGAGCTGGCCGAGTTGGCACCCAAAGGGCATCGCCGCATGAGCGACAATTCGCACGCGAACGGCGGACTCCTGCTCCGCGAGCTCAAGATGCCCGACTTTCGGGCCAACGCCGTGGACCCAGTAAAGCCAGGCGCGACCTCGGTAGAGGCAACGCGCTTAATGGGCAGGTTCCTCCGCGACGTGATGAAACTGAATCTCGACCAGAAAAACTTCCGGCTCTTCAGCCCGGACGAGAACAATTCCAACCGCTGGCAGGAGGTACTGGAAGTCACAAATCGCTGTTACGTTGCGGAGATTCTCCCCGAAGACGATCATCTTGCGCCGGACGGTCGCGTTCTAGAGGTGTTGTCCGAACATCAGTGCCAGGGCTGGCTCGAGGGTTATCTGTTGACTGGCCGGCACGGGTTCTTCAGCTGCTACGAGGCCTTCATCCATATTATCGACTCGATGTTTAACCAGCACGCTAAATGGCTGAAGGTGTGCAACCACATTTCCTGGCGGCGCCCGATCGCCTCGCTAAACTACCTGCTCAGTTCGCATGTCTGGCGCCAGGACCACAACGGCTTCAGTCACCAGGACCCAGGGTTCATCGACCATGTTGTTAACAAAAAGGCCGAGGTCATCCGTGTCTACCTCCCGCCTGACGCCAACTGCCTCCTCAGCGTTACCGACCACTGTCTCCGCAGCCGCAACTACGTGAACGTCGTCGTCGCGGGCAAGCAGCCGGCCCCGGTTTGGCTGACTATGGACCAGGCCGTCAAACACTGCACCGCTGGCATCGGCATCTGGGAGTGGGCCAGCAACGACAGAGGCGGTGAGCCCGACGTAGTCATGGCCTGCTGCGGCGACGTGCCAACCCTGGAAACGCTGGCTGCCGTGGAACTGTTCCGACGGCATCTGCCGGACCTGAGGATCCGAGTCATCAACGTGGTCGATCTAATGAAGCTCCAGCCGGCCCGCGAGCATCCGCACGGATTGAGCGACGCCGACTTCGATGTGCTCTTCACCACGGACAAGCCCATCATCTTCGCTTTTCATGGGTATCCGACGTTGATCCATCGGCTGACCTACCGGCGGACGAATCATCGCAATCTCCACGTCCGCGGGTACAAAGAAGAGGGCACGACGACCACGCCGTTCGATATGGTCGTATTGAACCAGATGGACCGTTTCCACCTCGTTGAGGACGTGATTGATCGGCTGCCGCAGCTCGGTGCGAAGGCCGCATACTTCAAGCAGGCGATCGACGACAAACTCTTCGAACACAAGCAATACATCGCGCGCTACGGGGACGACATGCCTGAGATTCGCGACTGGCAATGGGCCGGCACGGGTAAGGCCCGCAAGGCAGACACATCAGCGGACAACGCCTGACTGTTAGATCAAACTTACCGGCTGACGACAAAATCTTGTGGACTCAGCTCGGGGACATCAATACCTGGTGTCAGGACAACGAACTTTCCTGGTTTGATCTATTCGAGGCTCAGCGTGACCCTTGAAGGAGAATGTCTCGGCGAGGTTCTACGCATGACTATGGCGGTTGTTCGATGCAAATTCCAGGCACCGATTCCAATCGCCGGAGCGAACCATAGCCAGCGATTTCTCTGGTGGTTTCGCCGCGTGACATCACGATCAAAGCTCCCTAGAATTCCTAGAAGGGACTCTCCCCAACCATGGATTATCACTTAATTATCATCGGCGGAGGCGCCGCCGGCAAAGATGCCGCACTATTCGCGGCTAGAGCAGGGATTAAAACCCTGCTTGTTGAAAAAGACCAGCTAGGGGGAACCAGCTATCACCGAGGATGTTACGCGATGCGGGCCCTGCAAGCTTGCGCCTCGGCCACCAAAACAGCCGAAAGAAGCGAAAAATTCGGCATAGGAATCGAATTTTTCGATACAGGTTGGGCCGAGTGGTCCCGTGTACGCCATAGAGTTACCAGCCGGCTGACCACACAGCTCAGTCAAGAACTCACCGAGGCCGGAATCATTGTCGATCACGGCACCGCCAGCTTTATCGATAACCATCAAATACAAATCAGCGATGCCAGCGGCAAAGAGAAAACCCTCACCGCTGAAAACTTCATCATCGCTACTGGCTCAAAGCCCATTTATCCTGGGATTTTGCCAGTTCCACCCAGGGAAAGTCACCAGTTTACGCTGGATTATAATACCCTAAATAGCGATCAGCTCCTCGAGCACGAAGGAATCCCAACCCACATCCTTATAGTGGGCGGCGGGTACATCGGCGTCGAATTCGCTTCTATTTACCGCGCCCTAGGCTCCAAAGTCACGCTTATCGAAGAAAAGGAGCGTGTGCTGCCAGCATGGGACCCGCTCGCCGGACAAAAAGTCGCTGAACAGCTGATAAATGACGGTGTCACAATTCACGTAAACCAACCATTTAACCCAGACAATATCCTCCGGGACACCGATTTAATCCTGATGGCCACCGGCCGCACAGCCAATGTGGAAGGCTTAGGCTTAGAAAATATTGGTGTGAAAACCAGCAAATCTATCGAAGTCACCAACCAAATGCAGGTTTATAATGAGGAGCTGTCAAACATCTTCGCCATAGGGGACGTCAATGGTATATCGCTGCTTGACAGCGTCGCCTTTACTCAAGCCAGAGTTGCTATCCAAAATCTTCTGGGTAAGCAGACAACTTTTAAAATGGATGTTATTCCCCAATCGATCTACACAAACCCGCTCATTGCTACGGTTGGTTTTACGCAAGTGGATGCTTACCAACTTAATGAACCAATTGAAACTATTATCGATGAAGTCGAAGCGATCTCAGATAACAACAGGAGCATCATCGAACCTGAGAAAACCACAATCAAACTCCTCTACCAACCTGAGAGCAACCAACTTCTTGGCTGCCTGGCTATTGGACCTAGTGCCACCGAGATCGTAAACCATATCAGCATGGCTCTTTATACTGGGTCAAATATCCAAAGAGTGCTTAACGTTCCCACCGTTCATCCTTCACCAAGTGAGTATTTCATTAGGACTTTACAGAAAAAATTCGATCCTACTCTTTCCAGGTAGGTCACAATCGCATAACCCGGATCAACAACGCCAAGGACTTGAGCCGTCCGGATGCTGACGTTTTGCCGCTACCATTTTCACCCATGATCAGGACGCTCTGGAAAGAATCGGCAAGCGTTCAGGCGTCTCGCGGATATTCACTGAAGCGGGCAATCGTGGCCCAGCTTTTCCGCGCACGGCGCATTGAGCGAATCGTTTCCAGATGGGGTCAGAGCGGTCTTTCGCCCGGCCTGGGGCGCTGAGTCTTTACAACGGAAACAGTCGTCCAGCTGGTCGCCCACTGCAGCGCGTGTTCGATGCGGTCGAGCCAAGTTGGATTAGGGGGAAGCGGCGTTGGTTTCATGGTCGAAGCGTTTGTGCTCGCTGGTCACGTCCAACCTTCTAACTGTGGTCAGTGAGCATCTCCATCACCTGACCGCTCGGTCCAAGTTCGCCACTCCGGCATAGCGTGTGCAAAGCACTCACACCGCTTGCGTCGCCTGAATCGCGGTCAAGGCGATTGTGTAAACGATGTCATCGACCAAAGCACCGCGCGACAAGTCGTTCACGGGCCGTTTCAGGCCTTGCAACATCGGGCCAATGCTGATGACGTTGGCGCTGCGTTGCACCGCCTTATAAGTCGTGTTTCCGGTGTTGAGGTCGGGAAAAATAAAGACTGTCGCTCGCCCCGCTACCGGACTATCCGGCGCTTTCGTCTTCGCTACGTCCGGCATGAATGCGGCGTCGTACTGGAGCGGGCCATCAATCAGCAAATCCGGTCGCTTGCTTTGGGCCAGTTTCGTGGCTTCCCTTACCTTCTCCACGTCGGCTCCAGAACCGGATTCGCCTGTCGAATAGCTGATCATGGCAACGCGCGGGGGAATTCCAAACGCTGCTGCTGAGTCAGCGCTCTGAACCGCGATATCCGCCAAGGTCTCTGCGTCAGGATCCGGGATCACGGCGCAATCGCCGTACACCAAGACCTGGTCCGGTAAACACATGAAGAAAATCGATGAGACCACTTTCGCGTTCGGCCGGGTCTTGATGATTTGCAGAGCCGGCCGGATCGTGTTGGCGGTGGAGTGAATCGCGCCCGAAACCAACCCGTCAACCTCTCCCTCTGCCAGCATCATAGTTCCTAGCACCACATTGTCTTCCAGTTGGCTAGCCGCCATCTCGAGCGAAAGCCCTTTCTCTTTTCTCAGCTCAAACAATGGTTGGATGTATTTGGGCCGTGCAGCAGCCGGGTCGAGAATCTCGATGTCTGCCGGAAGATCCAGGCCCTGGCTCTTGGCAACCCCCTCGATTTCTCTCGGATCTCCCACCAAAGCGCAACGCGCAATCCGGCGTTGGGCGCAAATCGCAGCGGCTCGAATCGTCCGTGGCTCGGCTCCTTCCGGAAGAACGATCCGTTTTTGCGCCACGCGTGCCTTTTCGGTGAGCTGGTGAAGAAATGCCGCCGGCGACATTCGAAAATCCAACTCTGCCTTCGATCGCGAAATCAACCAATCCACGTCAATGCTCTGAGCCACGTGTCTCATCGCGGTCTGCATTCGCTCCAGGTCGTCGATCGGAACTTCGGGGCTGAGTTGATATAGCTTAGTTCCCGTCTCATAGCTGTTAGCTGTAACGCGGAATACCGGCAGCCCGGTGTCGAGCGCCGTCCGGCAAAACTCGATGACTCGCTGGTCGATCTCGGTATCTCCGGTCAATATCAGTCCGGCGAGCGGTACCCGGCTCAAAGCAGCCATCGACGCCGCGATAATGACGTCATTGCGGTCGGCCGGTGTCGCTAGCATCGCGCCCGGCATAAAGGTGTGCAACAAATTAGGCACGGTGCGAGCCAGCATCGACGTCGATTTGACCCGGCGCGTTTGCATTTCACCGGCGTTGATCACCATTGCATGCAAGTGCCGTTGGATGTCGACCGATCGACAGAACGTGAGCGCTTGGTTGTGCGGTACAGCTCCTACCAAATGAAAGCTTTCTCGCCGAAAAAGTCGGCTTCGGTGCAGATAATCCGCTGCCAGATCTCCGGCACTTTCGGTTTGAGGATAACGATTGACGATCAAACCGACGATCTTATCAATCCCACCGTAAACCTTGGCCGCATACTCGATCTGATCATCCAGCTCCGAAACTGACTTATCACCCATTGCAGCTACTAAGATGATCTGGCCATTCAGGGCCTTGACCAGCTCTTGGTTCAAGGCGCCTCGGTAGGAATCGTCCGGTGAGGGCGGCAGGCCCTCCACTACGACCATATCAGCGCCTTTCGTCGAATCCTGGTAGGCCCCGATCACCTTTCCCAGCACCTCATCTAGCCGGCCATCTGAGATGAGTTTGGCTACCTGCGGCAGCGGCAAGGGATCGACAGGCGCAAGCGTCGTGATCGCTCGCAAAAAGTGCGTGGAGCGCTCCGGTTCCGGACCTTCGTCGACATTTTCATTGATCGGTTTGTAGAACGCGACACGAACCCCGCGGCGATCGAGTGCCTCGACCACCCCAAGGGCTACTGTAGTTAATCCCTGGCCCCGACCGGCCGGAGCAAGAAAGAACGCGTGTTTCATGGGCCAGAGAAATATGACTAATGATAAATGACCGATGACAAGTTCAAACCACAAAGGCGCAAACTCGAAAATTCACATCTGACCGTAACCTTCGTCATTCTCATCTGTCATCCCGATTAGGTCTCCCAGCGCCAAAGCGGCGGTCTGGCGCGCGATCATGAGCTCTTCATCGGTTGGAATGACAAAGCAAGCCAAACCAGCCTCTTTGGTGATGCGGCCGTTGCTGTCTTGCCCGTTTCGTTCATTCCAGGCCTGGTCGATCTCGGGATGAAGAATCGCGAGATGTTCGAGTGTTTTTGATCGCACGACCGCGCTGTTTTCCCCGATCCCGCCGGTGAAAATGAGCGCATCAATTCTTTCCAATCCAGCCGCCAAACCCAGGATTGCACGCGCGAGACGATAACAAAAGAGATCCAGCGCGAGCCTGGCTTGATGGTTACCCAATTCGATGGCTTCGACAACGGACCGCATGTCGTGACTCACGCCGGACACGCCGAGAAGGCCGCTCTTTCGCGTCAGTAGATCTGTGATTTCTTCCAGGCTGAGATTCTTCTTTTGATGCAAGAAAAGATGCAGACTCGGGTCAACATCTCCACTGCGAGTCCCCATCACAAGGCCTTCCAACGGAGTCAAGCCCATCGTCGTGTCGACGCTCTTCCCCCGTTTGACAGCGGTCACACTGCAGCCGTTTCCGAGATGGGCAGCGATAATTTGGAGTTCTGCGATCGGCCGACGGAGCCGCCTGGCCAGTTCACTGGTAACGTATTGATTGCTGGTTCCGTGAAACCCGTAACGGCGGACCCGATACTTCGCGTAAAATTCCGCTGGAATGGCGTAGTGAAAAGCATGCGGGGGCAACGTCTGATGAAAGGCCGTATCGAAGACTGCAACCTGCGGTTTATTGGGAAATAGCTCGGAGGCAACCCGGATCCCTTGCGCGCCCGGCGGATTGTGGAGAGGCGCCAGGTCGCTCAATGCCTCGATGCGCCTGAGCACTTCGGCGTCGATAAGGACCGCGTCCCGAAAGTACTCGCCGCCGTGAACAATTCGGTGGCCGATCGCGTTGACCTCGCTTGCCGCTAAGGTTGAGAGATGATCAATTACCCGGCGTAAAGCGACTCGGTGATCGGCATTTGGAAGTTGTTCGCCAATGTTTTTGGAGCTCTTGGCGCTGAATTTCAGGAAGGCTTCTGCCGTTCCCAGGCGCTCGGCGATCCCACTCGCGATCACGGCTTCCGACCTAACTTCCAGCAGCGAAAACTTCAGCGAGGAACTGCCGCTGTTAATGACCAGAATGTAGAGCGCGCCTTTTGTCACGCTGGTTAATGTAGATGACCAAAGCCGGCAGTCTAACAGCGAGTACTGTTGGCTTTCCTTTCATGTCATTTCATCGTCGGCATTCTGCCGAAGCGACGTCTAAAAGAGCATAACCTGATTTGCGCTGCGGCGAAAACAAAACTGAACCTTTGAACTCACTAGCAAAACTACAAGAGGGAACATTATGCCTAAAACCACCGCTAAATCTCACAGCCGCGGCGCTCCTGGTAACCGCATCGTATACCACCCACGCAATCTGAGGAGCGAAAAAAGGCTGGGAGAGCACTTGTTTTTGTGCCGGTCGGTGCACGAAGCGGCTTTCGGCTTGTCCAAAGAGCCCAATTGAAGTCCTTCTGTCTCAACGCTTCCCTCCTTATTAGCTGAGTAGCCTTCCGCCGCGGACACTGCGCCAATATGCAGCCGATGGCACGATACCAGGCTCCCGGAAACGCAAGGGCTCATGGTATTGGCGGCGCGACACGCTTGAGCAATGGTGGGCCGATGTGGCTGCACCAAAGCCCAAGCCTTAGCCGCTGGGATGAAAAGTCCCTTACTCTGAGCCTTCTATACCGGCTTTCTATACTCGAAGGCGATTTTCGTGCAAAACCGAGCAAAGTCGGAAGACTAGAATTGCGGTTTTACCTAGGAAAACACCAATTCAACAAACTTAAACAAATTCGGGAAATCGGCGAAAACGAATTAGAATCCCTTGCTCTATCCAGCTGAGCTAAGAGCGCAGCGGATTTAGGGAAGCACAAAGAATCACTCCGTCAACCCGATTGAATTGACGTTAAATGCGAAAAGCTAAAACCTCACCGGCCGCGCGGCAAGGCGACTAGCCGCGTACAACGAAGCTTGGCGGCCACTCCAACCGGTGGCCTTGCGCATGCGAGCGGAGCAGAGCATCAGTACACAGTTGAAAAAAATGGCTCCGGTCTTTGAAACCAAATTCGCGGACCACCCGCTCGAGCAGGTCCAGATTCTCCAGGCGAACACTCGTCGTTCGCTTGCCGTTTACAGCCAAATTCAGGGTTGTTTCGTGATCCATAGGGCCAAGTCTGCTTTGTGCGATGCAATGCCGCGCGACAAATCTATCTGCGCGACCCTGTCCGCCACTCAGCTTTTGTGATTTGTCTTTCGAACAACACCAGCGGTATCGTCGTTTGGAGTCCGACGCGCTCAACGCACTTTTTCTTCAAAGAATTTGCAATTCGTATGAACTTTCTAAGCATTTGGCATTGCATCGTCGGTAAAATCGTTTTTGCCGTTGCCAGGCGAGCGTGGAGCTGATTTGGCCTGAAATTTTTCGATTGCCTGACCTGACCTTACGAGTAGAGTTTGCGCCGATGGTTTTCTCCGACGCCAAAGACTCAATTAGCCACATGCCGTTCTGCCTATGGTGTGTTGGCGTTGCGCTTCGTCGCGACAGCGCCGACCGAGCGGTGAGGGAGAAAAAGAAGTTTTAAGAGACGCCAAATAAGACTTTCGAAGAGACCCACCGCTGGAATCCGGCGGTGGGTTTTTTTATGCTCAGCGCCGGCGGCACGGTTTCGGGTAGGTCAACTCCCCGAGCTGACCCGCCAATGGCGGATGGTTTCGTAGAAACAACCTTACCAACGACAGTGACACCGGTGATAACCCCGGAGTAAAAACTATGGAATTATTCTTACCGAAGCTGACCGACGAGGAAAGATTAGCGACTTTAGCCCAAGTCTATCTGGAATTGCGGCTGCCACCGGAGGCGGCACTGGACGCCGCCCGGGCAGATCTCGTGAATCTTGACGGCCAGAAGCAGGTCGCGGAAGCTGCCTAATGGCAGTCACCTTTGAGCCTGGCACAGGATTGCGAGAAGTCGCGACAATGATTGTTGCAGAGCTGCAACGTCGCGGCTTCACGACCTATTTTGCGGGTGGATGTGTGCGTGACGCCCTCCGGGGCCTGTCCCCAAAAGATATCGATATCGCAACGAGTGCTACTCCTGGCCAGATCCAGAGATTTTTCCGCAAGACCGTTCCAGTCGGAGCTCAATTCGGCGTGATTCGTGTCTTGGAGCAACAGTACGAATTTGAGGTGGCGACCTTTCGCTCCGACGGAATCTATTTTGATGGCCGGCGACCGGAGTCCGTGACGTTTTCGTCGGCTGAGGAAGACGCCCGGCGCCGAGACTTTACCATCAACGGCATGTTCTACGATCCGGTGGCAGATAAGGTTATCGACTATGTCGGCGGGAGGCTGGATCTCGAGCGGGGATTGATCCGGGCGATAGGTGATCCGCAAATACGTTTCAACGAGGATAGGCTTCGATTGCTTCGCGCTGTTCGCTTCGCTGCGACGCTCGAGTTCGAAATTGAGGAGAGAACCTGGATCGCGCTCAAGCGCCACGCAGCGGAGATTCTCCTGGTTAGCCCAGAGAGAATTCGCGACGAACTAGTGAAGATTCTGTCTAATAGGAACCGCCTCCGGGGATTTGATCTTCTGGACACAAGCGGACTGTTTGGTGCAGTTCTTCCCGAAGTCGCGAGGTTGAAGGGGTGCCAGCAGCCGCTTCAGTTTCATCCAGAGGGTGACGTATTCCGGCATACGCGGAAGATGCTCGGATTGTTGGAGCCCGACGCCCCGATCTCACTCGTGCTCTCTGTGCTGCTGCACGACATCGGCAAACCGCCAACGCAATCAATTGATCCGCAGGACAATCGTATCCGCTTTAATGGCCATGATCGAGTCGGAGCAGAGATGGCCGAGGAAGTTTTAACCCGGCTTCGGTTCTCGCGAGATGACATCGACGCGGTTGTGGAACCGGTTCGCAACCATATGGTATTCAAAGATGTTAAAGAGATGCGGCCTGCGAGACTACGCCGATTTATGGCGCGCGAGACTTTTCCGATTGAACTCGAGCTCCACCGGGTTGACTGCGCCAGCAGCCACGGCGACCTGGAAAACTACGATTTTCTGCGCGACAAGGCCACCGAGTTCGCCGCAGAACCGATAATCCCTCCGCCGCTTTTGACCGGCGATGACCTGATCGGCCTGGGCATGACACCTGGCCCCCGGTTTGGCGAACTCCTTGAAGCAGTCCAAACGGCACAACTGGAGGGAGAAATTACGACCAAAGAGGAAGCTCTCAGGCTGGTGCAGAAATTGGAAGAGCGGAAGCTGTAGGGCGCGTGGCCTCACGCGCCGGGACGCGGCGCGATTGGTGATTCGCCCTACCACCACCGGATCCGCCGTTCGCGTTGAAGAGTTTCCGCGCGGCGGCGTCTTTAATACTAGCCCCCATGCCGAATCGCCTCTTCTCGCTATTTCTCTGGTGTTCGACCGTTTCGCTCTTCGCCGATCAGAATTTCTTCCAGCCAAGCCCGCGGTGGGATCGGCCAGGCGACATCATTTACCTCCTGATGCCGGATCGATTTAACCGCAGCCCGATGATAAACAGCGGAGCAGGCGAGTCTCCCGAAGAAGGAGTGGATCCAACCAATCCGGACTATTTCCACGGCGGCAATCTGCGCGGCGTAACCGACAAGCTCGACTATTTGCAACGACTTGGAGTTACCGCGGTGTGGATGACACCCATCCTCAAGAACCGGGCGGTGCAGCACTACGGTTCCAAAGACAAAGCCGGCTATCACGGTTACTGGGTCCTGGATTTTACTGCGGTCGATCCTCACTTCGGTACTCGAAACGATTTTACCGAGCTCGTCGAGGAGGGCAGGAAGCATGGGATCGGGATAATTTTTGATGTAGTCGCCAACCATACGGCCGATGTCATTATTCCTGCTAACGGCGTCTACCAATACCAATACAAGTACGCCAAGCCCTATCTCGACGCTAACGGCCGGGCTTTCGACGATCGGCAGTATGTCAACAGTCCGAATTTTCCAACACTGGATCCGATCAAGAGCTTTCCTGTGCCACCGGCTTTTCGGAACGAGGCTGAGCGGCACATAAAAGTTCCGGAGTGGTTAAATGATCCAACCGTCTACCACAACCGAGGCGGCGCCACGACCGCTGGAGAAGGTGTCCAGTACGGTGATATTTCCGGCCTGGATGATCTCTTCACCGAGCAACTCAGAGTTGTTGACGGAATGATCCAGATCTATCGCGACTGGATTGCCGGGTTCGACCTCCGGGGACTACGGTTGGATTCCGTAAAGCATGTAAACAACGAATTCTGGCAGCGTTTTGTTCCGGCGATGTATGCTGCTGCTGAGGGCGCGGGGCGAAAAGAGTTCCTCATCTTCGGAGAAGTCTATGATCTGGACCCGGCCGTGCTGTCCGACTATCTGCATCGCGCGAGCATGCCTTCGGTGGTCGATTTCGGATTTCAACAGGCTATCCGTAACTTTTCTACCGGAAAGGACCCTCCGGCAAGGCTGGCCGAGTTTTTCCTGAAAGATGACTACTATACGACACCAAACAGCAACGCGTACGGGTTGGTGACGTTCACCGGCAACCATGATATGGGCCGGATTGGTTACTTCCTGCGCAATGATCTTCCCGATGCTAGCGATTTGGAGTTAGTCCAAAGGGATATATTGGCACACGCCCTACTGTTCTTTTCGCGGGGGATTCCGGCCATCTACTACGGAGATGAGCAAGGCTTTGCCGGCCTCGGCGGTGATTACGCCGCTCGCCAGGACATGTTTGGCTCGCGCGTTCCGGAATTTGCCGCCGAAAAGCACCTGGGGGGCGGCAGCGGTAACCAGCCATCCTTTGACGAACAGCACCCTTTATTCCGCTCCATCCAAACGCTGATCTCGGTCCGCCGGAAAAACCCGGCCCTGCAGAGCGGAACGCAAGTAGGGCGATTCAGCGAAGCCCGCCCTGGCTTGTTTGCCTTCTCCCGCATCAATCGCGGGACACGAGAAGAAATTCTTGTGATGCTGAATAATGCAACTGAACCAAGGAAGGCTGACATTCCCGTCTACTCTGCGGCGGGAAATTGGGAGTGCCTGTATAGGTCGACCGAAAAAGGAATTAATTTTGGCCCGGGTCCCAAGAATCAACTCACGATCGAGCTGGCGCCACTCTCAGTCCTGGTATTGCGGAACCCGCAGCCGATCGAGTCGAGTGGGAAGCCCATTGATTCGCTTTCCCTCAAAGCGATTCAGAGCGACGAGATCGATGACCGCTGGGAGGTCCGGGCTGAGACGATGGATCCCCGACCGTTATCGGTCTCTTTTGCCGTTCGGGTCGCGGGTGAAACTGAATATAAGTTTTTGGGGACCGACGACTCGCCGCCTTATCGCATCTTTCCTACACGAGACGAGGTACCCAATGCGTCCAAGCTTGAATTCAAGGCGATCGCGCGAGATCTCTTTGGGATTGAAGCAACGGCAGAGTTTTCGTGGCAGCGCCCGAATCCCGTCCGGCGTCCAACGCCTTCCAGCGAACGATGAAAATTACCGATCTCAAGACGGTGGTAGTGAATGCCGAAATGCGGAACTGGGTGTTTTGCAAAGTCGAGACCGATCAACCTGGCCTTTTCGGTTGGGGTGAGGGATCGCTCGAGTGGAAGACTCGGGCCGTGGTTGGTTCGATCGAAGATCTTTCGCCGATGGTCGTGGGGGAGGATCCACGCCGGATCGAGCACATTTTCCAGAAGCTCTATCGTCAATCTTTCTGGCGGCTTGGAGTGATCGGAATGAGCGCCATCTCTGCGATTGAGCAAGCGCTCTGGGACATCAAGGGTAAAGTCCTGGGCGTACCGGTCTACGAGTTGCTAGGTGGTCAAGTGCGCGACAAGGTTCGGATGTACACCCACCTCGGCGGCGGGGATATGAAATCCGTGTACGAAACGTTCGAGGTCGAACCCCTCATTGATCTCGCGCTCAAGATCGTTAGTCGAGGCTACACCGCGGTAAAAGTCGTATTCGTACCATACTCCGAACCATTGGAAGGCATCGGAAAGGTGAAGCAATTTGCCCGGCTCATGGAAAAACTCCGAGAAGCCGTTGGCGATCAGATCGACGTCATGATCGACTTTCACGGCCGATGCTACCCGGCGATGGCAATTCAGTACATTTGCGCGATTGAGGAGTTTTGTCCCTATTTTTGCGAGGAACCGGTGCCACCCGAAAATGTGGAAGCCCTTTTGGAGGTTCGCCAGAGTGTTCGAACGCCAATTGCGACCGGCGAACGTCTGGTTGGGCGTCACCAGTTCAAACCGCTCTTCGAGCATCGGGCATGTCACGTCATTCAGCCGGACTTATGCCACTGCGGGGGCCTGTTCGAAGCAAAAAAAATTGCGGCTATGGCCGAGACCTACCAGATGGGGGTTGCGCCCCACAATCCCCTCGGTCCAGTGGCGAATGCCGTGGCTCTTCATTTCGCGGTGTCGACCCCGAATTTTCTGATTCAGGAAGATATGCTGACCGATGTTCCTTGGCGTTGGGAGGTCGTTAAGAGTTCATTGGTGACTGAGAATGGCTACTGGTTACCGGCACACGCTCCCGGGCTTGGAATTGAGGTCGACGAGAAGCGAGCGAAGGAGCATCCCTTTAAGCAGGAGGTGATGCACTCCGCGACCATCCGCGCCGCGGATAATGCAATTCTCGACTGGTAGGTCTCCAGACAACAAAGACTTGATGTCGAAGCCGTAGCATCCGCAGGCTTATCGGTTGCGCTGGCTAAGGTTCCAAGCGGTTCTATTGTTTAGTGAACCTAATTGAGGTAAGGCTCGAGAAGATGAAAGCAGCTTCCACGGCCGATCGGCCCAGTCAGCCGTCCGACGCGCACGCCACCGGGGCGGTCCCCTCGGCCGGAGGGCGCCTCGCGCCGCAGTTGCTAATGATGTTCCGCGCCTACTGGGGGTCGTCCCAGCGGGCCAAGATCCTGTGGCTCGGCATCGCCCTTGTGGCCGTCATCGGCGCTACGGCCTTTGGTCAGATCAAGCTCAACGCCTGGAACCGTCCCTTCTACGATGCGCTTGCGCGAAAGGACTTACAGCACTTTCTGGTCCAGCTTATCGCCTTCAGCGTTATCGCGAGCGCGCTTTTGGTTCTCAACGTAGCGCAGGCCTGGCTCACCCAGGCGACCAAGGTCAGGCTGCGCGAAGGCCTCGTACACGACCTGTTCGACGAGTGGCTTAAACCTGGGCGCGCCTTCCGCCTCGGCAATGCCGGCGAAGTGGGCTCCAACCCGGACCAGCGGATGCACGAGGATGCCCGGCATCTGACCGAATTGTCGGCCGATCTCGGCATCGGGCTCCTGCAGTCTTCGCTCCTTCTCGGGAGCTTTATCGGGGTTCTGTGGATGCTTTCGGGGAACGTCACGTTCCATCTGAGCGGGCGCAGTTTTGCGATTCCCGGCTACATGGTCTGGTGCGCCCTGGTTTACGCGGGCACCGCTTCCTGGCTCAGTTGGCTCGTTGGCCGTCCGCTGGTTCAGCTCAATAACAAGCGGTATGCGCAGGAGGCCGAATTGCGCTTCGCGCTCGTCCGCCTGAATGAGCATATTGACAGCGTAGCGCTCTATGGCGGGGAAGAGGATGAGAAGCAACACCTCAATGCCGAGCTAGGGAACGTTCTGGGGGTTATGTGGCGGATTGTCAGCGCAGCCACGCGGCTCGCCTGGATCACGGCGGGTTACGGCTGGTTTACGATTATCGCGCCGATCCTGATCGCGGCTCCCGGATACTTCGGCGGCTTACTTTCCTTTGGTGAGTTGATGATGGCTGTCGGCGCCTTCATGCAGGTCCAGCAATCTCTGCGGTGGTTCATCGACAATTTCAACACGATCGCTGATTGGCGGGCAACGCTGCTGCGCATCGCGAGCTTCCGCGAGGCGATGGTGACCATGGACCGGCTCGGTGCGACCGAGAACCGCATCGAGTTCGTCGAAACACACGAGAGCAAGATTACCTTCGAGAATCTGGAGATCGCTACACCAAGCGGCTGCACGATGCTAAGCGAGCGCCACGTCGAGATCGAGCAGGGCGATCGCGTACTCATCATCGGCGCGGCTGGCACTGGAAAGACTATCCTTTTCCGGGCAATCGCGGGCTTGTGGCCCTTTGGCTCAGGGCGGGTCGCGTTACCGCCAGCAGACGGCTTGATGTTCGTACCGCGCGAGCCCTACTTGCCCCTGGGAACACTCCGGGCGGCGCTGGCCTATCCCTCGCCTGAGACTACTTACCAAGACGAAGAACTCCTAGCGGTGCTCCAGAACGCGGGCCTGGATCGCCTTTCCTCTTCGCTCAGCCGGGTCGCACGCTGGGACCGGGAGCTCGCCGACGACGAGCAGCAAAGCCTGGTCTTTGCGCGCATCTTGGTACATAAGCCGCGCTGGGTAGTGATTGACGAAGCCCTCGACGCGCTGGACGACGACGCCCGCAAGCGCATCATCAACCTCTTCAAGGACGGGCTCGGGAATACCGCCATTATTAACATCGGCCGCCGCGACACTAAGGATCACTTCTTTAAGCGCGTCTTGCATCTGATCAAAGATCCGCTCCAACGTTGCTCCATACCCGACCGCAAAGCGGCTGTCGCCACTCCGGAAATTTCCGCCACCGCCAAACAGAGCGCGGACCCGGCCGTAAAAACCAGCAATTAGCCGGCATCGCTCCCAACGCGGCGGAGCCGCAACCAAACATGATTTGTGTGAAATGAGGTGATCGCGGGTCGGCGTAATTAAGGAATGACGGTAGGGCGAATCCGCCGCGGCGGATGAGCCTAAACCGCAAATGTTGTTAGCCCCTTGAGGCTCATTTGTCCCGCTTCGCGACGCGAAGCGGGACGAATTCGCCCTACCACTTTTGGCAGCAAAATCCTCGAAGATTTGTGAGCGATGCAGGCTCAGGATCATAGTTCCCCGGTGGACTGGTTTGCAGGCCCTTCCGGCGGAGAAACCGGTTTCGGAGCAAGCAGGCGTTCGGTAATCACAACATAATAAGAAACTGTTAAATTCTGAGCGCCGGCACGCAGGAGCAAAACTCGATCCAGGATTTCGCGCTCGGTCCTGGTTAGTCGCCGGTGGAGGAGAAGATGTTCCCGCCAGGTCGGCGCCACTGCTTCCATACGGAAGGCAGCGCGATCTGCCAGATTCTCGTAGAGGCGAACGCTGGATGCGCCGTTTCGCAGGTAAACCAGCCGCAGTTCGCGCATCAATTCCAGAAACTCTCTCCGGTTCTGCTCCTTGACGCTGAGTTCAGCAACCACGGCGATTGGGCCATCATCGAGGTCCGGGGCCTCCGGGAAGTCGGGCATCGGTGGCGGCGGAGCTGGTTCCACGTTGAGTGAACGTGTGAAATCGATCGATAACGGACCAGCTGCAGAGAGATTTAAGCAAACGAGCAAAATTGCCAGCAGTAAAGTGTATTCAAATCCGGTGAAAGTTGCGGCAGACCCCCACGCGATTCCTCCAAGGGCGATGCCGCCCTGCGAGACCATAATCTGGGCCGCATTCAGCCGGCCGCGCGTCCAGCCTGGCATCGCTTGCTGAGCCGCAACCCAGAGCTCAGAGGCCGCCAGCGTCCAGCCCAATCCAGCGAGGGCGGCGACAACCATAAAGGTGGGGAGGTCGCGAACGGAGGCCATCAAGAGATACACCAGCGCGAGCAACACGCTTGCCAGAATGGTGACTTGGTTTGGTGTGAATCGTTCGCGTGCCCATGGAACGACAAAAACTGCACCCACCAGCGAACCGATTCCCATGGCCGTAAAGAGAATCCCCAAATGCGAAGCACTGAGGTGCAGGGCTTTTAATCCCACCACGGGGAGCAACGCGGGGATCACTGAGATAAGCAGGGCGAAGAGGAATGCGCGGATCAGGACGACCTGCATCCCTTTCGTGTAACGTACATATCGGACAACACCGATTGAGGATTCAAGCAAGCTCTCAACGGGTAACTTGGCCTGCCTCTTTACGGGGCGCCATTGCAAGATCGCGACAATTACCAAAAGGAAAGCGACTGCATTAAGAGCGAAGAGGGCATTGGCTCCAATCAGGGGCAGCAGCACCCCGCCTAGCGCCGGCCCGATAATTACGGAGAGATTCAGCTGCACACCACCGAGTGTCACAGCCGACGGCAGCTCTTCTTTAGTCACGACATCCGCGATGACCGAGGTCCAGGCGGGCGCATTGCACGCGAAACCGACCCCCAACAGAAAGACGGCAGCTAGAATGATCGATGGATTCAGAAGCTTCAGCCAAGCGATAATCGCAAGTCCGCCGGCAGCCAACGCCAGCCAGAGATGCATCACGCATAAAAGTTTCTTGCGGTCCACCATGTCTGCGAACGCCCCGGCGGGAAGGGTGAGTAAAAAGAAGGGAAGCGAGGCTGCAGTGGATAAAAGGGCGAGGAGCAAAGGCGACGGACTCAATGTGTTCATCACCCAGGTTGCAGCCATATCGTGAGCCGATACGCAGCAACTGGAAACGACGCCGGCGAACCACAATCTGCGAAAAACTGGGTTTCGCAGCGAAATCCATATCGAGGTCGGGCTCATCGGTCGAAGTCCAGCAAGGTTGTCAACCAGGCACAAACCGAGTACCGCCACCTCAGGGCGAAGGCTTCGCGGGGGTGTCGACCGGTATCGGGGCGCCGTTTGTCTTCGCAACGGCGTGTTTCACCAAGGAAAAAATGTCGCTGTCCGTTGAGAGCACCAGGGTGGAGTCTTTGGTGAAGATTTTATGATAAGTCTCCAAGGTCTTGAGGAAGGCGTAGAACTCAGCGGCTTCAGGATTTTGGGTATAGGCCCGGGCATAAATCTCGGTCGCCTTGGCGTCAGCCTCGCCCCGAATCTGCTGCACTTGGCGATAGGCATTGGATCGGATTTCATTTAGGTCGCGCTCACGCTGACCCGCAATGCGGGCGGATTCACCCTCGCCCTCGGAACGAAAGCGCTGTGCAATCTGGAGCCGCTCGCTGATCATGCGCTGATAGATACGGTCGAGGACATCGGGATTGTAATTTACTCGCTTGATCCGGAAATCGAGCACAGCAATTCCAAACCCCGCTAGTTTTTGCGCGGCAGCGGTTTTGATTTCCTCTTCGATCTTCAGCCGGCCAAATTCGATGGGTGGGAGCACACCGATGGTGCCAGTAGGCCCGCCTTTGAGCGTCTCGTCGTGCAGTGGCTGGCGATTCTTATCGGTCCGCACGATTTCGATAAGGTCGTGCCTGGCGATCGAATTACGAGTTTCGCTGCCGAGGATGTCTTCCAGGCGCGACTGGGCGCTGCGCTCGTCGTGCAAGCGCACGAAGTAGGTCTTCGGATCCTCGATGCGCCAACGCGCGAAGGTGTCAACGTGGATGTATGTCTTGTCCCTGGTGGGGATCGCAACTGGCGGGCCGTCCCACTCCAGAAAGCGCTTGTCGAGACTGTTCACATTTTGCACGAACGGTATCTTGAAATGCAGACCGGGCTCGGTGATCGGCTCGCCGACTGGTCTTCCGAACTGCGTGATGATCACCTGCTCCGTCTGGTCGACGGTATAGAACCCACCGGAGAGAACGAGGAACAAGACGAGAGCAACAGCGATAATCGCTGCCGGCAAGCAACCCTTTGGCATCATGGCCGGCTCTCCCCAGGTTTGGCCGAGAGTGGCAGGATCGGCAGCAGTTGCCTCAATGACTCGTCAACGATGATTTTTTGCCCCGTTTGAGGCAGGATTTCACCCATCGTCTCCAGGTAAAGGCGGGTGCGAGTGATTTCGGGCGCTTTGATATATTGTTGAAGAACCGCCGTAAAAGCCGCGACGTCACCCTCGGCTTCGTTGACGCGTTTGAAGCGATACCCCTCTGCGCCGCGGATGGTCTGGTCAGCTTCGCCTTTGGCTTTCGGCACCGCCTTGTTATACTCGCCATTGGCAATATTGATCGCATTTTCGCGGTCTTGCTGGGCTTTGTTCACCTCGTTGAACGACGCTTGTACCTGACTGGGCGGGTTCACGTTTTTTAACTGCACTTGATCCACCCGGATGCCGAGATGGTACCGCTTGGACAGTTCCTGCATCCGGGCGAGCGCTTCGATCTCAATGTCCTGCCGTCCGATGGTGATCAGTTCGTCCACGGTGCGGTCCCCGATCACTTCGCGCATTGCGGCCTCCGATAAATCGCGGAGGGTTTCGCCCGGGTTGCGCACATCGAAGAGATATTGCCGCGGGTCTTCGATCCGATATTGCACGACCCACTCTACAAGTGCCGCATTCAGGTCACCGGTAACCATTGATTTTTCAGCTTCCTGGTCCTCGCTGGCCTGGATCGGATTCGTTAGGTATCCTGGCGTGGCGAAGCCGAACTCAAGTTTCAACTGGCGCCGCGTGGGCAGAACGGTTACCGAGTCGATGCCAAATGGCAGCTTGAAATGCAGCCCCGGTTCAACCGTTTTTAAAAACTTCCCGAAACGCAGCACCACGCCCTCCGACTCGGCGCCTACAGTGTAGTAAGATGTCCACCACAGCACCGCGATCAGCAGAACGCCAACGCCGATGGCAACAATCGGTCCAGCCGATCGGGGATTGAAATTCACATTGATAGCGGGCGGCGTGTAATCAGCCACGGGACTAAGGCTATTGGAGCATTGTCGCGCAGAATCGCAAGTCAATCCGCCGCAGCCCGCGCCTAACAATCAATCTGATCGGCTCCACACCACGAGTACGCAGCCGCCGAGGATCAAAAACGCCCCGGCGAAGCCCAGGCCGTTAAGATGGACCTTTCGCAGAAACAGCGCAGTGAAGACGATGATGAAAACCGGATACGTGATCTCCAGCAGAGCGGCGAGGGTGGCGTTTTTCTCGCGGATAGCATAAGCATTGAACAGGTAAGCGCCGCTGCCGAACAGCAGGTAGAGCAGAACCATTCCGACGACCGGCCACCCCTGCCAGAGCTGCCTCCAGTCCTGCATCGGGTAGATTACGAATAGGATCAGCGCGACGAGGATGCCGTTGGCCAGACTCAGGAACGAGAACGCGGCCGCAAAGTCCAGCCTGCTAAACAGCATTTCCAGTAGCATATATTGCACACCCCAGCACGCCGCGGATAGAAGAGCATAGATCCACCAGATCATGTGAACCGTTCTAAATTCTTCCTCGATGCCAGGCAAGCCCCCGGACGGCTCGAAGCCCGCCGTAGCAGCGATGCCAGGCGTCGCCGCCGGCGCTCGCGCTACAAAATCACAGCTTAAGTGACTAACGGCAGAAATCGCGCTAGCTTTTAGAAAAGTGCAGGCGTTTACCGGTTGGTGCTAAGACCTTTTGCGAAATTTAACAGACTTTTTCGAGTTCATAGCCCGTGAGAATTCCCATCCTTTTCGCCCTTCTGATCGGCTTGGTCT